>CALKIA010000121.1 GCA_937988705.1 uncultured Chloroflexota bacterium | reverse complement strand
GATCTGGGAAGTGTTGCTGAGGCGCGAGCACTCCTGCCGCTAATCGGGAAAATTACACGACCGGTTGAGCCGCCGTCGCGGCTGGCCACACAAGCCTTAGTCGAGCGCCTGAAGCGAGAACTGCCTCAGCGACACCGACGTTGGCATGTTCAGCAAGCTCTGCTGCTGAGTCAGTTCCGCATTATCCAGCGGGAGCTCTGGCTCGCATCGTTCATGTTGATGATGTTAGGACTCGGACTAACTCTCACGCAAGCCGATTCGCTGCTCTTCGCCATGATCGCGCCGTTCGTCGCCGCAGGCGGCGTGGCGTTCTTGTACAACGAGGTGGATGCCTCGATAGAGGAACTGGAAAACAGCACGCCGACGCCTGCGGCGCTGCTGCTGCTCGCAAGACTCATGCTCTTGTTCGTGTTCGACCTTGGGCTGGCGCTGGCTGGCAGCGTGGTTCTCGCCATCATTCTGCCCAATGTGTCGCTCATTCCGTTGATCGAAGCGTGGTTGGCGCCCATGGCGTTCCTCTCGTGTCTGGCGTTCTTTCTGAGTGTGGTTTTGCTGGACACATTCGCCGCTTTGCTGTTCAGTTTGACACTGTGGGCAGCACATCTGCTCCTGCGCACACGCAGCGGCGGGCATTTCTGGTTGTGGTTGGCTTCGCTGCCCGGACTCAGCGCCCCTGAGATGCGCCCAATGCTGCTGCTCTCAGCGGCTATGCTGCTGTTTGGCGCGCTGATCTTTCAAGCTGAGCGGACACACTGGGCGAGGTTGTGACTATGCTGCTGCTGCTCAGGCTGCTGCTGGCGCTAATCCTGCAGATAGAAACTCCCATGCAACCAGAACATGGATTTGAGCCGATTGAATGCCCGTTTGGTAATGCATCGGGCTACCTGATCGAATGTGGTTATGTCACCGTGCCCGCCGACCACGCACATCTGGAGCGTGGGACGATGAGAATAGCTGTAGCGATCATTCGCAGCCCCGCGCCACGGCCTGATCCGGTGTTGTTTCTCGCTGGCGGCCCCGGTGATAACGGTGTGATGCGTGCGCCTCTGACAGCCATTAGGTATGCGGAACTGCTGAAGGCACGCGATCTCATCATTTTCGACCAGCGTGGCGCCGGCATGTCGCAACCCACGCTGAACTGCCCCCAGATCACCAGCGCTTTGTTCGCAGACAGCACGGCGTTCGCTGAAGCAGCAGAGAGTGTGTTTGCGTGTAGTCATCAGTTAAGTGAAGAGATTGATGATGTGACACTTTTTAACACACAACAAAGTGCCGATGATGTCGCATTCCTAATCTCAGCCTTAGGCTATAGTCGAGCGAATCTCCTCGGTGTGTCGTATGGCACACGGCTTGGTCTGACAGTCCTTGCAGAACACCCAGAACAAATACGAAGTGCAGTACTTGATTCTGTCACTCCCTTGCAGATCAACGTGTACGAACAGATCCCGATTGGGTTCGAACGAGCGCTGGGGGAGGTCGAAACAATGTGTCAGGCTGATTTCGAATGCCGCCTCGCGTACCCTAATCTTCAGAATCGCTACTATCGCCTCTATGCAAATCTAGAAGCTGCACCCGTCATATTTGAAGATACAAACAGACAGACTCAGCACCAAATCACTGGACAAGTTCTCAGCCAATTTGTGCTGATGTCACTGTACGGACGCGAGTCAATCAGCAGGCTACCCGCGGCATTAAGCGAAATTGAAGCAGGAAATTACGCTCCACTGGCAGAGTGGATCGAAGCAATGCCAGTAATTGTCGGGGGGCAGGGTGTAGGGATGACGCTCGCCGTCATGTGTGCCGATCAAGGTTCGCGCACTTCGCCAGAACGGGTCAATGTCATCGAAGCCCAGTACGATCCCGCCTTGAGCCCTAATTATGGGTTATTCGGATCGGGTGGCGCAGCGTTGTGCGCGGCGTGGGGTGTCGACTTTTCCACTCCGGGCCAAGATATTCCGGCAGTTAGCACTGTACCGACACTGCTGCTCGGTGGACAGTTTGACCCGGTTACGCCGCCCAGATGGGCGGCGCTCGCGAGCGAAACCTTAAGAGACAGCCAAGTTATTGAACTCGCCAATATTGGTCACGCTGTTACCTTCAGCCAATGCGGTATCCAGCTTGCGGCCGCCTACTTTGACGATCCAACCCGGTCACTCGATGGCTTATGTGCACTACCAGCTGTTGTGTTCGATCTGTCTGAGTGGGTCACTCGCCCGGTCGTCGCTGGAATGACCGGGCTGTTCGGCGCTATCAGCTTGTGGGGTAGCGGTCTCGCGCTAATCGCCTTTGCCCGGCAACCAAGGTATTTCGGCTATAGCACGCTGATTAAGCAGACATACTGTTACTGGGCGCTGGGAAGCCTCTTGGTGATTCTTGGACTATTCAGTGTGGGCGAAATCAGCAATCTGTGGTTTGAGTTCGATGCCCAACGCGTCGTGGGTTTGGTCGTCCCAGTGGCTATCGGACTTCAGGCGGCGCTGCTGCTTTCTCCGAGTGATGAACCAGCGCTTGAAGTACTGGCGGCGTGTCCGCGTGGGCTGGGGTGGCTGGTCGCGGAGCGCTGGGGCGGCGTATTGGTCACTCAAGGGCTGGTGGCCGTAGGTCTGATGCTCGTCAGCGCCTTTATTGTTCCGGGGCAAGACTTAGCGGTCATGATTGCCCGATGGCTGCCACCCTCAATATTCTTCAGCGGGCTCGCTTTTTTCATCACACTGCGGTCACGGGTAGCGGCATTCGGTCTGGTCATGATCGGCGTTCTCTGGTTTATCTTTGTTGGTTTCGGCGATGTATTCTTGCCGGGCGCACTACCGTTATTTCCCCCATTGAATTACATCCAGCCGTTTCTCTGGGGTATTCATCCCTACTTGCAGCCGGATGATTTGAGCTCGACAAGCTATTGGCTCAACCGCATGTGTATCACGGTATTCGGCCTTAGTTTGATGGTGATTGCGGTTTATGGACTGCGGAATGAAGAACAAGTGTTGTTCGATGGCAAGAAGCGCTAACGAGTAGGAAAGGGGATTTTCTATGCAGAATATTCTCGGGATCGCGCGTTATGAATTTCGCTTACAGTGGCGCGGTCGTTCTCTGCGTGTGCTAGCACTGACGACGTTATTGGTCACCTGTGCCGGGCTCTTAATCTGGAACTCTCTGCCCGAGGGTGAGTTAACGCAGCGCCTCAATGCGACTGAAGGCGGCATCTCAACCAATGTCATGCTGACATTCCTGACGTTCCCGGCCTTGATTGTGCTCGTCGTTTTTGGGTTTCCAGTTGGTGCAAGTGAGAGTTTGCCCGCTGACCGACATTACGGCACCTTGGAACTCATCGAAAGCCTCCCCGTCACCGTGAGCGAATATCTGATTGGCAAGCTGGTCGGCTACTGGGCGGCAGGAGGCAGCGCGATAGCCGCGGCTTTTGTGGTCAACGGTGTGCTCTGGTGGCTAACACTGCGCAGTTATGATGTTCTGCGGTACGCCGAGATGTGGGTGGTTGCGGCGCTGGTTCTCATCATCAATACGGGAATTGGAATCCTGATTGGTGGCACACAACCCAATCGCATCCGGGCAGCGGCGCTGGTCATCTGTGTCTTCATCGTGTCGACGTTATTGATTGGCACCGGTGGAAGCGCTCAGCAGCCAACACTGATGGGCTTTATCAATCTGGCGCGGATACCAATCATCACCACGTATGTTAATCTGGCGCCGAATGATGAGCTGCGGATTGTGTCACCTCCGGTCTATCTGTCGCTGGTGATTGGAATACTGGAACTGTTATTAGTTTTCAGCGGGGCATTCATCTGGCGGCGGCGCAGTCAGTAAATGAGCAAGAGAAGGAATAATCACGATGATCGAAATCCAGGCACTGACAAAATCCTACCGTGATGTGCAGGCACTGCGCGGCATGTCATTGGAGATTGGGGCAGGCATGTTCGGATTACTTGGCCCGAACGGCGCTGGCAAGACCACGCTGATGCGCGTGATCGCTGGTCTGCTGCGCCCCAGCAGCGGCAGTGTGCGGGTGTTCGGCGAAGATATCACAACACAGCACGGTAAGCTCGCGGTCAAACGGCAGTTGGGCTACTTGCCGCAAGAACTCGGTTTATATCCGAATTTGACGGGGCACGAGTTCCTCGACTATATCGGCGTGTTGAAGGGTATCAGCGATAAGCATGAACGCGCGCGCCAGGTTGCCGAAGTGCTGGAAGTTGTCCGGCTCACCGATGAGGCAGCGCGGCGGCTCAAGACATATTCGGGTGGGATGAAGCGGCGCATCGGGATCGCGCAGGCGTTATTAGGCTACCCGAAGCTGCTCATTGTGGATGAACCGACAGCCGGACTCGACCCGGAGGAACGGGTACGTTTTCGCAACCTGCTCGCGGATATGGCCGCGCGCTGCACGGTGATTCTTTCCACCCATGTGATTGAGGACATCAGCCACAGCTGTAACGATCTGGCCATCATCCGCGAGGGTCGGGTGTTATTCCGGGGCAAGCCAAGTGACTTGATCGGACAGGCACGCGGCCAAGTGTATTCGATGATCACGACGGGTGAACGTCCGAGCGGCAATCTCACTGTGGTTTCGACACTACAACTGCAAGAGGGCGTGCAGTATCGTGTGATTGGCACCCCCGACGAACGGTATACAGCAAGGTCAGTAGAACCGAGTCTAGAAGACGGGTATATGCTGGCCATGAGATAGCCGTTGCTATCTGTTCTTTATGTGGATGTTTTTTACAACGATGAAGTCAATGCTATAATGGGCGACGGCACACGATCAATCTACAGTTATATTTCAGGAGAGTTTCGATGAAACGCAGCTTGCTATTTCTATTTGTTTTGTGTTTGTTGATCCCGTTGAGTGTCGCCTTCGCACAGGATGCCCCGATGAGTGAAGTTGGGGCAGGGGAAGGAGCACTGGATATCATTGCCTGGGCCGGTTATATCGAGCGCGGCGAGACGGATGCCGCCTACGACTGGGTCACTGAATTTGAAGCGGAAACGGGCTGCCTCGTCAATGTGAAGACAGCTGCCACCTCCGATGAAATGGTTACCTTGATGAATGAAGGGCGCTTTGATCTGGTTACTGCGTCTGGCGATGCCAGCCTGCGCCTCGTCGCGGGGGGGCGTGTGCAACCCCTCAACACCGACCTGATTCCGAGCTGGAGCACCGTTGATGAACGGCTGCAGAATGCGCCGTGGCACTCGATCGACGCGAACGGCGATGGCGAACTAGAGCATTATGGCGTCCCTTATCAATGGGGGCCTAATGTGCTGATGTACAACAGCGAAGTGTTCTCGGAAGCGCCAACGAGCTGGAGTGTCGTGTTTGAAGAACAGACGCTGCCCGATGGTGAAACGAACGTCGGACGCGTTCAGGCCTATGATGGCCCGATCTATATCGCTGATGCCGCCCTGTATCTCATGGCAACCAACCCGGATCTCGGCATTACCAGCCCGTATGCGCTGGATCGCGATCAGTTCAATGCGGCGCTGGATCTGCTGCGTCAGCAGCGTCAGCTCGTGGGGCGCTATTGGCATGATGCCTTTATCCAGATTGACGATTTCGTCAATGAAGGCGTTGTGGCAACCAGTTCTTGGCCGTTCCAAGTGAATTTGCTCGCCGCGCAGGGCGCAGCCGTGGCCAGCACCATCCCGGCAGAAGGTTCGACGGGTTGGGCCGACAGCACGATGATGCACGTCGATGCGCCGCATCCGAACTGCGCATACTTGTGGCTGGAGCACTCGCTGAATCCGAAGCTGCAGGGCGACCTCGCAGCCTGGTTCGGATCGGTTCCGTCGGTTCCCGCCGCCTGCACGGGCAATGAACTGCTCACGGATACCGGCTGTGCAACCAACGGCTTTGACGACTTCGAACAGATTCATTTCTGGCAGACGCCGACCACCAGCTGTGGCGATGATCGTGGCGACGTATGCGTTCCATATTATGAATGGGTGACCAGTTACATTGCGGTCATCGGCGGTCGTTAGTCTATCCCCGAATAACTCACTTAACGCTTCGTATTTTTGAGACGCCGGGAATATTCCCGGCGTCTTTCCAAAAAGGTTAAACCCGATGAGACACAAACTTTGGATCAATGGCGCTTGGGTGGACAGCCGAGATGGCAGTACCCTGTCGATTGAAAATCCGGCGACGGGCGAAGTAATCGCCGAAGTCGTCAATGCGAGCGCGGCCGATGTCGATGCCGCGGTGAGCGCCGCACGGACTGCTTTCTACGATGGGCGTTGGTCACGCCTGACCCCAAGCGAACGGTCACTGGTGCTCTGGCGACTGGCCGACCTGCTGCAAGCGCGGATGGAGGAATTTGCGCGCGCTGAATCGGAAAATACGGGCAAGCCCTACAGCTTTGTCAGCCTCGGCGCTGACCTGCCGTTCACCATCGACAACATTCGATTCTTCGCGTCCGCGGCGCGAGATACTCATGGTCATTCCGCTGGTGAATTCGCGAAGGGGTTCACTTCGATGTACCAGCGCGAACCGGTGGGTGTCGTCGGCCAGATTACGCCGTGGAACTATCCATTGATGATGGCTATCTGGAAGATTGGACCGGCGCTCGCAGCGGGCTGTACAGTAGTCCTGAAGCCCGCGCCCGGCACGCCGATCACGACACTCATGCTGGCGGAACTGTGCGCCGAGGCGGGCATTCCCGCCGGTGTACTCAATATCATCACAGGTGGAAATGAAACCGGTCAGGCGCTGGTTGAGCATCCTGATGTACGGATGGTGAGCTTGACAGGTTCAACTGGTACGGGCAAGAAGATCATGCGGACGGCAAGCGACACGCTCAAGCGCGTGCATCTGGAACTCGGTGGAAAAGCGCCATTTATTGTATTCGACGATGTGGATGTTGAAAATGTAGCCGCCGTAGCGACACTCACTTCGACCTTTAATACCGGACAAGACTGCACGGCGGCGACGCGCGTTTATGTTGAGAAAAGCCAGTATAGCAATGTGCTGGAAGCAATTGTCGAGGGGATGCGTGGGGTGAAAGTTGGCCGTCAGTTTGACGCTGGGGTGCAGATGGGGCCGCTGATTTCTAGTACGCAGCGGGAACGCGTCCAGGGATTTGTCGAACGGGCGCGGGCTGCCGGCGCGAACATTGTGACCGGTGGGACTCTCCCGGCTGACCGTGAACGCGGTTATTTCTTTGCGCCGACCGTCATCACCGATGTGGATCAGAAAGCGGAAGTGATCCAGAGCGAGATCTTCGGGCCAGTGCTCACGATCAGTACTTTCGATGGCGAGAGTGAAGCGATTCGGCTAGGTAATGATGTGCTGTACGGGCTGGCTGCATCCGTCTGGACGAAAGACATTGGCCGGGCGATGCGCATCGCCCGCGAACTCGAATTCGGCACCGTATGGATCAATGATCACATTCCGCTGACGTCAGAAACGCCACATGGTGGGTTCAAACAGTCGGGTTTCGGGAAGGATTTATCCGCCGAAGCCGTGAACGATTACCGCATAACCAAACACGTCATGGTGAAAAATGGCTGAGCAGCGATCGGTCGCCGTCCGGTTTTCGCACGTCTCGCGGCATTTTGGCGAGGTGAGAGCCGTGGATGACGTGTCACTGGAATTGTATGATGGCGAATTCTTCTCCATGCTGGGTCCGTCCGGGTCAGGCAAGACAACGTGTTTACGGTTGATTGCGGGATTTGAGCAGCCGACGGCGGGCCAGATTGAGCTGCACGGACGCAGCCTCGTCGGTGTGCCACCGTACGAACGCGATGTGAACACCGTATTCCAGGACTATGCGCTATTCCCGCACATGAGTGTCGGCGAAAACGTCGGTTACGGTCTGATGGTCAAACGGGTGCCGAAGCGCGAACGGCAGGAACGTGTACACGACATGCTAGAACTGGTGCGGCTGCCGGGGCTGGCGGATCGTAAGCCGTCGCAACTGTCTGGCGGACAGCGGCAGCGCGTGGCACTGGCGCGCGCGCTGATCAATCACCCAAGCGTGCTGCTGCTCGATGAGCCGCTCGGCGCATTGGACCTCAAGCTGCGCCAGCAGATGCAGATTGAACTTAAGAGCATCCAGCA
Source organism: uncultured Chloroflexota bacterium (assembly GCA_937988705.1). Classification (GTDB taxonomy): domain Bacteria; phylum Chloroflexota; class Anaerolineae; order Aggregatilineales; family Phototrophicaceae; genus Flexifilum. Next base: position 31 of record CALKIA010000121.1, on the reverse strand, counting down.
GCGGGTGGGCATCACGTTTGTGTACGTTACT
>CALKIA010000120.1 GCA_937988705.1 uncultured Chloroflexota bacterium | reverse complement strand
TGGAACGCATCAGTGCGAACAGCAAGCGTTTGCTCTCGCTCATCAACGACTTCCTCGATCTCTCCCGCATCGAGTCAGGCCGCATGGAATTGGTCAGCGAACCGATTTCGCCCAATACATTCACCGAACGTGTCTATAAACAGATGAGCGCACTCGCCGAAAACAAGCGCCTCACTTTTGTCACTTCGGTCGATCCTGACCTGCCGTCTACCATCTACGGGGACGAAGAAGCGCTCTCCAAGATCGTCATCAATCTAGTGGGGAACGCCATCAAGTTCACATCGGCGGGGTCGGTTGAGATGAATGTGCGCAGCTGCGGCGATCAATGGTCAATTGAAGTCTCTGATACCGGCATCGGTATTCCACCCCATGCCCGCGAATTCATCTTTGATGAATTCCGGCAGGTGGACAGCACGTCCAAGCGTGAATTTGGCGGTACCGGGTTAGGCCTCGCGATTGTCCAGAAGCTCACGCGCATGATGGGCGGACAAGTTCAGCTCGAAAGTGAAGTTGGTAAGGGCAGCAAATTCACGGTGCTGCTCCCGGTTCAGTCGAACGTCACCAGTTTGAATTAAGGGAGGCGATCATGGATGCTATCCCGATGGATCTGTTCACCGACTGGAAGATTATGATCGTCGATGATGAAGAGGACAGTCTCGAAGTCGCGCGCTTCATTCTGGATTTCTACGGCGCGATCGTCATCACGGCGACCGATGGCCGGGAAGCCCTCGACGTCATCAAGCAGCAGCGCCCGAATTTCGTCATTTCGGACCTCTCGATGCCTGGGATGGATGGCTGGGAACTGCTGCACAATCTCAAGGTGAATCCGCTCACCGCTGATCTCCCAATCTTCGCGCTCACCGCGCACGCGATGGTCGGAGATCGCGAACGCGCGCTCGCCGCCGGATTCGATAACTACCTGACGAAGCCCTTATCCGCGGACACCTTCATGCAGCAGTTAGTGGCGATGCTGGCGAGTGTCCCGGTCCTTAAAGCCGCCTTGCAGATCTAGGAGTACACATTTATGGCTTACAAACGCCTACTCGTTGTTGAAGACGATCCCGATGGACAAGCAGTCGTCGCGCATATCCTGTCGTACATGAACGTTCCGATTGATGTGGCCGGAGACGCCGAAACCGCCGAATCCTATTTATTCCAGAATCGCATCCAGTATGGTCTCGCGATCATCGATCTGGCGCTGCCGGGTAAAGATGGGTTCGCGCTGCTCAACGACATTCTCAGCAACCCGGAAACCGCTGCACTGCCCTGTGTCGCTGTGACCGCATATCACACGTCAAAGCTGCGCGAACAGGCGATTGCCGCCGGGTTTCGCGCCTATTTTTCCAAGCCCATTGATGCGACCTCATTTGGTCGCGAAGTCACATCGATGCTCTAGCCCAACCCCGGGCCGCCCCCCGATCTGCCCCTTGATCGGGGGCGCGGCCGCTCCCCCTGAACATCTCTCCACAACCTCGTCAAGTGTCACGGCCAATTGACGAGGTTGCGCCGACGGGTTGTGCCTGCTCGCTGCGGTATAATCCTGATCTTTCGAATTACAAAAGGGTTAAGGTGCCTCAAGTGATGCGTTCGCTCGTTTTGCTCGTTTTATGCACGCTGATCGTGCAGATGGCCCCGGTAACCGCACAGGAGCAACCGCTGATCACGCGCTGGGCCGCCGAAGTCACCCCGGAGAATGCGCTGCCAGAATACCCGCGACCCCAAATGGTACGCGCCGACTGGCTCAACCTGAACGGCCTGTGGGAATACGCGCTCACCCGCCTCAATGATCCGGCCCCGACCCAATTCGATGACCAAATTCTCGTCCCCTACCCCATCGAGTCGTACCTCTCAGGCGTCCAGCGGCGGGTTGATTTCAAGCATATCTGGTATCGCCGGACATTCACGGTGCCGGAAACATGGACAGGGCAACGGGTCCTGCTGAACTTCGGGGCGGTTGATTGGCGCACAACCGTGTGGGTGAATGGCAGCGAAATAGGCAGCCACATTGGCGCCTATGATGGTTTCTCGTTCGACATCACCGACGCGCTGCTGCCTGCAAACGAGCAGGAAATTCTGGTCGACGTGTTCGATCCGACTGAAGGCACGCAGCCCCGCGGCAAACAGGTCTTCCGCCCCGATGGAATCTGGTACACGCCTTCGTCAGGCATCTGGCAGACCGTGTGGCTAGAGCCCGTGCCTAACGTCGCCATCGCGGACCTGCGGCTGGCAACAGACATCGACGCGGGCGTGCTGCGCGTGCAGGCTCATCTCAGCGGCGCGTCCGACCTGAGCGGCTACACGCTCTCAGTCACAGCGCTTGACGGTGAGGCAGTAGTCGGTACGGCCAACGGCCCGGCGGATCAAGCGGTCGAAGTCCCCATTGCTCAGCCCAAGCTGTGGTCGCCCGACGCGCCATTCTTGTACGATCTTGATGTGAGTCTCAGGTTCGATAACACAGCAGTAGATCAGGTGACCAGCTATTTCGGCATGCGCAAAATCGAAGTCGCGCCGGATGCGGATGGCGTGCTGCGCCTGTTCCTCAATAACGCGCCACTCTTCAACTTTGGACTGCTCGATCAGGGTTTCTGGCCGGATGGGCTGTACACCGCTCCGACCGACGAAGCCCTCCGCCACGATATCGAAGTTACGCGCCAGCTCGGCTTCAACACCATTCGCAAACATGTGAAAGTTGAACCGGAACGGTGGTACTACTGGGCGGATCGCCTCGGCGTGCTTGTCTGGCAGGACATGCCCAGCGGCGACGATTTTGTTCAGCCGGGACAGGGTGAAATCGAGCGTTCGGCGGCTTCGGCGGCTCAGTTTGAGCTGGAGCTCCAGCGGTTGGTCGATACACATAGCAATCACCCATCTATCGTGATGTGGGTGCTGTTCAATGAAGGCTGGGGCCAGTATGACACCACGCGCCTGGCGGATTGGCTGCAAACTTATGATCCAACGCGGTTGGTCAACAGCGCCAGCGGCTGGAACGATATCGGTGTGGGTGATGTTTTTGATATGCATGCATACCCGGGACCGGATGTGCCGGGGTTCGATACGGCGCGCGCGCTCGTATTGGGCGAATTTGGCGGGCTGGGGCTGCCCCTAAGCGGGCAT
>CALKIA010000119.1 GCA_937988705.1 uncultured Chloroflexota bacterium | reverse complement strand
ATTGGTCGGTTCTGGGACTGTGCGGACGCGATAAATCGCGTCCCTACGAAAGAGCGGTGCTTGTGTAGGGACACAATCTATTTCGTCCGCTGCTTCTAAAACGGCTTCAGGCGGTTCTGTGTAGCTACCGGCGCGCCATGCCCCTACGGCTTCGGCTTCCCTGCCCGGTTGGCCTGATACCAATCGCACAGGTGCTTGAGCGGGCACGGCGCGCAGTTCGGGTTCGCCCAGATGCACAACTGCTGCCCATGTTTGAGGTTGGCGACGTGGAAGTTGTACAGGAAGTATGGTTCGTTGGGCAGCAGGTCGAGCAGAACGCGATGCGCCGCCTCCGTGCCGACCTTCGCACCGATTAAGCCGACGCGCTGGCTTACGCGGTGGACGTGCGTATCGACGGGCATGATCGGCTTGGAGAAGCAGAACAGCATCACCAGTGACGCCGTTTTAATGCCAACGCCGGGCAAATCCAGCAACCACGTCATGGCCTCAGAGAGCGGCAGATCCGCCAGAAAGTCGATGTTCGCCGCCCCGCGTTCGTCGATGATGCGGCGCAGCGTCGCTTGGATGTGCGGCGCTTTGGTTTCCGGGTAATTGGACGGCGCGATGGCTTCGGTGAGTTCGTTCACATCGGCATCGCGAATCGCTTCCCACGAGCCAAAGCGATCCCACATGCGCTGGTAGGCGAGCGCTTCGTTGGCGTTGGTGGTGCGCTGCGAGAGAATCGTCGAAATTAATTCGTGCATGGGCTGGCGGCGCGGTGTGAGCGGACGTTCGCCGTACCGTTCGGTGAGCAAATGGTAGACTTCCAGTGACTTCGCCCGCAGCGCATCCGGTGTCAACATGCACCTCTTTTCCCTGTTTCACTTACCTTGAGCGATTCATACCAACGGCAGCCAAAGGACAAAGCGGAGACACAGAGCCGCTTCAACTGCCCTTTAACGCCGCTTAACGTGTTCATCCCTATTGTAATCTCACGCGGATTAACGCCTGATGAACGCAACCTTTACCCTATGCCCGTTATCACTGTCATGAATGGGAGCTTCTGCTAAAGTAGAGTTGTTTTGCACAATTGCAACGCTACAATCGTGCCTCATAAATTGAGGCGGGAGAAAACAAGCTGATGAAACGAATCGCGGTGCTGACCAGCGGCGGCGACGCGCCGGGAATGAATGCGGCTATTCGGGCGGTGGTACGCACAGGGCTCGACTACGGATGCACAATCTTCGGCGTCAATGACGGGTATCGCGGGCTGATCGATGATGACATGCGCGATTTGGGTGCGCGGGATGTCGGTGGGATCATTCAGCAAGGCGGGACGATGCTTGGCAGCGCCCGCTGTCCGCAGTTCAAAACGGAAGAAGGCCGCCAGCTAGCCTTGACCAACCTCAGACAGCGCGGCATTGAAGGTCTGATCGTCATCGGCGGCAATGGGTCACAGACGGGCGCGTACGAGCTGCACAAGCTCGGTTTCCCGGTGGTGGGCGTCGCATCTACGATTGACAACGATCTCGCCGGGTCGGAAATCACCATCGGCGTGGATACCGCGCTGAATATCGCGCTCGAATCAATTGATCGCCTGAAGGTCACGGCCTCCTCACACCGCCGCGCGTTCGCCGTCGAGGTGATGGGGCGCGACAGCGGGTATCTCGCGCTGATGGCAGGGATCGCAGGCGGCGCGGAAGCGGTCGTCATCCCGGAAGCGGAGATCGCACCGGAACGACTCGAGTCGATTTTGAACGAAGCCTATGCGCGAGGCAAAAAGCACGGCTTGATCGTCGTGGCCGAAGGCGCGAAGAATAACGGCGAAAAGCTCAAGGAATACTTCCATGCCCACAAAGACCGCATCGGCTTTGAACTGCGCGTGACGATCCTCGGGCATGTGCAGCGCGGCGGCACACCCGGCGCGTTTGATCGTCTGCTGGCGACGCGGCTCGGCGCTAAGGCGACGCGCTGCCTGTGCGAAGGCGAATCCGGTGTGCTGGTCGGCTGGCTCAAGGGCGTAGCGACGCCCACGCCCTACCCCGAAATTGTCGGCAAACACAAGCCGCTCGACCTCGATCTGTTCCAGCTCGCGGACATTTTGGCGCAATAGAGCACACACCACTGGGTAATTTCAGTGAAGTATAGAATTACCATACCCCGGTTCGCTGCGCTCAACCGCCCCTCTCCCAAGAGAGAGGGGCAAAAAAGCAAGAGATTCTTGGGGGAGGCAGGCGGTCGCAATAAAGAGGGTGTCTAAAAAGAACTTTCACGACACCCCTCACCCTGCTTGCTGCGCAAGCCGTCCCTCTCCCACGTA
>CALKIA010000118.1 GCA_937988705.1 uncultured Chloroflexota bacterium | reverse complement strand
AGTGTCGCCTCATTCGTCCTAATCCTACGTCGGGTGACACCTGCCTTGTCCCTACGAAAACGGTTCTTGTAGGGGCGAGGCATGCCTCGCCCTTTGCCCCAAACATCCAAAGAGATTAACTCGTCCGTACTGAAGCCAACCAGCGATGGAATAAATGAGGGCGAGGCACGACTCGCCCTTAATTCTGTTTCGTGAAAATTGGTGCAATCAGAATAATTTTGCCCACTTTTTGTAAAACACCGAATAATATTCCTGACTTTTTACAAATCCCTGAATGAATGTGACATATGAATACCTGCGGCGTGATGTTTATCGCTCCTGAGTCACCGCACATAGGACTAGTATAAAGGTAGAGGTTAAGCTCGCTCGACAGGAGGTCATCTTGAGCAGAGGCAGCATCATCCTCGACCAGAGCCGGTGTAAGGGCTGTGCCCTGTGTACGGCGGTTTGTCCGCAAGACGTGCTGGCTATCGACCGAGAGGCGTTGAACGGCGCAGGTTATCATCCCGCCGCCCTTGTCGATCCACTCGAAAAATGTACGGGTTGTGCCGTGTGTGCTTTAGTCTGCCCCGACGTTTGCATTATCGTCTATCGAGCGCCGGTTGCGGCTAGAGAGGCGCGTGTATCATGACCAAAGAATTGCTAAAAGGAAATATTGCCATCGCGGAGGCCGCCGTCCGGGCGGGCATGACCGCTTATTTCGGTTATCCGATTACCCCCCAAACTGAACTGCTTGAATATTTGTCCAAACGCCTGCCCGAACTTGGGCGCGTGTTTTTACAGGCCGAAAGCGAAGTTGCGGCGATCAACATGGTGTACGGCGCGGCCTGTACGGGCGTGCGCACTATGTCGTCGTCCTCTAGCCCCGGCTTTAGCCTCATGCAGGAAGGCATGTCTTACATCGCCTCCGCCGAAGTTCCAGCGGTACTCGTCGATGTGATGCGCGGCGGCCCCGGCTTGGGCAATATTCAGCCGTCGCAGGCCGACTATTTTCAGGTGACGCGCTCGGCAGGCCATGGCGACTATCACTCGATCGTGCTGGCGCCGGCCTCTGTGCAGGAAGCCATCGATTTCACGACCCTTGCTTTTGATCTGGCGGATGAATACCGGCATCTCGTGGTGCTCGCCGCCGACGGCCAGATCGGCCAGATGATGGAAGCCGCGGAATTACCCCCAATGCGTGAACTGACCGCCGAACGGCCAACCTACGCCCTCACCGGAGCGAAAGATCGCCCGCGGCGGACCGTCGTTCCGTTCCACATGCAGCCAGAAGATCAGGAAGCGTTCAATATCCGCATTCAGGAAAAGCTGGAAGTCATCCGGCACAAGGAACAGCGCTCGACTGAATTTGCCACCGAAGACGCGCTGCTGCTGGTGATCGGCTATGGCACAGCGGGGCGCATCGCCTATTCTGCGGTCGAACAGGCGCGGGCCGACGGGATGCGCGTCGGGTTGTTCCGCCCGCAAACGATTTATCCGTTCCCCGAAGATCGCCTGTGCGAACTCGCCGATCAGGTGGAGGGCTGCCTTGTGGTCGAAATGAACGCCGGGCAAATGCTCGAAGATGTGAAACTGGCCATCGAAGGCCAAATCCCCGTGGAATTTTACGGGCGGATGGGTGGTATTGTCCCCATGCCCGATGAAATCTATACCCGCATCAAGTTAGTTTACGAGCGGCTTTTCGCCCGTGTGAAGACGTGGTGAGGCGATCATGATGCAGCAAATTCCTGTTTACTCCCACCCCAAAGCCTTGTTCGAAACCCGGACGAGCTACTGCCCCGGCTGCACCCACGGCATCGCGCACCGCTTGCTCGCCGAAGTGATTGACGAACTTGGCGTACAAGACAGAACGATCTTCGTCGCCCCGGTCGGCTGTTCGGTGTTTTCCTACCAGTTTTTTGATCTCGATAGCTGCGTGGCGGCGCACGGGCGCGCCCCGGCCATGGCGACCGGCATCAAGCGGGTGCAGCCCGATAAAATGGTCGTGACCTATCAGGGTGACGGCGATCTCGTCTCGATCGGCTCAGCCGAAATTATGCATGCGGCGGGTCGCGGCGAGAACATCACCGTGATTTTCGTCAACAATGCGATCTATGGCATGACGGGTGGGCAAATGGCGCCGACCTCGCTCCCCGGCCAGAAAACCACCTCGTCGCCGCTCGGACGCGATGTGCACCGCTCTGGATTTCCCGTTCGGATGAGCGAAATGCTCGCGACGCTGGATGGCGCGGCCTATATCGTTCGCCGCTCCTTGCATGACCCCGCCAACATCCGCAAAGCGAAGAAAGCCATCACGACGGCGCTTAAGGTGCAGATGCATGGTCTAGGTTTCAGCATGGTCGAACTGCTCTCAAGCTGCCCGACCAACTGGGACATGACTCCGGTCGATGCGCTCAAATGGATTGAAACCGAGATGCTGCCCGTTTATCCGCTCGGCGATTACAAGATCGCGGACTCGGTCAAAGCGATGGAGGCGTAACCATGCAGCACGACTATGTTTTCGCGGGCTTTGGCGGACAGGGCGTGATGTTCGCGGGGCAGCTCCTCGCTTACGCGGCGCTGGACGCCGGTTTGCAGGTGACGTGGATTCCGTCTTATGGGCCGGAAATGCGCGGTGGCACGGCGAACTGTTCGGTCGTCATCAGCGACCGGGTGATCGGTTCCCCCGCCGTCTCCCATCCGCAGCACGCTGTTGTGTTCAATAACCCTTCGTTTGACAAATACGTGGATCGGATCGCGGTGGGCGGACTGCTGCTGGTCAACAGTTCGCTGGTGACCAAACAGTCGATCCGTGAAGACATCACGACGCTTTACATCCCGGCGACCGATCTTGCCGATCAGGTGGGCGATCTCAAGCTGGGCAACATGGTGCTGATGGGTGCGCTCATTACCGCCAGCCCCGTCCTCACGTTGGACGCGGTCAAGCGGGCGCTTGACGCGCATTCGTCCAAGCGCGATAAGCTGCCGCTCAACCTCAAGGCGCTGGACGCTGGCGCGGACGCGGTCACCATGGCTCACCAGGAGGGCTGTTTATCATGGTGAACTGGGATGGAAAATGCGCGGAACGCACGCACCTCATGGCGCGCTCCAGTATTCGCGAAATCCTCAAACTGACGCAGCGCCCGGATATCATTTCGTTTGCGGGCGGCTTGCCTGCGCCCGAACTTTTCCCCGTGGAACGCGTGAAAGCAGCGGCGGATAAAGTTCTCACCGACCACGGTGCGGAAGCGCTGCAATATGGCGCGAGCGAAGGCGTGCGCGAACTGCGCGATCTGATCGCCGAACGCATGTCGCGGGGCGGCGTGCACGTCACACGCGACGATATTCTGATCGTGAGCGGCGCGCAGCAGGGCATCGACTTGATCGGCAAGGTGCTGCTCAATGAAGGCGATGGGCTGGTGGTCGAAGATCCGACCTACATGGGCATGCTCCACGCGTGGCGACCGTATAACCCGTGTTACTACACTATCCCCACCGATCACGACGGGCTGGACTTGGATGTGCTGCGCCGTGTTCTTCGTGAGAAGCCCAAGCTGCTGTACCTCGTGCCGAATTTTCAGAATCCGCAAGGCATCACACTCTCCGCGGAACGGCGGCGCGCGCTTATGGAACTGCTCGACGAGTTCGACGGGATCGTCGTGGAAGACAACCCTTACGGTGAACTGCGCTACAGCGGCGACGACATCCCGAGTCTGTACGAATATGATGCCGAATACGAGGGCAAGACCACGTTCGATGGCCGCGTAATCTATCTCGGCACCTTCTCCAAAATCCTCGCACCGGGGGTGCGTGTCGGCTGGATCGCCGCGCCGCCCGGCATCATGGAAAAGCTGGTGCAGGCGAAGCAGGCGAGCGATTTGCACACCAGCCCACTCACGCAGATGATCGTCGCGGAAGTTGCGCGCGATGGTTTCCTCGACCAGCATGTCGAATGCCTGCGCGACGTCTACGAGGCGCGGCGCGATCTCATGCTCGAAGCGATGGCGGACTACTTCCCGAAGGCCGTGCGCTGGACGAAGCCGGACGGCGGGTTATTCCTCATGGCGCAGGCGCCAGAATACATCGACATGACCGAGATGTTCAAGGTGGCCCTCGAACACAAGGTCGCCTATGTGCCGGGCGCGGATTTCTTCGTCGGCGGCGCGGCCGCGGGCGGGCACACCTTCCGGTTGAACTTCTCGAATGCGCGCCCCGCCATGATTCAAGCGGGCATTCAGCGTCTCGGCACAATGCTGCACGCGGTGATCGCGCCCGAACCTGCTCACTGAGATGTTTCTTCCGCCCGGTCGGCACGCCTTGTGCGCGGACGTGGGCGGGTCAAATAGACTTTTTTGAGAATAGATGGGAGGCTGGGAACGTGCCAGCCTCTTTTTTTGTGCGTAGTGAAGGTGTTGGTAATGCGTATTGAAATGTATGGTATAGTGATGGAACTTTCGCGGCCGTTTCATCGTCTTAAAGAGTGTCAGTTATGGATAAGCGCCCTTTGCGCGTATCCCACACCCCCAAACTCTCTCCCCCGCAAGCGCGGAGAGGGGCGAAAAAAGCTTTTGCTGGCTCTCCTCCCCGAATTTGGGGAGGGGTCGGGGGTGGGCTGAGAGCAGCGTTATCCATTAACTTGGATCTTGAGAGCAGAGAGTGACAATATGTATCTAAGGAGTGAACAAATGCTGAAACGTATGGTTCTGGTGCTGGCGGCGCTGGCATTGATGACGCTGGGAATCGGTGCGGCTTCCGCCCAACAGATTAGCCCCGTCTATCCACAAAATACGATCACGGTGAGCGGCTTTGGCACTGCGTATGGTGAGCCGAATGTCGCCTACATCGAACTGGGCGTAGAACTGGTGGAAGAAGATTTGGCGCAAGCTTTCGCCTCAACGGCCGATACCATGAACGACGTGATCGCCGCGCTGCTGGAACTCGGAATTGACCGGGCGGATATTCAAACGACCGGGGTCAACATCTATCCCGAAGATCGCTACGATCAGTCGGGTTCGATCTCCTCGCGCGTCTATCGCGTGCGCAACACCGTGCGTTTGACCGTGCGCGATATCACCACTGTCGAGCAGGTGATCAGCGCGGGCGTGAATGCCGGGGTGAACACCATCTATAACCTGACGTTCGGCATTGCCGATACCGCGACGCTGGAACAGACGGCCCGCGTACAGGCTGTCGAAAATGCCCGGTCGCGGGCGGACCAACTAGCGAGCGCACTCGACCTGAGCGTGGGTGAGCCGATCATCATCGAGGAAATCATCAACAGCGGCATCCCGCTTATGTATAACGGCATGGGCGGGGGCGGCATGATGGAAGCGGCAGCGCTCCAGCCCGTTGAGGGCGGTCAGCTCAGCGTCGGCGTGCAGGTGCAAATTACCTTCGCCATCGGCGGGTAATTCGTCTGTGTTATGAAAACGTCGGGGCATGCCCCGACGTTTTTTGATTCGCTGTTTTGACGACTAGCGCTGCATTTCACACCCTTTGAGCGCTCGTCTCCACCGGTTGCCACGCCTGATTAATTGCGCGGATGAGTTCGATGTCGATTTTCGGACGGCGGTCATAGGTCAGCAGCCCGTTGATTTCTTGCTCCACATCGCAGAACTGTGTGTAGCAGTAGCCATTGATCACCGGCAGTGACAGCACCAGTTCCATGACTTCGCGGTAGCAGCGGGTGAATTCGTCCGCGTCTTCGACAGAAGAGTAGCCCCAGCCATCCCACGCGCTCTGCTTAAAGGCGATGCCACCAAACTCTGACAGGATGATCGGCTCGCCGTGATAGGTGTAACCGGGTAGGTAGATGCGGCGGTTGGCAGGTTTGGACGCCACCGCGCGGGTGGCTGTCTTATAGCGCCGCGCAATGGCGTCATTCGCAGTGTAGTCGTGGATGGTGCATAGGTCGCTGACGGTGTGTTCCCAACCATCATTTGACACGACAAGCCGGGTCGGATCGAGCGAGCGTGTGAGGTAAACCAGCGCGTTCGCGTGATCGGGCTGGCGCTTGTCGGTGACCAAATGCGGCACACCCCAACTTTCGTTGAGGGGCACCCACACCACAATTGAGGGGTGGTTGTAATCCCGGTCAATCACCTCCTGCCATTCGGCAGTGAGGCGCTGGATGGCGGTGTCGCCGAAGGTATGGCAGTTGGCCATCTCACCCCACACCAGCAGACCCAGTTGATCTGCCCAGTATAGATAGCGGGGGTCTTCGACCTTTTGATGCTTGCGTACCCCATTGAACCCCATCGCCTTCGTGAGTTCGACATCCTGCCGCAGCGCGTCATCGCTGGGCGCGGCCAGCAGGCTGTCCGGGAAATACCCCTGATCAAGCACCAGCTTCTGATAGTACGGCGCGTTGTTGAGCAGGAATTGTCCGGCGTCTGTCGAGACTTTGCGCATGCCGAAATAGCTCTCGACTTCATCCAAGGCGCGGTCGCCGTCTTTAAGGCGCAAGGTGACGTCATACAGGTTGGGTTGTTCGGGACTCCACAGGTGCAGTTCTGGCAGGGTGATGACACACGACGCGCGGTAGGGCATGGTCTGAACTTGCAGGGTTTCGCGCGCCATGATGCGCCCATGATAGCGGATGTCAACTTCCAGTTCCTGACTGGCTTCGGGGTGAGCGATGCGATACTCCAGCTTGAGTTCCAGATCGTCGATGTTCGGCGTCATGTGGACGCGCTCAATGTACGCCGACTCAACTGGTTCCAGCCAGACAGTTTGCCAGATGCCCGTCGTCCGCGTGTAGAAGATGCTCTCCGACGGAGCTTTCCAGAACTGTTTGCCACGGGGTTGTTCGAGATCGGTCGACTGGTCTTCGACGCGCAGGACGAGCGTGTTCCAACCGGGCCGCGCATTGATTTCGGCGTAAAATGGTGTGTTCCCGCCTTCGTGCTCTCTGACAAATTCGCCGTTGAGCCACACGGTCGCACGGTAATCGACCGCGCCGAAGTGCAGCAGCACGCGTTTGGTTTGCCAATCACCGGGGAGTTCGAAGGAGCGGCGGTACCAGACCACATCATGAAAAGTCGGGTCATTGATACCGCTGAGTTCGCTTTGAAACGGGAAGGGGACGACGATCTGCTGGCTGAAGGCGCGGTTTGACTTATACCACGTTTCTTTCAGGCCGAGATCGCGGTCATCATATTCAAAATCCCAAGTGCCGTTCAGGTTCAACCACTCACGGCGGGCAAACTGCGGGCGGGGATATTCAGAACGGAGTAAGGTCGTCATTCAATCTCTCGCAAGACATAGGCGGCACGTCTGGGATGATGAGTGAGAATGCCAACAGCCAAATGATAACATTGTCATGATCATACCTAACAAGTTGCACATGAAAACGTAAGATTTATCCTACGATTGATCTACGCTTTGAAATTCTCGACCGCCGATTGCAAACACCAGATCGGAGCGTGGGGCGTTCTCCGGAAGTGTGCTTTGGAACATCAATTGAGGTATCAATTGGTTTAGATTGGATGACTCATGGGGTCGGTGAGGGAGTGGCGATGCTGGAAACAATCATCGGGTTCGACATTGGTGGCAGCAAGATCGGCGTCGTCGAGGGTGACCGGACGGGCACCATCTATCAGCATGAAAGTGTGATCAATGGCGCGGATGTGCCGTTTGAACAGGCCCTTACGCGCATGGTTGACCTCGCCATGCGGCTGATCGCGCGGTCGCAGCATCAGCCAAGCACGATCAGCGTGTCGATTGGTGGGCCGCTGCACATCGAGCAGGGCATCATCCTCGCGCCGCCGAACCTGCCGCTGTGGGACAACGTGCCGCTCAAGGCGCGCTTGAGCGAACACTTCGGTTGGCCGGTCTACATTGAGCACGACGGGAACGCCGGGGCGTTGGCCGAATGGCGTTTCGGCGCGGGCCGGGATGCGGGCGCGCACAACCTGATCTTCCTGACGATGGGGACGGGACTCGGCGCGGGCTTGATCCTCAATGGGCGGATTTATCGCGGATCGAATGATCTCGCCGGGGAGGTGGGGCACATCAAAATCGCGGATCACGGTCTGAAAGCCTACGGCAAAGTTGGCTCGTGGGAGGCCGTGTGCAGCGGCGCGGGACTGGTCAATTTGGCCGGAGCGCGCTTTCCCGGTCGTTGGCCGACGCCGCGCGCGGTGATCACTGCCGCGCTGAGGGGTGAGGCTGATGCGGTCGCATTGGTAGAGGAAATGGGTGAGTGGCTCGGTCGCGGCATTGCCGTGCTGGTCGATGTGTTGAATCCGCAGCTGGTGATCGTCGGGACGCTCGGCGCGGTGCTTGGCAATCTGCTGCTCGAACCGGCGCGCCAGGTCGTCCGCGCGGAGGCGCTGCCGCTCGCGGCGAACGTCTGCCGCATCATCCCGGCGCAGTTGGGCGACCGGTTAGGATCGGTCGCCGCGTTGATGGCCGCGCTAGAGGCGTAGACAGCGGTAAACCTCAGCCCAAACCCCTCTACTAACCATTGGTGCTAGTTCGTGGTTCTAAACGGATGGTATGGGGTCTGTAGGGG
>CALKIA010000117.1 GCA_937988705.1 uncultured Chloroflexota bacterium | reverse complement strand
CGGCGACAGTGCCGAGTGTGTCGCGGATCACCGCCGAGTCGGTCGACCCGGAGCAACGGATCGCCGTCGCGATCAACCATGCGCCAGTGTACGCCTGCGCTGCGAATTGATCCGGCTGATAGCCGTAGGCAGCCTCGAAAGCGTTCACAAAGGCGACGCTTTCCGGCGAAGGATTCGGATTGAAGTAATTCCACGCGCCGCCGACGATCAGGCCATTGGAGTCCGCACCCGTCTGGTTGAGGACGGCGGGCGAGTTGAAGCCGTTGCCGCCGATGATCGTGCCCGTGTAGCCGAGCGCGCGCGCTTGCAGAATGATCTGCGTGGCTTCCGCGGCCAGCGCCGACACGACCAGCGCGTCTGGTTCTTGATTGATGAGGTTCGTCAACTGCGCGTTGAAGTCGACATCGCCCGTCGCGAAGGTTTCTTCGCCGACGATTTCCACGCCGTTATCGGCGATGGCCTGCGCGAAGACTTCATAACCGCTGACGGTGAATTCATTGTCGTTGCCGTACAGCAGGCCGACGCGGGTCAGGCCGAGGGCTTCGGTCGCCTGCGCGATCGTCCCGGGGATCACTGCCGCTTCGGGGAGGCTGGCGCGGAAGTAGAAATCGCCAATGACATCTTTCAGGCCAGTCGCCGTGTTGCTGACGCCAAGTACCAGCACGCCCGCTTCTTGTGCCACGGGGCCGGCGGCCGTCATTTCTGAGGAGAGCGTCGGGCCGATGACCGCGACCACACCCTGATCCATCAGGCGCGTCATGGCGGAGATGGCTTGTTCACGATCCCCCGCCGAGTCTTCGAAAATTGGCATCAGCGTCACGCCTTCACCCACGTAGCCCGCCGCGTTGATCTGATCAACGGCCAACTGCACAGCGTCGCGCTGCGGCAGCCCATAGACCGACACTGCGCCGGACAGCGCGAATTCCACACCAATATTGATCGAACCGGACAGCCCGGTCGGAGCGTCGCACAACGGTTCCGCACCCATCTCAACGGGTTGAACAGGCTCGGGAGTGGCATCCTGTGCTGCCACCGGCACGACGAACGCGGCGATCACCGCCAGCACGAGTAAGAAACGCAAAGCTCTTGGCACCATCTCGCTAAACTCCTAACCTTATGAAGAATATTCACCAAGTTCACTATAGCTGATTTGAGAGAGCAAGACAACCTATTTAGTCAGACAAAATGGCCGACGAAGGTGGTGAATTGGAGCAGGCATAAGGGAGTAAGCTGGTCACCGCAGGGACGCGATAAATCGCGTCAAGTCTCCGACCCCCTCGCCTCCTCGAATTCAGGGAGAGGAGACAACAGGTGCGCCATTCCACCCTGTGCCTTTTGGTCGTCCGGACGCGCTTCTGCGCGTCCCTACACCTTGTCGTTTGTTACCCCTCCAGCCCGCTGGCGCGACACAGAGGGGATGAAGTTCGTTACTCCCACCGTTCGATGATCAACTGCATTGTGCCGCCGGTGCCGCCATAGCCGCCGATCTCCACGAAATACGTGCCATCGCTGGACAGCACCACATCGATGATCGGATTCAGCCCATCGACATCATCCGACCCGACGAGACTCGCGCCATCCGGGGCGCGCAGCAGCGCCAGCGGATCGAAGCCATCCACGCCGAGCACGCGAATGCGCACATGATCGCCCGCGCGACCCTGAAACGGATACATGGGGCTCGTGCGCGCCAGCACCGTATCTTCGACGCTCATCACGGGGACGAGGCCGGGAATTGGGGTGGGCGTGGGGCCAGTTTGGAGATAGCGCCAACTGAGCGTGTAGCTGCCATAGGTGCGCGCCAACGTCCCTTCGACGCGAATCTGATACAGGCCGCTAGCGGGAATCGGGATGTTGATCAGCGGTGCGCCATCCGGTGTAGTGACGCTGGCGGCGACCAGTGTGCCATCCGGCGCGATCAACTGGTAGGAGGCGGCAAAATTGGCGTTATCGACCAGCACATCGACTGCGACATGATCGCCCTGCACCCAGTAAGCCGTCCACACATCGCGCAGGCCGCGCCGCTCGACGCTGCCGCGCACCGGAGTAGCAGCGGGCACAGCCCCGCGTAAGGTGTCGCTGTGCGAGCTGCCCGTCCCATAGCTGAGGGTGTAGGCACCGCCAATGCGCGCATCATCACGCAGGATGATCGCGTATTGCCCCGCTTCGATCACGCCGAGCACGGGGATGAGCACATCGCCAAAGGCGGCAGATTCGTTTGCGTTCAGGCTGATCATAAGTTCGCCTGCTGGATTGAAGACCTCCAAACGCAGATTCGCCGAGGGCGAGATCGAGCGCGCGGCGATGGTGAGGAAATCACCAATTTGGGCGTCGATGAAATAACGCGCCATGCCGCGCGGTTCCAGCACCGCTGTGACCGGGACATGATCGCGGAGCAGACGGTCGCTGGCCGGGGCGGGCGTCACCGATCCGATGGACGGGATGGATGTCGGCGCGGCCAGAATCGACGGGCGGACGGGCGCGGTCGCGGAGCGCGTCAGGCTGAGGGTATAGGGACCGTAGCCACCGCCCACCGCCTGCACCAGATACACACCAGCGA
Source organism: uncultured Chloroflexota bacterium (assembly GCA_937988705.1). Classification (GTDB taxonomy): domain Bacteria; phylum Chloroflexota; class Anaerolineae; order Aggregatilineales; family Phototrophicaceae; genus Flexifilum. The sequence goes on along the minus strand of CALKIA010000117.1, from coordinate 8,858 downwards.
CGGGCAGCCGCACGCCGCGCAGCAAAGCCGCACGATTACCGCCGCTCTCATCATCCATGGCCAGCGGCTGGCCGAGCGGATCATAGAGGGTGACCACCGGATCGACGGCGGGATTGTCACTATTCAGTGCCAGCGTGATCCACTCGCCTGCGGTGCCGTCCACTGTATAAATGTGGCGTTCGAATCCGGAGACAAATTCCGCGCTCGTAGTTGTGTCCAGTGCGCCGATGAGCGTTCCCAGATGCGCGTAGACGGGTGTGGGCGTCGGTGTCTCAGTGGGGGTGAAGCTGGGTGTTGGTGACTGACTCGGTGTGAGCGTCAGCGACGGGCTGGGCGTCGCGGTGAGCGTGGGCGTTGCGCTGGGCAACGGCGTCGCCGTGGCCGTTTCGGTCGGGGTGTCGGTGGGCGTCGCCGTGAGCGCAGGCAGCAGAACAATCGTCGGCAGGAGGGACTGCGGCGCAGGTGATCCGCAGGCGGCAGTGAACAACAGGAGAAGCATCAGCATATAGCGGATCATACGGCGCTCACCTCGTGATCAGAGTAGTCGCCCTAGTATAGCGGGTGTGCCCGATCCGCAGTATGAGTTTAATCAGGGGGATAACTTCATATCTAACGTCAGTAATGGATAAGCCTCTTCGCGTGTCCCCCTCACCCCCAACCCCTCTCCCACGCAAGCGGGGAGAGGGGAGATAAACAGTGCTTTTGCTGTCTACTCTCCCTGAATTCGGGGAGGGGTGAGAGAAGCGTTATCTATAACTCACGTTATCTAAATTCCCTCTCCCAGGCAGACGAGGAGAGGGAAGAAATGCAGATTTTGCTGTCTATCCTCCCTGAATTCGGGGAGGGGTGTTCTTAGCCTGCGGCGGTGGCTTCGGGAGTTGGTGTGGGCGTAGTTTCGCCCATGCTGCCACCGGCCGATATGTCGCCCGCGCTGCCACCGAGGTCGTCACCCATGCCGCCGAGCATACCGCCCAGCATGCCGAGCAACTGCTGATAGGGCATAACGCTGGCGTTCTCCGGCGCGGTGATCGTCGGGACGTTCTCATAGTCGTAGTTGATCATGGCGGTCACGGCCACACTGCCGCTCATTGTGTCGCCACTGTTGTCGTTAGCCGCGACATTGCTCGCGTCGATATCGAACTCCACCGACAGGCTCGCCGCATTGCCGCTCGCCGTGTCGATTTCCTGCCGGATGAGCAGGGTGGCGTTCTCGAACGCAGTGCTCATCTGATCCAGCGCTTCTTGACGATCCGCTGCGCTCATGTCCTGCCCGCTGGATGCGAACTGCTGCTCCATCATGTCGTGAAACGCGGGATCGGCCAGCAGTCCGGCGAAATCGACCGTCGTCTCGAAGGTGGCGGTCGAACCAGCGCCATCGTCCGTGCGCGTAATCGTCAGGTACTGTTCGACCACCTTCTGATCAATGTTCGACAACATGGCGGGGTCAACGCCGCTGCCCGCCGCCATCGAGCCGAGTTCAGCGATGAAATCGGGATTTTGCTCCACCAGCGCGCCGACCAAGCCGGTGAGGTCGAGGCCGCCCCAACCCGTGAACTCCGGATCGTTGATGAGCGGTTGCAGCGGGTCAAAGTTGATGTAGCCCACGCCATCCACAAGGCGCAGCTCCAGTGTGATGGTGTTGAGGGCATTCGAAGCGTCCGACAAGTCCTGCGGGATCGTCGCGGTGAGCATCAGTTCGGCGTTGAAGGTGCGGAGCGCCGCGAGCGCATCGTCCGTGCTGGTGGCGCTGTCCGAACTCATCGGGCTGAGGCCCGAATACGCGCCGGTGCCCACCAGACTGATCGGCATAGCCTGCCCGTCGGACTCGGCCTGAATGTCCACGAACAGGTTAAATGCTGCCGCCGTCAGATTTTGCCGGGTCGTGTGTGATTGTTCGAGCAGCGCACAGTCATCGGCGCTTAAAGTGCCACAGTACACTTCGCCCGTGGTCGTTTGCGCGAGCGCTGTACCACTCACCACCATGAGCAGCAGCAAAACCAGAAGCAACCCTTTACGCATAGCTTTTTCACTCCATGAACTTACAAGCGGGTTCATTATACGCGCAGGAGTCGTTATTTCTGGTGTAATTAAGAGGCGAGTCTTTGGATTTTCTCATGTGCGGGGCAAAGAAAAACCTCACCCGCTGGCCAAAGTGGCCGGATCGAAGTGAGGGCGAAATGGAGGCTGAATGGTTTTCGGCCTGCCCCTAAGTCCCCTCTCCGTGGGGAGAGGGGACTTGAAAAACATGGGGGGAGGTTGAACGACTTAGGACTGCTGCTGCATGTTCATGCCGATCAGCATGCCGATCAGCATTTCGTAGGGCAGCATGCTCGCATCATCCGGCGCGGCAATCGTCGGGACATCATCGTAGCTGTAGGTGACCGAAGCATCCATCGAGAACATGACCGGGCCAGACGCATTGTCGTCCATCTCAGCCAAATTGCTCATATCCATGGCCATGCTGAAGCTCACGCTGGCAACCAAACCGGTCGCCGTGTCGATTTCCTCAGTCATGATCATATTCGTGTCTTCAAACACCATACCGACCATGCCCAACGCCATTGTTTCTTCGGACTCGGTCATGCGCTCGCCCTGCTGTTCGGCCTGAGCGCGCATCTGTTCGCGGATCATGTCCTGCATGGCCGGGTCTTTCAGCATGCCGGCGAAATCGACGGTGGTTGCAAAGGTCGCGGTCGCGCCCGAACCATCGTCGGTGCGGGTGATCGAAACGTATTGCCCGATGAAGGCGGGATCGCTGAACTGCTGCATCTGTTCCATCATAGCGGGATCGACGTTGCTCATCTCGGCCATATCCCCAAACTGGGACAGCATTTCCGGGGTGATTTCTTTGGCCAGCGCCTCGATCAAGCTGGCGATGTCCAGACCACCCCAACCCGACAGGTCAGCATCTTCCATGAAGGCCTGCAGTTGGTCAAAGTTGATGTAGCCCACGCCATCCACCAAACGCAGTTCCAGCGTCACGGTGTTCGTCGGCATGTCCTCGGCCACGTCTTCGGGGACCGTCAGTGTCAGATTGAGGTCCGCATTGAAGCCGCGGAAGGCGTCCAACATCGGGGTGATGTCGGGCATTTCGGTCATGTCGCCGAGATCGAGCTCGTGATCCATGCGCTCTGCGCCGGAGAATGTCGCACTGCCCGTCAGGCTGATCGGGATAGTGTTGCCCTCAGCTTCAATCTGCAGGTCGACGCTGAATTCGGTGGACGCCGCCGTCAAACCCATCATCGCCGTTTGCGATTGTTCCAGAATCGCGCAGTCTGCTGCGCTCAAATCGCCACAAAACACGGGCGGGGTGTCCTGTGCCAACGCTGCACCGCTCACGGTCAATAGCGCCAGCAGAACGATTAACAACCCTTTACGCATGTGATTCTCTCCTTGAGAGTGTGCCTATCAAAGTGTTCGCACCACAATTACTGTATACGCAACCATTGGCACATTCGTTGCACGCACGCGCTGACTTTCACGCTTTTCATATGTCATTTGTACCCGGCGTTATACTCCTACATAAGTTTGTTTCAGAGCGTACAGGGGGCAGCGATGGGATCGTTTTCGGGCAAACACTGGATCATCACGGGCGCGGGCAGCGGCATGGGGCTGGCGTCCGCGCGCCTGCTGCACAGCTTGGGCGCGACCGTCGCCCTGTGGGATATGAATCCGTCCGTGAACGACCGGGCGGCGGAGCTTGACGGGGTGGGCTGCGTCGTCAATGTGACCGAACCGGAGAGCGTGGCCGCTGCGCTCACGGCCACACTGGCGGCGTTCGGCAAAATCGATGGGGTGCTGCATGCAGCGGGCATCATGAAGACGGGGTTGGTCGAAACGCTGGACGGCGCGAGTCAGGCGCAGGTCATCGCGGTCAACCTGGGCGGCTCGGCGATCGTCGCGCAGGCTCTGATTCCGCACCTCAAAGCGACGCGCGGGTCGCTGGTGCTGTTTGGCTCAGTCGCGGCCTTCCACGGCACGCCGGAATTCGCGGCGTATGCTGCGAGCAAAGCGGGTGTGCTGAGCTTCGGGCAGGCGCTGCGCATCGAGCTGGAAGACGCGGGCGTACATGTCGGCGTGTTCTGTCCGCACTTTGTCAAGACGCCGATGATCGGCGGTGAAAACAAAGACGCCAGCTTCATCAACCAGAAGTCGATCTTCGTCACGCAGCATGAACCGGACGCGATGGCGAAGGCAATTGTGCATGGGATCGCCGCACGCCGCTTCCTGATCGTCCCGTCATGGCGCGAACGGCTGATCTACGCGGTGAGCCGCTACGCCGAGTTCACCGGACATCGCCTGATGAAGCAGAATTGGCAGTCGTAAACAACGAAGCGCACTTTATGTCCCTCACCTAAGCCAGTGTCCGAAAGACTCCAAAACAGGACGAGATATATCTCGTCCCTACGAAAGCGGCGGTTTGTAGGGACGAGGCATGCCTCGTCCTTTGGCTAACATTCGGTTTGTGGCTTAGGTAATTTAGCGATTTAACGGAGTAGGGACAGCGCAGGCGCTGTCCGTTTACAGCGGACAAGACAGGCCGGTAAGTGCGTAGAACAGCGTGAAATCCATTTGGAGACGGCGGACGCGCTAAATCGCGTCCCTACGAAAGATGGTTTTTCTCGTAGGGACGCGGCAGGCCTCGTCCACAAACCGCCAAAATCGATCCGAAAATTCCACTCCACGCTGTTCTATTGAGCTGCCGGCCTACCTCGTCCCTACAGATGATCGATCGCAAGGGGTAACTCAGTGGTGCCTGTTGGTTGGCGCCGGGTGTAGTCACTCGTCGGTGTCGTCGTCGCGTTCGTGCTGCGTGCCACTGAGGTAGCCGGACATCCACTTCAGCGCATCGACCGCGCCGTGCGGTTCCTGTTCACCGGTCATGAGCTGGCGATCCACGTCTTCGCCGCGCCGAATCAAGCCCGCTTTGCTGCGATACTCCGCCATCTCGCTGATGACCGCCGCCAGTTCCTTGAAGTGATTGGCAAGGAGTTGGCGTTCGTCCAGCGGCAGATCGGCCGCGCGGTCGTCGATTTCGGCGCGGATGGTCTGCGCGTCAAAGCTGATCTGGCGGCGGGGCGAGGGGTCGAACGACTCCGAGAGGGCCTGCAAAACGTCATACGCCGTGCGGATATCTTCGGCAAACTCGCTCAGCGACCGTTTGCCGAGCATGCGCCGGAAGGAGATGACCGCGCCAAGGATCTCGCGCAGATCATCCAAGGGGCGCTTGGTGCCTTCGCCCATGCGCTCGACCAGCGCTTTGTCGAGACGACCTAAGCGCGCGGGTGGCTGTTCACGGGTGAAATCTCGCCACCAGGCGACCACCTGCTGCCGCGCCGGGGCGCTCCACGTCAGCAGATTGAACACATCGTTGATGGCGTCGACTAGGTCGTCTTCATCTTCAATCGATTCGAGTTCGAGCATCAGGCGGCGCAGCGAGGCGCGGGTGATCGCTTCATCGCGCGCATCGGCGGCGCTGCCGACCAAGCGCCACAGTGTGTCCGGGCTGATCTTGATCGGCTGGCGGATGAGTTTGAAAAAGACATCGTCGCGTTGATCGCGCAGCGCCAGTGTGAGCAGGGTTTCCAGCGCCGCCATATTCAGCCACACGGGCTGCTGATCGGTTAGCGCGAGGATCACGCGGTCGGGCTGGTAGGCGGACGGGACGTTGCAGGCGATGCTGCCCACAAAGTATTTCCAGATTTGCTCGATGACCGAGGGGGTGAACATCTCTCCATGTTTGGCGAGGGCGGCGCGCGCCAGCACCACGACGAACGTTTCGGCGCCGTACTGCTGCAAGACCGCCAGCGGATCGCCTTCGGCGTCGCGCAGCGTGCGCCCGAGCGTATCGGGCAGCGCCTTGAGCAGATCTTCATCCTTGAGCAGCATTTCCAAGGCGGCGGCATCGCGCCGGATGGCCAGTGTGACCAACGCCTTCGCCAGATCGGGATCGTGCCGCGCGCGTTCCTGCGCTGCGAGGATGCCGTTGTGCAGCACTTCGATCAAACCATAGCTGACCGGTTCACGGGCAATCAGCTTGAGCCAGTTGGCGACTGTTTCGGCGTCGCCGTCAAGGATGGCGACGCGCAGCGAGGCCAGCGCCGCCGCTTTCAGGCGGAAACGCCAGCGATCTTCGGGTTCAGCGGCCACACGGGCGCGCACAAACGCATAGATCGCGTCTGGCTGTAAGGCGAGTTCCCGGTTGAGCCGGGTGGAGAGCTGGTCATCGAGCACGGGATCGATGTCCATGAGCCGCGTAACCATCAACGCCGCGTCGACGTCCCGTTGTTCGATGGCGTAACGCATCAATTGATCGGCGTAGGCGCGGCGCAGATCGCCGTCGGGCGGCACATCGCGCAGCACAGTCTTTAAGGCTTCGACAGGCAGCTTATCGCCCGACTGAATGCGCGCGTCGAGTTCGTGCCTCTGGGCGGCAGCCGCCAACGTCGCCTGTAAGCTGCGATCCGTAATCTGCAATTCGAAGGCGTCCATCTGGTCAATGGCGGTGATCAACGCGCCGATATCGCCCGTCCACAGCGAGAGCAGACGTTTAACATACGGGTGGTGAAAGACTTCCTCGCCGGGGATCGTACGGTCGGCCCAGTCGGAAATCCAGCGCATCGTCGTGATGCCGCGCTTGGCGAAGACTACGCGGGCGGGCGTTGGGATTTTGTCGTGCCGCTGCGTCGAAAAGGTCATATCCGGGCGGACACTGGTGGGCAGCAGCGCCAGCATCCCCTTGATGAAGGCCAAGCGCGCCGCTGTGTCGCCGGGGTAATCGGCAATCATCAGGCCGCGATCGTGGAGCGCCGCGCCCAGCCAGCTCATCAAGCGCCGGAAATCGTCGCGGGCGGCATCGTGAAACAGTTTATCAAGGTACACACGGCGGTCACGCGCTGACCAGGTGCTCAACTGCGGCATGCGGATGGGCGGCAGCACGTCCCGGTCACGCGGGGCAGGCACTTCGAACAGGCTGATGAGCGGCGCGAGGTTGCCGGCCAGCGCGAGCAGCATAGTGCGCGGCACATCGACATATTCATAAATGCTGCTGCCATCGGCCCCATACACGCACGTCATCAGAAACTGATCGTGCGGGATGGCGAACAGGCCGTACGCCCGCGCACCGTTTTCCGAGGGTTGCAGTGAAACCGCGGTGCGCCACAATTCAGCATCGCCGGGGGCGAGGTTGGCGCTCGTGATCAGACCATCGTCGCCGTAGACGAATCGCTCTAATGTCAGGGGTAACTGCACTACCGCACCCTTCGAATAAAATCCACACTCTTCAACCGGCGTTCCAACAAATAGGTGATGTAACCCTGCTGCACGCGCTCGACTTCCTCATGGAGATCGGGCGGCACGACCAGCGCCTGCGGATAGGCACTGCGCTGCATGTGGCGCATCACTTTGAGCGTGCGCATGGAAATCTGCGTGGTGGCCGTGCCGCGCACAGCGTCTTTGGGGCACACGACCCCGCCTTCGGCATTGCTGAAATACTGATCCTCCGCCTGAATTGTCTCCCCGCCGATCACACAGCGCGCGAGTTCCGGGCGGTAGCCGACGATATCCAGCAGGTGCAGCTCATAGTAGCGCACGGCTAACCGTGGATCGGGTTCAGCGCACAGGCGGCCGAGCGTCTCATCCAACAGCTTGAACAGACGCGGCGCGCCGTCATCTTCGCCCGACGACGTGAAGCGATCCAGCAGTTCGCCACAGTAATTGGCATACGCGCCGCGCATCAGGTCTTCGCGCAAGGGGAGATAAGCGGCGGTCATTTCGCACTGATTCACCACGTCAAGATCCCGCCCACGGTTGAGCAGCATGTCAGCGCGCGTGAACAGTTCGACGTGTCCGGTCTTGTGGCTGGTGAGCTTGCGCGCACCTTTTGCGACCGCTTCCAGCTTGCCGTATTGCGGCGTGAGAATCGTCAGTAGGCGGTCGGCTTCGCCCAAATCGAAGCGTTTGAGGATGATCGCAGGCGTGCGATACGAGCGTTCAGGACGCGGCATGATCCAGGTGGTTCGGGCTGAAACCGAGCGGGAGGAGTTTGGCCAGCGCATCATCGAACACGACGTTGCCGTCCATGTCGGCAATGATGACGCGCAGCTGCGGGGCAAATTCATACAGCATCTGGCGGCACATGCCGCACGGCGATCCGGCGTTGCGCGTGACGACGGCGATGGCGCTGAATTCGCGCACACCTTCGCTCACGGCCTTGACCAGCGCGACCCGTTCCGCGCAAATGGTCACCGGGAACGAGGCATTTTCGACGTTGCAGCCCGTGTATACCGTGCCGTCAGTCGACAGCAGCGCCGCCCCAACCGGATAATTCGAGTAGGGGATATACGCCAATTTGGCGGCGGCACACGCTTGCTCAATAAGGTGTTGAACGTCCACAGTCTCGTTAGTTTCTCGCTGATAACAAGGACTGTATTATACCAAACTTTGAGCGCGCATGGGATTATTCACGGGGCGGCGGGTTTCGCTCACAACTACCGGGAAGGCGCGCTGAGTTCAGTCTGTCCGCGCAACAGTTTTTCTGACCACTCCCGAATTCAGGGAGGGGAGCCAACCTCCCGCGCCACGTCCCCCTCTCCCCGCAGGCGTGGGAGAGGGGTTGGGGTGAGGGGTAATCCGTGATCTTTTCTTAAACTGCATTATCGCGTCTCTACAAATGATGAAGCGCACGTGTGCGCTTTCCTATGAACAACCCGGGCTGAAGGCGGAACAAAACCCACCCTATTGAGTATTCGCACCTCGGGGCGGATTTGGATGAATCATGAGAGGTTGATGAGTCGGAAATCTAATTGGCAAACGCCAGCGTTATGAAAGATGTCTCAACTTCAACATTTGAATAACTG
>CALKIA010000116.1 GCA_937988705.1 uncultured Chloroflexota bacterium | reverse complement strand
CACGCCGCCAGCGTTCATCCTGAGCCAGGATCAAACTCTCCGTCAGTGTTTGACTCTTTCTGTCGCACTTTTCTGTTGTTAAGGTGCTTTCGGCGACTTATTTGCAAGTCGCTTACTGATTTGAGAATTATACTCTAACTTCACTCACAGTCAAGCCCAATTTTCCGGCCTAACGCTCGAACGTATCGACACGCCACGCACAAAAAAATACGGCTCTATGATACGGATACCGCCATAGATACCGGGTATGCACTGTTAAGGTTGTTATTGGATGAATGGGGTCTGCAGGCCCTTAAGCCCGCGCATCCAGAAGTCAGAAGTTCGAGAATTATACCGGAAGCAAACCGTGCGTCAAGGCTCACTCTCCCTCATTTGATTATTTGCTCCAATTTTCACATTCTGCACTGGCCAGAACCGCTCTGGCTGCCGCCAAATCGACTGCAACGGCCCAGCACCCCCCGATTCGCGATATGAAGGAAATCACTACACGATTCTCGCATTAATCCTGCTGATTGGAATGCAAAAGCGTTACAATCAGCGATGCTAAAGGGAGCTTACTTTAAAGGAGACGCTTTTTATGGCATATCAGTTCCCAGAAATCAGCCAATTTGTTCCAGTTGGTGAAAATGAAGCCGTTCTGATCGCCAGCGGCGATTTGCGTTTGTCCGCGAATCAGGTGACGTGGGATGCTCAGCAGGCGATGGAAGCCGCAGTGACCGCGGCCTTCGCCCGTGAAGGCATCACGCTGAAGCGCGCGCACGCCTATGATCCCGTGGAGAAGCATGGCTTCATCAGCAGCCAACGTATGGGGATGGATGTCTTCAAAACCATCGATCCGAATGCGCGGTTGGTCGTCGCAGAATCCGTATGGCAGTACAGCCATCACGTGCTGGCAGGTCTGCGCAGTCACCGCGGCCCGATCCTCACCATCGCCAACTGGAGCGGACAGTTTCCCGGTCTGGTCGGCATGCTCAACCTCAACGGCTCGCTGACTAAAGCCGGGATCAAATACAGTACGCTGTGGAGTGAAGACTTCACCGACACGTATTTCCTCAATGGCATTCGTCAGTGGTTGACGACCGGCACGATCCAGCATGATGCTAGCCATGTGCGCGACCTGAACACCGCCGCGCTGCCCGCCGCCGAAGCCGAACTCGGCCGCAAGCTGGCGGAACAACTCCAGCATGAAAAGGCCATCATCGGTATTTTCGATGAAGGTTGTATGGGGATGTACAACGCCATCATCGACGATGAACTGCTCAACCCCACCGGCGTATATAAGGAACGCCTCAGCCAATCAGCGCTCGTGGCGGGCATGCGTCTCGTTAGCGACGCCGAAGCACAGAAAATCCGCGCTTGGTTGGATGCGCGCGGCTTGAAGTTCGTCACTGGGACGAACGAAGAAACCGAACTAACCGACGCGCAACTCCTCGAACAGTGCAAGATGTATATTGCCGCCGTCCGCATCGCCGACGACTTCGGCTGTGATGCGATCGGCATCCAGTACCAGCAGGGTCTGAAAGACCTGACCCCGGCCTCCGATCTGGTCGAAGGTCTGCTCAACAACCCGGATCGCCCGCCCGTGTACCATGCGAAAACGGGCGCGGAACTGTATGCCGGTCTAGCCCTCCCCCACTTCAATGAAGTCGACGAAGGTGCAGGCCTCGACGCGCTGGTGACCAACCGCGTGTGGACGGCCATGGGCTACGATCCCTCGACCACGCTGCACGACCTACGCTGGGGTGATCCCGTTGGCGATCAATACGTGTGGGTATTCCTGATCTCCGGCGCGGCCCCGGCCTCGCACTTCATCGGCGGCTATGCAGGCGCATCCAGCGAACGCCAGCCGGGGATGTATTTCCGGTTGGGCGGTGGCACGCTCAAGGGCATCAGCAAGCCCGGTGAGATCGTCTGGAGCCGCGTCTACACTATGGACAATGAACTGCACGTCGACCTCGGGCGCGCGACCGTCATCGAGCTGCCAAGCGCAGAAACCGAACGTCGCTGGAGCCTGACGACGCCGCAGTGGCCGATTATGCATGCGGTGCTGCACGGTGTGAATCGCGATCAGATGATGGGTCGTCATAAGGCGAATCACCTGAACGTGGTCTACGCGCCGTCCGCTGCCGAAGCGGACAAAGCACTGGCGGCCAAAGCGGCTATGTTCGATGCCCTTGGCCTGCACGTCCACCTGTGCGGATCGGTACAGATTGGCTAATGTCAATTCCGGGAGTGCACGAACCTGCACTCCCGTGGATGGCATTCACCTTCTTGACAGTCATCTGTGATCACCCTAATAATCGTTATGTGGTAACGATTACCTCTATACTTCCCATTTCCTGAGAGACAGATCATGCTGAAATCGCAGTTATTGCACCCTACCATTCTACAAATCCTCGGCGCGTCCGGTCATGGCAGCGGCATCCTCATCGCCGATGGCAACTACCCGTTTATCACGCGCGCGAACCCGGCGGCGGAACGCGTCTACCTCAACTTCATGCCCGGCATTCTGACGGTGACACAGGTTCTTGAAGGGCTGATAACCGCCATCCCGATTGAAGCAGCGCATGTTATGACCCCGGCTGATGGCTCGGATCAACCGATCTTCAGCGAATTCCGCAGGCTGCTGCCGGACACGGAACTGCAAAAGCTCGGTCGGTTCGAGTTCTATGACATGGCGCGCGGTTCGGATGTGTCGCTCGTCATTGCGACGGGTGAACAGCGCATTTATGCCAACATTCTGCTCACGATCGGGGTTGTCCCCCCGCCGGCAGTGTAATCGATGGCGTTTACGGTTGTGATGCCCCAGCAGGGCAACAGCGTCGAAACCTGCATCATTTACCGTTGGCGTAAAAATGTCGGCGAGTCGGTCGCCAAAGGCGAGATTCTGCTCGACATTGAGACGGACAAAGCCGTGATCGAAATTGAAAGCGGTGTGAACGGTGTGCTGTTGGAGACCTACTATCAGGCGGGTGATGAGGTTCCAGTCAAAACGCCGATCGCGGTCATCGGGCAGCCCGGCGCGCACACCTCAGCTGCTCAGCCGGCTGCAGAAACGATCGCGGCCTCGCCCCGCGCCCGTAAACGCGCTGCCGAAGCGGGAGTCGACTTAGCGTCGCGGCGCGGTACGGGCGCGCAAGGGCGCATCATCGAGCGCGACGTTCTCGACGCGGTGCTGCCCCGACTCACTCCGGCAGCGCGCGCACTGGCAGAATCTGGCATGCCCATCCCGCCTAACGGTACGGGGATCGGTGGGCGGATCACAACCGACGATATGCTCGGGGCAGCGAACGCTGCCTATAGCACGATTCCCGAGGCCGCCGTCGATCCGGAAACGCAGCCCGCGTCTTCGAGTCACGCCGCCGATGAGCTCACCATCATCTCGCTGCGGGGCGTGCGCAAAATCACCGCCGAGCGGATGCTGGAATCACTCCAGACAAGCGCACAACTTACACTGACTGCTTCCGCTGATGCGCGCGCCCTGCAAGCCTATCGCGCACGCCTGAAAGCGAGCGAATCGACACTCGGACTGAGCGACATTAGCCTCAACGATCTTATGCTTTTCGCGGTGGCGCGCACGCTGCGCGGCTTTCCTGATCTCAACGCGACGCTGGAAGACGACGTGATCCGCCAGTCTGCGACCGTTCACCTGGGTTTCGCAGTCGATTCGCCGCGCGGCTTGCTCGTTCCCGTCATTCGCAGCGCAGAACGCCTCACGCTGCAAGCGCTGGCGCGGGAATCCCAACGTTTGATCGAAGCGGCGGGCAAGCTCGCGCCGGACGATCTGAGTGGCGGCACATTCACGGTGTCGAACCTTGGAGCGTTCGGTGTGGAAACCTTCACGCCTATTCTGAACTCGCCGCAGGTGGCCATCCTCGGCGTCGGCAAAATTGACCTGAAGCCAATTCAAGGAGATTCGGAAGTTCAGTTCATTCCACATCTCCACCTGTCGTTGACTATTGATCACCGTGCAGTTGATGGCGCGCCAGCGGCGCGCTTCTTGCAAGCGCTGTGTCGAAATATCGCCCAATTCGATCTTTTACTAGCCCAGTAAAGACCTCGCCATGAACACACACTACGATTTGATCATCATTGGAGCAGGCGCAGGGGGCTATACGGCCGCCGAACGCGCCGGCGCCGCTGGAAAGCGCGTCCTGCTCATCGAGAAAGCGCAGTTAGGCGGAGTCTGCATCAATGTGGGCTGCATCCCCGCAAAAACGCTGTTCCAGTCGGCTAAAATCTATCGTCAACTGCAGGATACAGAACGATTCGGCGTGCACGTGGACAGCGTCCGCTTCGACATGCGCGAGGTGATCGCCCGCAAACGGCGCATCGTTGCGCAGCTGCGCGAAGGTGTGCGCCAGCAGATCGAACGGCGCGGCGGTGTTATCTTGCAGGCGGAAGCGCGTTTGACCGGGCGCAAAACGGTGCGCGCGGACAGTGTGACCTACAGTGCGGAACGAATCTTGATCGCATCCGGCGCTTCGCCCGTGATTCCCGAACTGCCGGGCATCGACCAACCCTACGTGTTCACGACAACCCAGCTATTCGACCTCGAAACGCTCCCGTCATCACTCGTGATCCTCGGCGGCACACCGATCGCCCTTAACGTCGCGTCAATCTATGCGCTAGCGGGCAGCAAAGTCACGTTGATCACGGATCAACCCGCGCTGCTCCCCGATGTTGACGAGGAAATCCGCGCACTGCTGCTGCGCGACTTGAGCGCAATCGATTTTCACCTCGGCAGCCATGTAACGCAGATCGTCGACAAGAGCGTCCATATTTCCAGTCCAAGTGCCACTCACGAGGTGCGCGCCGATGCAGTTCTCATCTCCGGCGAACGCGCTCCAAACCTCACCGGTTTCGGTCTGGAGGAAGTCGGCATCGACGCGGACACCCGCATCCATGTCGACGACTACATGCGCACCAACGTGCCGGGGGTCTATGCCATCGGCGATGTGACCGGGATCTCCATGTGGGCCCACAGCGCCGCACGGATGGCGCAGGTCGCCGTCAATCACATGTTCGGCACAGTCGACCGCTTCCGCCAGGATACCGTGCCCTTCTTTCTTCACACGTACCCGGAAATCGCCAGCGTTGGTCTGACCGAAGCCGCAGCCAAAGCGCGCGGCATCCCCGTCCAGATCGCGCGGTTACCGCTCACTGCCAATGCCAGCTTCCTCATCGAAAACGATGCCCAGCGCGGCCTGTGCAAAATGGTCGTTGATCGCCGTACGAATGTGGTCATCGGCGTGCATTTGTACGGGGGCGAGTGTTCGACCCTCGTTCTGGGGGCGGCGGCCATGCTGGAAGATGAATTCCGCGTGCAAGACATCCAGCAGATGATTTTCGCGCATCCGACCCTTTCCGAAGTCCTGCGTGACACCCTCGATGAGCTGCGCTAGCCATGCCTAAATCCATCCTGATTGACCCCAAGGTCGTGCGGCAGTCCGCTGTGCTCAACGCACCGCCGATTCCGATCAACACTTACATACCGGATCCCGAGGCGGAACGCACCAAATATGGTTCCGCCAATCTCATCGGCATGTACCGCGACATGCTGCTGATCCGCGAATTTGAGACGATGCTTGACCAGATCAAACGTGAAGGCAGCTACCGCGGCATTGAGTACAACCATCGTGGCCCCGCCCACCTCTCGATTGGACAGGAATCGGCGGTAGTCGGCATGGCCTACCATCTTGATGTCAGCGATTTGATCTTCGGGTCACACCGCAGTCACGGCGAAATCCTTGCCAAATCGTTCGTCGCCATCCGCAAGCTGAATGACACGGCGCTGCAAGCGATCATGCAGGGTTACATGGACGGGGCGGCGCTGCGCGTGATTGAAGCCTTCGGTCAAAACTCACAGCAGGATCGCGCGGTCGATTACGCGCTGTACGGCACGCTGGCCGAGATTTTCGGGCGGGCGAACGGCTTCAATCGCGGCATGGGCGGGTCAATGCACGCCTTTTTTCCACCGTTCGGTGTGATGCCGAATAACGCCATCGTCGGCGGTTCAGCCGATATTGCGACGGGCGCGGCGCTCTTCAAACTGGTCAACCGCCGACCGGGGATTGTAATCGCGAACATCGGCGACGCATCGATGGGTTGCGGGCCTGTGTGGGAAGCGCTGATGTTCGCTGCGATGGATCAGTACCGCACTCTGTGGAACTTGGGCGGCGCGCCGCCGATGCTGTTCCACTTCCTGAATAACTTCTATGGGATGGGCGGTCAGCCAGTCGGCGAGACGATGGGTCTGGGCGTCCTCGCCCGTGTCGGCTGGGGCGTCAACGGCGATGCCATGCACGCGGAACGAGTCGACGGGTTCAATCCGCTGGCCGTCGCCGACGCCATTGAACGCAAGAAGGCGCTCCTCCTCGCAGGACGCGGCCCCGTGCTGCTCGACACGGTGACGTATCGCTTCTCCGGGCATTCGCCGTCCGATGCCTCGTCGTACCGCGACCGTGAAGAGATTGAGCTGTGGCGCAGCCTTGATCCGCTCACCACCTATCGCGACTACCTGATGACGAACGGTCACGCTGACGCTGCCCAGCTCGATGGATTGGCCGAGGACGCAACCCGCCGCCTGGAGCAAGTGCTCCGGGCAGCGATCTCCCCGGAAATTTCGCCCCGGGTCAACGTGCAGATCGATACCATCGGCAAATTCATGTTTTCCAACCAGATGCGGGAACGCCTGGCCGAAGGCCAACCGGAAGTACTGCTCCCGGCCGAGAAAAGTCGACTGGCAGTGACGCAGGCAAAATTCCGGCTGGGGCTGGCGGCCGACGGCAAACCGCTGCCCAAGCTCAAGTGCCTGACCTATGCCGAAGCGATCTACGAGGCCTTGATGCATCGCTTCTACAACGATCCGACGATGATCGCGTATGGCGAAGAAAATCGCGATTGGGGCGGCGCATTCGGCGTCTATCGCGGCCTGACTGAATGTCTCCCCTATCACCGCCTGTTCAACACCTCGATCAGCGAGGGTGCGATCGTGGGGACGGCGGTCGGCTACGCCTTGAGCGGTGGGCGCGTGGTCGCCGAGCTGATGTATTGCGATTTCATGGGGCGCGCGGGTGATGAAATCTTTAACCAGATGTCTAAATGGATTGGCATGTCGGGCGGTTTGCTGGAAATGCCGCTTGTACTACGCGTCTCGGTCGGTTCGAAGTACGGGGCGCAGCATTCACAGGACTGGACATCGCTGGTCGCTCATATTCCCGGCTTGAAGATCATGTTCCCCGCGACACCCTATGACGCCAAGGGAATGCTCAACCTCGCGCTGCGCGGCACTGATCCGGTCGTGTTCTTCGAAAGTCAGCGCTTGTACAGTGAACCGGAAATGCTCGTTCCCGGCGGCGTGCCCGTCGAGTACTACGAAGTTCCGCTCGGCGAACCGGCGGTGCGCCGGATAGGAACAGATCTCACCATCATCACGCTGGGCGCGACGCTCTACCGGGCGCTCGATGCGGCCAACGATCTGGAAGACAAGTACCATCTGTCCGCCGAAGTGATCGACGCACGCTTCATCAACCCGCTGAATTACGAGCGCATTCTGGAGTCGGTCAAGAAGACGGGCAAAGTTGTGCTCGCGTCAGACGCGACCGAGCGCGGGTCGTTTCTCCACACGATGGCCTCGACGATCAGCCAGTTCGCGTTCAGCGATCTCGACGCGCCGGTCGTCGTCGTCGCCGCACGCAACTGGATCACCCCGCCCGCCGAACTGGAGGAAGCGTTCTTCCCGCAAAAAGAATGGATTCTGGACGCGATCCACGAATACATCATGCCGCTGCCGAATCATGAAGTGACGACCGTCCAGACCGCGATGGAACACGTGCGCCGGAATCGGCTCGGTGTCTGATGTTTGCATGACGACCGGACTTAAGCGTAAACTGAACGAGGCAAAAACGACCACCTATCTCATGATAAAACTGCGATGAATATTCCGGATTTGCACAAAATTCACTTATTTGTCACGGTTGCGCGTTTAGGAAGCTTCACCCGCGCCGCTGAACAATTGCACATGACCCAGCCCACGGTCAGCCAGCAGATCGCTGTGCTGGAACAGGTGCTCGGCACGCCGCTGATCGAACGCAGCACGCGCAGCCTACGTCTGACCGAGGCGGGACAGGTATTGTTCGATCAAGGCGAAAAGCTCTTGTCGCTGGCCGACGAAACCGTGAACGCGGTGCAGGTCGCGGCAGGCATCGCGGTACAAACGCTTAAGCTGGGTGTCGGGCCAACACTGGCGACCTACCTGCTGCCGGACGTGCTCAGCCGCTATCGCAAACGCTTCCCTAACCACCATATCCGCTTGACGGTGCGCAATACGACCGATCTGCTCGACATGCTCATCCGCGGCGATATTGATCTCGGGTTGGTGGGTTCCCCGGTCGATCATCAGGATGTCACCATTGAAGCGTTCATGTCCGACCGCTTAGTGGTGATTGTCGCTCCCGGTGACGAACTGGCAGCGCAGACCACCGTCAGTCTGGATGAACTACGTGACCGCATCTTCCTCACCCGAGAACCCGGTTCGGCGCTGCACACCCGCGTCTCCCGGCTGATGGGCGCAGACAGCCTGCGGGCCGAAACGGTGATCATCCTCGGCGAAACCGAAGCGATCAAACGCAGCGTAGAACTGGGACTCGGCGTAGCGCTCGTGCAGGGCATTGCCATCGCGCGCGAAACTGCCGCCGGCACCCTCAAAGCGATCCCGCTCACGGGAGGTGATGACAGCTACAGCTACCTGATCGCCCAGCGCAAACGCGGCACGCTCAACAAAGCGACCAAAGGGTTTCTCTCCATCCTCAAAAAAACATGACATTTGACACATGACCGTGCCAGTCTTGTGACTTATCCACTCGTTTTCGTGTTATGACAAGGTAGATGGATATGTCACAAGGGACTCCCCTATGAAATCACCGATTCGCTTATCAGAAGATTGGCTGGCGACCATCATCGGCCTGCTGCTCGTCTTGCTGATTGCTGTTACGGCAGTCAGCATCCCTTATCCACTGTTTAATCTGCTTGCCCCGTAGGAGCACGTTTAATGACCGCTACGACCCCCTCGATGTCGACGACAACCGTCGCTGCACGGCGTAATGGCTTCCTTGTCGGCATGATCATGCTCATTGTGCTCACCCTGCTGGTCGCGGAACTCGACAAATGGATTGGCAGTCAGTTCAAGGCCAATGGTTTTGCCCGTAACCCGCTGGAGTATCCGCTCACCGCCGTCATCATCGGTTTGATCGCCAACTTCGGCCTGCGCACAATCGGGCAATATCAATTCGTCCGCCCGGCGATTCGCACCGAGTTCTATCTAAAAATCGGCCTCATCCTATTGGGCGCGCGCATCAGCCTCGGTGATCTGCTCAAAATCGGGATCGGCGGGCTGCTGCAGGCGCTCGTCATGGTCGTGAGTGTATTCTTCTTCACATGGTGGTTGGGCGGACGGCTCAAATTACCCGAAACCCTCAAAGCGATCATGGCCTCCGCCGTCTCGATCTGCGGGGTATCAGCCGCGATCGCCGCGGCCGGGTCGGTACAGGCGAAGAAAGAAGAAGTCACCTACATCACGGCGCTCGTCATTTTGATCGCGCTCCCGCTAATGGTGCTCATGCCTGTCATCGCCGACGCCTTGCACTTGTCGCCGACCGTGGCGGGCGCATGGTTCGGCGGGAACATCGACACGACTGCCGCCGTCGTCGGCGCGGGGACGATCTACGCGGAGCAAGCGCAAAGCGTCGCGACCGTCGTCAAATCGGCCCAGAACGTGCTCATCGGATTTGTCGCGTTTGCGCTGGCGGTGTATTTCGCGAGCGTCGTCAACCGGGACAGCGGCGAGAAGCCAAGTCCAAGCATGATCTGGCAGCGATTCCCGAAATTCGTTCTCGGCTTTGCGCTCGTGAGCATCTTTGTGACACTGGGCGCATTCACACCTGCCGCGGTCAGCGCCATGAATAACGCCATGCAGTGGCTGTTCACGCTGGCATTCATCAGCATCGGTTTGGATTTCTCCATCCGGGAAGTCCGTCAAGCGGGTTGGCGTCCGCTGCTGGTGTATCTTGGCGCGACGGTGTTCAACACGGTGCTGGCGCTGATCGTCGCTTACCTCATCTTCGGCGTGTTGTTCCCGCCCGCTGTGTAACTCCGTTTGGCCCAAGTGGGTCGAGTGTAGATTATCCTCGACCCGTTTTCCTGTTTTACTGGTAGTTTCCAACTTCGGGCAGCAGCCGATGCTGATAGGCAAAGGCGATCACTTCCGCGCGATTGATTGTCTTGAGCTTGCCGAAAATATTGCTCACATGCTTCTTCACCGTCCACAGGCTGATCGTCAACTGCTCGGCGATCTGCGCGTTGTTCAGACCACGTGCCATCAAACTGAGAACTTCACGTTCGCGCGCAGTCAGCAGACACAACTGCGGGTTCTGCACGCCGACAACCAACTGCGCCTCGGCTTCGGGAGCAAATGTCGCTTTGTGGTGATACGCATTACGTACGGCCGTCGCCAATTCCTCGACGGTGATGGTCTTGAGCAGATAGCCAATCGCGCCAGCCTGCAGCACGCGCACCAGCATATCTGCGCTCAGAAAATTGGTCAGTGCCAGCACCTGCGTGCGCGGTCGCTTGCGCCGGATGTTCCGCGTGGCCGTCACGCCGTCCATCATCGGCATCATCATATCCATGATGACCACATCCGGGCGCAGTCTGAGCGCCAATTCGACGGCTTCAAGTCCATTTTCCGCTTCACCGACCAACTCGAGATCTGAGCAGCGCTGGACGAAGGCCACCAGTCCGCTCCGCATCACCGTGTGATCATCCGCGATCAGCACTCGTATCCGTTTATCCGACGTCATGGGTTCCCTTATCTATCCAACCGTTCAGTACGCTGTGGAGGTGTCGACCGACGGGCGAACCCGTTGGTCAGACCCAACTGCGTTTAATTGCCACACATTTCACAGCACCTTACAGTGCCATATTCCGAATTTCAGAATGGCCTGAAAATGGGTCGAAGGTGAATCCCCGGTAGTATCCACATGACCACCTGCGCAGCTGTAATTACAGTTATAATAAAGTACATACGGAATAGAGGAGTGAGTATCGGATGAGCAAAACGCGGTCCAAACCACGCAACCAGTCGATCCAAATGCGAACAGAACCATCGGAACCGGTCAACCTGCACGAACTCATCGACCCGCTGATCGAGGCGCTGCCCTTCCTCAACCGCTACGGGATCGAGATCAAATCCGCGCTTCATCAAGCGATTGTGAATGGTGGAGAACAGACGCGCGTACTGGCCGATGTCCTGCACGGCAAATGGTTGGGACATCCGCTCCATCCGGTGCTGACCGATGTCACGATCGGCGCCTGGACGTTTGGCGCAGTCTTCGACGTGCTGTCTCTGCTCACCCGGAACAAACGGCACCGGGCCACCGCCAACACGTTGACGACGATGGGCACAATCACGGCCGTACCGACTGCCATAGCCGGGATCACGGACTATTCGGCGATCAAGAAAGATGCGGTCGCCTATGGCGCTCTGCATGGTCTGCTGAACAGTGTCGGGTTGATGGTTTATGTTCTGTCAATTCGCGCCAGACACGGTGGACACTACGGCCGTGGCGTCCGTCTCGCACTGCTGGCTTATAGTGTCCTGCTGTTTTCGGCCTGGCTCGGCGGCGAGATGTCGTACCATAAGCGCGTCGGCGTGAATCATGCGCCTATGCCAGATGCTCCCCAGCAATGGACACCTGTATTGAATGCCGCTGACCTGACCGCGGGCCAGTCACGCCGCGTCAGCGCGGGTGGGTATCCGGTGCTGCTCTACCACTTTGATGGTCAAATCCTGGCGATGGGTGCAATCTGTGCGCATGCGGGCGGGCCGCTCGAAAAAGGCACGTTCGAGAACGGCTGTGTCACCTGTCCGTGGCATGACTCGGTCTTTGACATGCGCACCGGTCAGGTAGTTCACGGCCCATCGACCTACAATGAGCCGCGCTATGACGTGCGCATCCACAACGAGCAGATCGAAGTCCGCCTGCCACAGCCCAACGAAAGCAGCCCGGTTGCCCTTTAGTTGTATGGCAGAGGGTAAAACAAATAATCGTCGCGCCATGTGCCGAAGAACGGTTCCAGCAACCGGAGATCTTCATCCGTAAGGCTGATCACCCCGTACACCTGTTCCAGTGTTTCGTAGGGGAACACTGGTAGATCGACACAGGTGGCCGCGATCCCGTTGGCCACTACCCAGCCAAACGCGCTGAGAAAGCGGACGCGGTAGCGATCGCCGAGCGGCGTCGTGCCCAGAATTTCAACCGGGTCGCCGTTGACGAATTCCCTGATGATGTCGTAGCCATCGCCGGGGCCTTGCCGGATGTTGACCGTTTCGTAGAGGGTCGAAGCGGTGACGCCCGGGCAGCTGTCGAGTGCGCTATCCAGCCGAGCAAAACTCATGGGTGAATTCAACGGATGCGACAATTCGATGATTCCGTCTAGCAACCGCGCCCCCTGTCCCGCGTTAACGGTGACGCTCTGCCCGGCAGTCGTGACTTCGGCGGCGCCTGACGCGACGACCACACGCAGAGCGCTGGCGTTCGCTTGCACGGCAAAATGCTGCGCAGGCTGCAAGATATTGCCATGCTGGGTCTCGATGTTGAATGACGCAAAGTTGACGCCTTCGCCCACCAGCAAACCCGCCTGCCCCGCAAACCGCAGTTGCAGTAGGAACGCCTGATTTTCCTGTTCGAACTGGACGACTTCGAGCTCACTGTAGGGCAACACAACCATTTCGACGCTGTGCCCTTGCTCATCAGCAAAGGTGATCAACGCGCGTCCCGTATTGTTGAGCCGGATCAGATCACCCGCACCGAACGGCATCTCGGCAGCCTGCGCGACTGAATGCCAGGCTTCGGTATGGATGCGCCGAAGCTCGACGCCCGGGTTCATAATCCGCAGCACCGCCGAATAGGGGGCTTGCGCTTGGACTGTAGTAGCAAACAACGTGCTGATCAGCACGATGAGCAGACGTTTCATGCGGGCATTCCTTCCGTAGCCAGCGGGAGGGTGAGCGTGAACACACTGCCCTTCCCCTCCGTACTGACCACTTTCACCTGTCCTCCGTGCGCTTCAGTGATCGCCTTGACCAGACTCAAGCCCAGACCCGTCCCACGAATATGGGAGGTTGCATCCGCACGAAAGAATTCTTTGAACAGTTCCGCTTGCGCGGCTTCGCTCATGCCGTACCCGTTGTCTTCGATGTCGAGTTGAGCGAACATTCCGTCGCGTTTGAGCCGAATCTGAACGCGCCCGCCGTCCGGCGTGTATTTGACGGCATTGCTGATCAGGTTCGTAATCGCCTGACTGATCTGAAAAGTATCGCCAAGGATGGGCGGCACGTTCGGCTCTAGTTCTACCTGCACCGTATGCCGATGCTGTTCGATCTCGACCTGCTGCGTCTTAACCGCCTGCTGAATTACCTCGGTCAGTTCGACGGGCTTCTTGCGCATGCGTCCGGAACGCAGTTGTTCCATACTCAAGGTCTCGTTGATGATCATCAGCATAGAGCCGGCGGCGCGGCGTATATTCTCGACAAAGCGTTTGTGTCCGTCGCGCAGGGGTTCGCCGCTCACGGGATTGATGAGCAGTTCGCTGAACCCAATGACCGTCGCGAGCGGATTTTTGAGGTCATGGGACAGCATGCGAATCATATGGGTCTTAATCTCGCTCAATTCCGCCAACACCGACACATCATGAAAGACGATGACCCACCGTTCATCCGAAGGCAGAATCGCGGCATTAACCATGAGCGTCTTGGTCTGGTGCTTGAATTCGAAGTGAAACGGCGTTGATCCCCGAATACCGTTCCCTAACTTCTGAGCGATCTCCGCCTCCAATTTAACCTCTTGCATCAGTTGATTGAAATGCTTATCCATCCACTGCGTTTTGGCGATCCCGAAAGTTTCAACGAACGCCTCGTTCGCGCTGTTCACGCTGCCATACCGATCCAGCACGACGATTCCCGTTGGCGAGCCGCTCAGTACAGTTTGCAGCAGTTCTTTTTGCCGCTGAATGATTATCAGCAGATGTTCGGCGCTGCGGCGGCGGTTGATTTCGGTCGTGATTTGCCAACCGATACTGCCCAGGACCGCCAGAATCAACGCGACAAGCGGATCAAACAGATTGAGCACCCAGTGTGAGGTGACAAACGTGACAAACGCGAACACCGACCACACCACCAGCAGCTTGACCAAGACAAGCAGCATCATGTACCAGCGCAGACGTACATAAATTACGCCCGCTAAAAAGCTGAGCACTATGATCGTCAGTGCCTGCGACAAGCGAGATTGTTCGGTCAGCGGAAGGTTCTGAATCAGGGTTTCCAGTGCATGGGCGTGGATTTCGACCCCGGCGAGCGACACGGACAGCGGCGTTGGGCGCTCGTCGGGCGCGTTCACACTGTTCATGAGGCCGATCATCACAATCTTGTCGGCGAAAATCGCCGGATCAACAGTGCCCGCAATCACGTCACGGAATGAGACGGTTGTGATGCCCCGATCAACGCTGTTGGACGGGGTAAAGAAGTTCTGCCGCCAGAAGCCGTGTTCATCCACCGGAATGTGATGTTCCCCAGCAATAGTCAGCGTTTGACCTTCGAGCGTTACGATCTGCTCAACCGCCGCCGCGGGAATGCGCAGGTAGGCGAGATACGCAGTAATCCCGAACGAGTAGCCGCTCTCCGGCCCCGCGATAATGTGGGAGGGCTGCCGGCGCACCGTTTCGTCAGCATCGGCGACGGCGTTGACAAAACCAAAGTAATCGACTTCGTCGGCGAGCGTGGCCGTTGGGCGCAACACCTCGGCGAAGCGCAGGCTGCCCGGAGTGGTACTTCTGACCGGTTCCACGCCGACCAGCGGCATGATGAACCGCGTGCGGGCTTCCCCGGTGCGCGCTGCCTGCATCGCCGCAGCGAAGTCGGCATCGGCGGATGTTGATTGAGCAAAGAGGATGTCAAACGCGACAACCCGCGCCTGTGCGTCACCAAGGATCGTTACCAGCTCGGCAAAGACGCTGCGTGACCATTCCACTGGGGTGCGCCCATAGGCCTCGAGACTGGCGTCGTCAATGGCAACCAACACGATCTGATCGGTGACGGGAGCATCAAGAAAGTAAACATCATTCAGTTGCAATCGCAACCGAACAAAGAGATCTCCCCACCATACGAGCAGAACCAGCAGCGCCGTGATTCCGCCGATGAGTAATCCAATCTGAACGCGCTTACCCATTACGGATTTGCAGTCGCCTCAGGCGTGACTTCTGGCCGGACGAGCATTTCTCTATCCACTGGGTCACCAACCAATTCATACAGAGCAGCATCTTCCGGCCCATAGCTATCCGGGAACACGCGTAAGCCTGCGCACGCGCCGACCAGTTCGGCGGTGGAGGACAACACCCAGCCAAAGCCACCGCGATAGCTGATGCGGTACCAGTTACCGGACTCGGTGACACCCATGAAGCGTGTGATCTCTTGCGCATCGATCGTGCCGACGCGTGGGAAGTCTATGCTGGGGCTGACACGCACATTAATCGACACATCGTCACTCGTGCGCACCGACGCGCTGCATCCGTCGATAGCGGCATCCAGTTCGGCAAATGTGCTCGCGCGCACCACATCGCTTAAGCCCTCATCGGCGCGAATACCAAATTCCGGGGGGACATCCGCCGTCTCAGCTTCCTTCGCGGCATTCACCGTGCCTTCGGTGACGATCATCGCCGCGCGTCCACCCTCTTCCACGCGGATCGCGAACGCCGTCCC
>CALKIA010000115.1 GCA_937988705.1 uncultured Chloroflexota bacterium | reverse complement strand
CCGGATATCATCATCGCCGCCCACGACTGGATCGGCGAGCTGGTGCTGAATGGCTCCGTCCGCCCGATTGACCTCGGCGATGCAGCTGAACAATTCACCCCGGCGTCGCTCTCCCTGTTCACCTACAATGGCGAACTGTACGGCGTGCCGTACGCGGTCGAAAACGTCGCCTTCTTCCGTAATACCAACCTCGTCCCCGAAGCTCCGGCAACGTGGGCCGAAGTTGCCGAAATCAGCGAACAGTTGGTGAGCAGCGGTGCGTCGCAATACGGCTACGTCGTTCAGACCACCGACTTTTACCACCTCTTCCCGCTCGTCAGCGCGTTTGGCGGCTACATCTTTGGCCGCGATGATGCGGGCAACTATGATCCGACAGACGTCGGTATCGACAGCGCCGGCACGATTGCCGCCGGTACATGGCTGCAAGAGATGGCGAGTGCGGGCTATATCCCCGATGCTATCGACTATGACGTCATGCACGCCATGTTCGAACAAGGCGACGCCGCGATGATCCTCACTGGCCCGTGGGCGCTTCCGCGCATCCAGCAGTCGGGTGTTCCCTACGCTATCAGTGATATTCCGGCGGGTGATGCGGGTCCCGGCCAGCCGATGATCGGCGGTCAGGGCTTCATGATCAGCGCCTATACCGAAGACGCTCTGCTAGCCGAAGCCTTCCTGATCGACTTCATGGCGACCGAAGATGCGATGCGCGCGATGTACGATGTTGATCCGCGTCCGCCGGCTTTCATTCCGCTGCTCGAAACGCTCGCTGACCCCGACCTCGAAGCCTTCCAACATGCCGGTCTGGTCGGTGTGCCGCAGCCTTCGATCCCCGAAATGTCGTCGGTGTGGGGCGCAGCTGCCAACGCACAGCAGTTCATCATTCAGGGCGACCTGCCCGCTGACGAAGCCTTCCTGACGGCGGGCGAACAAATTCGCACGCTGATCGCGGGTGGCGAAATCGAAACTGTTGCCGCCTCGACCGTGGGCGACCCGCCGCCGGCTGATGGCCCGCAGGCCGTCTCGATCCCCGGCACGGTCAACTCGGCGATGGGCTGCGCGGGTGACTGGGATCCGGCTTGCGCGGATGCGCAGCTCGCTTACAGCGCCGCGGGTGATGTGTGGCAGGGGACGTTCGTCCTCGCCGCGGGCGAATATGAATACAAGGCCGCGCTGGACAACGCGTGGGACGAAAACTATGGCGCGAATGCCGAACGTGACGGCGCGAACGTGGCGCTCGTGCTGGCGGAAGAAACGCCTGTGACCTTCATCTACGACAACAAGACCCACTGGGTGATGGACAACGTCAACTTCATGCTGTTGACCGCTCCCGGCAGCTATCAGGCGGCCATTGGCTGCGAAGGCGACTGGCAGCCCAACTGCCTGCGCTCGCTCCTGCAAGACGCGGACGGCGACGGTGTGTACAGCTTCACTGTCAACACCATCCCCGCAGGCGATTATGAAGTGAAGGCCGCTCAGAATTTGGCCTGGGACATCAACTGGGGCGTCGATGGCGCGCGCGACGGTGCCAATGTCACCTTCACCGTGCCCGCCGACAACGCGGAAGTCACCTTCTCGTTCGACTCCAGCAGCAACGTGCTGACCGTTGAGGTCGCTGGATGAGCGCGGCTGCGCAAGCTAGGGGTCCGCAAGGGCCCCTAGCCTCCCTCAACCTGACTGACCTTGCCATCCGCCTGATCATCATTGGCATTGCCGATGCCTGCGCCCTTCTGCTGGGCGTGGCCGTAATCGGCGATGGCAACTGGTTTCTGGGGCTCACGATCATCATTACGGCGGTGATTCTGAGCTACGTCAATCTCCGACCCTCGCTTTGGCCGGTGCGCTGGATGACCCCCGCCCTCGGTCTCGTCGCCCTGCTCGTCATTTACCCGATGGCCTATACCCTGTACGTCGCCTTCACCAATTACAGTGACGGTCACCGCTACACCAAGATCGAAGCCATCGAGATGATGGGGCGAACGCTCTACCTGCCCGAAGGCGAAGCCAGCTTTGAATGGGAAGTGTTCCGCGACGAAGCGGGCACCTATGCCCTCTGGCTGAGCGCCGACGATGGTCAGCAATTCTTCGCCATCCCCGATCAGGCGTTGGCTGCGGTCACGGGCGCTGTTCCCAGTGCCTACGAAGGTTATACACACTTAGAAGGCGGAGAGCGTTTCCGCGCTTTATCCGAAATTCAAGAGATGCAGTTCGGGCCTGCCGACAACCCTATCGGGATTGCCTCCCGCACGCAGGCAGGCGTTTTTCGCAAAAAATGGGAGTTTGACGCCGCGCAGAATGCCATCGTCGACCGTGAGACGGACACCCCGTATTTCGCGGACGATTCGACCGGCCAGTTCGCTGCCGTCGATGGCGCAACCGCACCGCTCGGTTATTGGGTCGCCGTCGGTTTAGGCAACTTCACGCGCATTTTCACCAGTTCTGTGATCAGCGGGCCGCTCGCGCTCGTGTTTGCGTGGACAATCGCGTTCTCGCTGTTGTCGGTGATCAGCTCGTTTGCGCTCGGCTTGTTGATCGCGCTCATCCTCAACAAGGGGTTCCGGGGCGTACGCATTGTCCGGTCGCTGCTGCTCATTCCCTACGCCATCCCCGGCATGATCAGCATTTTGATCTGGCGCGGGATGCTCAATCCTAACTACGGTGTCATCACGACGAATTTGCAGGCAATTTTTGGTTGGGCACCGAGTTGGAACTCCGATCCCGGTTGGGCGAAAGTGGCCATTCTGTTGGTCAACCTGTGGCTGGCCTTCCCCTACTTCATGCTGATTTGCAGCGGCGCGCTCCAAGCCATTCCGACATCGATCTACGAAGCGGCAGAGGTGGACGGCGCGAACCGCTTCCAGCAGTTCTGGAAGATGACCATGCCGCTGCTGCTCGTCGCGGTCGGCCCGCTGCTCGTCGCCTCGTTCACGTACAACTTCAACAACTTCCTGATCATCGAAGCGATGTTTGGCGGCGGCCCACCGATGATCGGCACCAGCGCCCCGCCGGTGGGCCATACCGACAACCTGATCAGCTACACGTTCCGCTATGCCTTCTCGGCGGGTGGCACGCGCGATTACGGCTTCGCCTCGGCGATTGCCATCGTCATTTTCCTGATCGTGGGTGCGCTCACCCTGTTCCAGTTCCGGTTTACGCGGCGTTTAGAGGAGATCGGCGAAAATGTCTAACGTCACAACGACAGCCCGCGCGCAAACCGCTCAGCCCAGTCGCTCGCAGAAAATCGGGGGGGCATCCCCCCTCCTCATCACCGTGCAGGTCGTGATCATCGTCCTTGCGATTCTCTTCGCCCTGTTCCCGGCACTCTGGATCATCTCGGCGGCGCTCAACCCGTCCGGCTCAATGGTCAGCCAGAGCTTCATCCCGCAAAACGTGCGTTCGATGGATGACCTGCTGACCAACTTCCGGCGGCTGTTCGACGACCCGACAATCCCGTTCTGGCGCTGGGTGGGCAATTCACTGGTCATCTCCGGGGTAACGACCGTGCTCACCGTCAGCATGACCGCCTTGAGCGCCTACTCGTTCTCGCGTTTCCGCTTCTACGGACGGCGCACGCTGCTCGTCGGTTCCATGCTGATTCAGGTCTTCCCGAACATTCTGGCGATGGTGGCGTTGTATCTGCTGCTGCTGCAAATCGGCCAGTACGTGCCGTTCTTCGCCATCAACACGCACGGCGGGCTGATCCTCGTCTATCTGGGCGG
>CALKIA010000114.1 GCA_937988705.1 uncultured Chloroflexota bacterium | reverse complement strand
CAAACGCCGCTGTTCGGCGATACATTCGGGTTAGCCACGCCCACCCCCATCGAGACGCCGATTCCCATCAGCCTGACGGGCGTGGGCGGTCGTGCCGATCGCGGCCCGGTGGCGATTCGCTCCGGCCCCGGTCTGGAATTTCCGCGCATTAGTCGACTCGGTACGGGCCGACTGATCGATATTGTCGGGTGGAATGGCTGGGAGCGCGGGCGCGATTGCACGCCCGACTTCGCCAATGATCTCGACATGTGGGTGCAGGTGCAGGTCGGCGAAACGCGCGGATGGATCGCGCGCTGCGTCTTGACCATCACCGGACGCGTGACCGATCTGCCGATCATCACGGCGTCGGGCGAACGCCTGCTGCAAAGATAAGAACATCTGAAACACAGAGAACGCAGAGTAAAGATGACAACGGTGCGGCGATTCTGCTTGCTCCCCTCCCTGAATTCGGGGAGGGGCTGGGGGTGGGGTCGGGAAGGCACAGAGGATCAAACGGAATGCGGCGGATAACAACCTATTGTCTCTGTTTGGTCATGGTGATCGCGGCGGGCTGCGGGGCGAGTCTTGCGCCGATTGTGCCGACCGCCCAGCCGACTGCGACGGTCACGCCGACCGATGCGCCCACGCGCACCCCGGCGCGCAACGTCACGCCGACGCAGCCGCCGAGCCCCATACCGGCCACCGTGACAGGCGGGCCATCGCCCACACCGTTATTCGGTCTGGCGAGCACGGCGGTCGCACAGGCGGCGACTTCGACTCGTCCGTTCAACCCGAACGCCCCGCGCATTGAGTTCTTTACGGCCGGGGCGGCGGCCGTCGCCCCCGGTGACACGGTGACGCTTTACTGGTCGACGCGCGGCACGACCGCCGCCAACATCTACCGCGTGGAACGCGGCGTGCGCAATCAGGTGTGGCAGGTCGAAGCCGACGGCAGCCTGAATGTGCCCACGCGCCGCGCGGATCGCGGGGCGCTGGAGTTTTTGCTCACGGCGGGCGATGGGGATAACCGGGTGGAGCAAACGCTCACCATTCCGCTGGCGTGCCCGGATGTGTGGTTCTTTCAGCCACCGCCGCAGGAATGCCCGACCGGAGTCGCGCAGGAAACGTATATCATCGAAGAACCGTTTCAGGCGGGGCGGATGATCTACATTCAAGCGACCGAGGTGGTGTACTCGCTGTTCAACGACGGCTTTGAGCCGGGCTGGATTGCGATCCCCAACCGCTTCGATCCGGCGATTCACCCGGAATCTGAACCGAGTTTCGCGCCGCCGCCGGGGTTCTATCAACCGCTGCGCCGCCTCGGTTTTGTGTGGCGTGGCAATGACACGGTGCGCAATCGTCTGGGGTTGGCGAGTCAGCCGGAATTCGCGTTTGATGGCTTTGTCCAGACTTCGGTTACCAACGGCGAGGAAACGCTCTATGTGAGCAGTTCTGATGGCACCGTGTTGCAGTTCCTGCCGCAAGGCGACGCCTGGCAGATTATCACGCCGCCCTAATCTGAGATGAGTAGACTTATCCTACTGGGACGGCAATGCTGTTTGTCCTCATCCCAGAGCCAATCATGCACTTTTTACCCCTCAACTCCCACCCCCTTCGCCCACGCAAGTGGGTAGATGCGGAGCAAGATGCGGTTTTTGTCCCTCGCTCCGTTTGTATGGTTGAGGGACGGGTGGCGCAGCCAGCAGGGAGAGGGGGATTGAAACCCGTGAATTACATAATCCGCTCTAGACAATCGGTCTTGGAGTTAACGAACGCATGCTGAATGAAACTGCATCATCCACCGACGATCGTCCAGCCCTGCGCTCGTCGGTGCGCCACATCTCGAATGAGAACAATGCTGTGCGCGATGAACTGCGCCAGATCGTGATGTCCATCCTCATGATCGAGCGCGAAATCGTCCCTGCCGAAGATAAAATGCCCGCGCCTGACAGCCAGATGCCGCCGGATTTAAACGGTGGACTGCTGGCCTCTTTTGAAGGGCGACTGCTGTTCGACTCGGAACAGGCTTATGATCGTCTGGACAAAGTCTTGCAGCCGATGAACTATCTGCCCATCTTTCGCGAGGCGAACGGCAAACACGTCGTGCATATCCTCGCCGGGCGGGTACGCCCCGGTGAACGGTCGTGGACGACCAACCTGATCCTGTTTATCGCCACCTTGATCAGCGTGTTGATCCTCGGCACGGGCATTGCCATAGGCGAACTGGAATTGGTTGATCCGGCACTTGCGCGCTATGTCGGCGAGAATTTCGTCACGCAGATGTGGCGCGGTTTGCCCTATGCCCTCAGCGTGCTGTTGATCATTGGCTCGCACGAGTTCGGGCATTACTTCGCCGCGCGCTTTCACAAGGTGTCGGTGACCCTGCCCTATTTCATCCCCGCTCCGGTGATCAGCCTCGCGTGGACGATGGGCGCGTTCATTCAGCTGCGCGAGCCGATCCGCAACCGCAAAGTGCTGCTGGATATTGGCGCATCTGGCCCATTAATGGGCTTGCTGTTCACTATCCCGATCCTGATCATCGGTTTGAGCACGTCACACGTCGGGCCGATCACGCCGGGCGGCGTGCTGGAAGGCAATTCGCTGATCTACGCGCTGGCGAAAACCGTGATTTTCGGGCGCTTCCTGCCCGCTGACGGCATCGATGTGACGATCAACCAGTTGGCGACCGCGGGCTGGTTCGGGCTGCTGATCACGGGACTGAACCTGCTCCCCATCGGGCAGCTCGACGGTGGGCACATTGTCTACGCGCTGCTGGGCGAACGCGCGCGTAAGCTCTACATCCCCGTGATGGGCGCACTGGTCATCCTCACGCTGCGCTTTACCGAAGCCTGGCTGCTGTGGCTGGTGCTGTTGTTCTTCTTCGGGCGCATCTACGCGACGCCGCTTGATATGATCACCAGGTTGGATCCGCGGCGGCGTCTGCTTGCTATCCTGAGCATCGTCGTCTTCTTCGTGACCTTTATCCCCGTGCCGATCATGTTCACGTCGGAAGGTACAGGCGGGCTGGAACGTCAAGGCGTACTGCTCACGGTCGGTCTGGTTACGACGATGAATCTGCTCCGCCAGCGCTTGACGCGCTATCATCCAGTGGTCAAACTGCGCTAAGTATGGGAACGTGCTACTGAGCGTTCGTCGCGGTGGACTGCCCAGCGGCTGTCCCAAGCGTAACGAGAACACCCAGACAGGGAGCAGACTTCAGCATGACCAAGCGCCTGGAAAATTGGATTGACGAAGATGAATATCCCGATGACCGGGATATTGAAGATCTGGGGGATGATGCGCCCGCCGATTATGATCCGCGGACGATTGGCTATGTCGGGCGGCGACCGGAATTCTGGACGCCCGCCCGCATTGTTTTGCTAATCATCGTGCTCTTCATCATCAGCGCCCTCCTCCTGCCTGAGATTCTGCCGCTCCTGCGCTGAGCTAAGCCAAAGTGCTTGATGAAACAACCTAAGCAGATACGCCGCCTTCAATCCGGCACCGCGACCATCGACTACGAACTAATTTTCTCCAAGCGCAAAACGTTGGGCATTCACGTCTATCCCGATGCCCGCGTGATTGTGCGCGCGCCGCTGGGCAGCAATCTGCGCTTCATTGAAGAGCACCTGCACCAGCGCGCTGCGTGGATCATCAAGCATCAACAGCGTTTCCGGCAGACGCCGCCGCCAGCGACCGATGAGCCGCAGTATGTCAGCGGCGCGACGGTGCGCTATCTGGGCGAACGCTACCCGCTCCGCATTGAAACAAGTCCGCGCCAGCGTGTGCAGTTAGGCGGCGGCGAGATCGTCGTGTCCCTGCGCGATGCGACCGATCCTGAGCGCATCGCCGCATTGCTGAACCGCTGGCTGCGCGTGCAAGCTGAACGAGTCTTCGCGGAACGGCTGACAGCCTGCTTCCCGCACGTCGCGGCGTGGGGCGTCGCCTACCCGCCGCTCAAAATTCGTGACATGAAGACGCGCTGGGGAAGCTGCAGCTCGAAAGGCAATGTCTCGCTCAACTTGCGCCTGATCCACCAGCCCATCGAACTGATCGACTATGTGGTACTGCACGAACTCTGTCACCTCAAAGAACTGAATCACAGCCCACGCTTCTGGAAATTGATGGATCGCGTTCTCCCCGACTGGCGCGACCGTCGTAAACGCCTCAACCAGAAATAACGCCGAACCTCACAACACGTCCGACACTTGAAGGATGAACCCGCTTGCGGGTAAGATGCTCTCCATTCAAGGGGGATATGATGAGCGATCTCGGCAAATGGACGCATGTGCTGTGGGTGACGTTCCGGCTGCGCTGCCCGAATTGTGAGCAGGGGAAAATCTTCACGGGCTTGTTCCGGCACAACAAGGTATGTCCCGTGTGTGGTGTTAAATTTGAACGCGAAGACGGCGAGTCGGTGGGCGGCATGTACATTAACCTGAGCCTCGCAGAGCTAACGACAGTCGGCGGCTTCTTCCTCGCCGATGCGCTGTGGCATCCCCCATTTGAGCCGCATCTGCTGTTCTGGATTGTGTATAACGTGCTGTTCATCACCCTGTTCTACAACCGATCACGGGCGATGTGGGTGGGGATTTCGTATCTGACGGGCGGCGTCAAGCCAGATTCCGGCACACCGACCGCCACGTAAGCGCGTCAGCTGTATCCAGACTCGAACAACGAACGTGGCGCAAATCTTTCGCCCCTCCCTGAATTCGGGGAGGGGCCGGGGGTCTGTCAGGGGTAGGTTTTTAATGGTAGGGACGAGGCATGCCTCGTCCTCCCGTGAAAATACACCCAAAACGGTGCCGACTATCGCTTCGATTTTTCCTGGGTACTGGAACGGATGATTGATGAGCTGCCCAATCCAGAAGAGCAAACAGGACGAGGCATGCCTCGTCCCTACAGGTTGCTCGTTCTGAGGCGGTTCGTATTC
>CALKIA010000113.1 GCA_937988705.1 uncultured Chloroflexota bacterium | reverse complement strand
CGGGCAAGAACATCAACATCGAGAAGAGCATCCTCATGAACTGTGAGCGCTACGCCGAGTGGATCGGGGCGAACAAGATGGACCCGCTGTGGGCGGCGGGGACGGATGCGATTGTCGAGGCGGGCGGCGGTTGGTTGTTCATCCAGTCGTGGATCAAGCAGTGGTATCCGGATCGGCTGATCCTCTCGCCCGAGTTGTTCACGCATACCAAGCATATCCCGCTCTATGACCTGAACGGGATCGGGCAGCTGTCGTTCGCCGCCGCCGTGATGCGCCAGCAGCAGCCGTAGGCCGAGGCCATGCCCAGATCACGGATGGAGAAGCCTGCCAATGGAGAAGGGGAGGGCGGGGCGTTCAGCCTCGTCTTCGATGTGAGCGATCCAGTCGAACGGGAAGCCTACGAGATGGCGAAGCAGCTGGCGCGCCCGCATGGACGCCGGAAACATGTGATCGTCGCGCTGCTGTACGGTCTGAGCATGTACCAGAAGCGCACCGGCATCCAACTCAACACGGATGTCGTCATGGCGATGGCGCTGTCGGGTAACCTGATCGGTGGGGGCGGGCTGGATCTGCCCGAACGGCAGCGTCCGCCCACGCTGGAAGAGCCGACGGTCGTCATTTCGACCGCCGACAAGGTGAGTGGGGAAGAGATGGCCAGTAACCTACTCAAGAGTTTCGGCGGATTCATGGACTAGCGGGCAAGGACGAGGGCAGCCTCGTCCTTTTCCTTTCCTGAGGCGGTCTCACTTCACCGCCACGCCAGCGATATGGGGACTGGCAATCGGCATAGACACTCGAAAATGCTCCAACTGCACGCGGCTGAAGCCCGCCTGTTCAATCGCTGCCCACGTTTCGCGATCCGGATGACAGCCATCGCCCAGCGGTTTCCACACGGGTTTGAACAGCTGCTGGACGCGCCGCAACCCGCTCCCTTGGTGTGCCGCCACATGCTCAATGAACACGAAGCACCCACCGGGTTTGAGCACCCGTCGGATCTCGCGGAGTGCTTGTTCCTGATCACGCACTGAACACAAGACCAAAGTGCTCACCACCGCATCATAGGTGTCGTCGGCGGCTTCCAAGTGTTCGGCGTGACCGGCGCGTAGATGAACCGACAGACCTAACCGCTGCGCCTCACGGTGCAGGTAAGGGAACATCGCCGAATTAGGCTCAAGCCCTTGCCACCGCACATCCGGCGAATAGTAAGCCAGATTCGTTCCCGGTCCCGGCCCGATCTCCAATACATCGCCCCGTAGAGTACCAAGCAGCGCCGCCTTGCGCTCGTCATGTTCGCCTTGGAGTGTGCGCGCCAACATGAACGCAAACAACCGCTGATACCAACCGGCACGGCGCGGCGGAATTTGTCTTGTATCAGCCATCTTCTTTCCCATCACTTCAGTTATTTCATCCATGACACCATCATACCGCTTCCCAGATTCAGAAAACCGTTTTCTTGATGGGTGGAGAAGTTTCGCGCCCGCACCTAGGATCGGAAAGGGACAAGCGCACTTGGATTATCCGCGCTAGGCCTCGGCAAACCCAGCCGCTCCCCAAAGATGATCGTAGGGACAAGAATCGTGATAGGATATTTCTTGGCGCAGATAGTTTTGCCCTAGCTTCTAAGGGGTCATTCGATGGAAACGCACCCCAGCATTCGAATTTTCCTATCCTCCCCCGGCGATCTCGTCACCGAACGCAGCATCATTCTGAAATATCTCGATGAACTCCGCTACGATGCGTTTATTCGCAAACGTGCGGTCATCGAAGCCGTTTCCTGGGACCGAGGCTTACCCCTCAAAGCGACTCTCCACCCTCAGGAAGCGATCAACAAAGGGCTGGCAAAACCGTCCGAATGCGATGTTGTCTTTGTCCTTTTTTGGTCGCGTATGGGAACGCCACTTCCATTTCCTGACTACCAGAAACCGGATGGTAATCCTTTTTTGTCGGGCACAGAATGGGAATATGAAGACGCATTCCAGGGCTGGAAAGCGAATGGAAAACCAGATATTTACCTGTATCGCCGGACTGAAAAAGTACTTTTTGATGATCAAGCCCTTGATAATGAAGACAAACGCAAACAATACGACCGTGTAGATCACTTCTTCAAGCAATTTGTGACTGCCGAAGGGGCGCTCACCAACAGCATCAACACCTATAAGAGCGTCAATGAGTTTCGCGAGGTCTTTGAGCAGCATGTCCGGACCATTATCTGGGAGAAGATTGCCCAATTTACCGAACAGCAGAAGATCGCCGTTCCGCTCTGGAAGGGCTCGCCATTTCCGGGGTTACGCGCCTTTACCCTGAACGAAGCGCCCATCTTTGTTGGCAGGGAACGAGAGCTTGAGGCATTATTCGCCCGCGTAACGACAGCGCCTTTTACGGCCATCGTTGGGGCCAGCGGCTCAGGCAAATCCTCGTTGGTCAGTGCGGGACTTCTGCCACGTTTACGAGATACCCGTCAGTGGTTACTGCCCACCCTGCAAGACAAAACGAATTGGACAGGGTTGCGCTTAACTCCGGCAGAGCAGGGCGATCCGCTGCGCTCGCTGGCGTCGGCCTTTGTCCACCTGCTCACAATACAGCCTGTGTTACTTGATCCACAAGCAGATCCGGCACAGCAACCAGAACCTTTCCCGAGCTCGCTAGACGCTTTGGCCCAAGCACTACGTGACGATCCCCAGACGCTAGGAAAGTGGATGGGGCAAGCGCAGTCTACTCAGAAAGACTGTGAAGCGGTTGTGCTGCTCATCGATCAATTCGAGGAAATCTTCACCTGTGAGCCGATTGCCGATCGTCCGCTCTTCGTCAATGCCTTGCTGAAAGCAACAACAGAGACAGGCGCACGCGTACTCATCACCTTACGAGCTGACTTCTATCATCGCTGTCTGGAGGAATTCCCTCAGCTCACAGCGCTGTTCGAAACTGGAACGTTTCCGCTGAGCGCGCCGGGTTTCGAAGTCATGCACCGAATGCTGGAAATCCCCGCAGCGAGGGCCGGGCTGGAATTCGAGCCAGGATTAGTCGAGGATATTCTCCGCGATATCGGCAGCAGCGGAGACACGCTTCCGTTGCTGGCTTACGCTCTCGACTTGCTCTATCAAGCACGCGACAAAACCACTCTCAAACATAGTGTTTACGCCAGTTTTGGCGGCATTCGTGGGGCTATCGGCACACAGGCCGAAATCGTTTTTAATCAGGTCAGCCAGTCAGCCCAAGCAGCCTTGCCACAGGTGTTCCGGTCATTGGCGCGGGTGGGGATTGATCAACGCGATGTGCGCCGCCACGCCCCCCGACAGGAAATCGAGCAGATTAAGGGAGGTTCTGAACTTGTCGATAAACTGATCAACGCGCATCTGCTCGTCGGCTCAGATGACTTGACTGATTCACAGACCAAACAACCAACCGTGACGGTGGCCCACGAAGCCATCTTCACCCAATGGAAGCGGCTTAGTAAGCAATTAAACGAGGATCGGGAGTTTCGTATCTGGCGGCAGCGCTTGAGCGAAGATGTGGTGCGCTGGAAACAAAGACCGCCAAACCGTTTCCAATGGCCCCGCTTCCGCTTCTCCGATTTGTACTTGGGCAAGAAAATCGAGGAAGCACGCCGGCACAAGACCTACTTTGATGAGCTCTCACCCGATGAGCAACAATTCATCCGGATCAGCAATCTCAGCTCACGCTGTCTACAAATGGGCTGGTGGGTCGCCATCATTCTCATGATCATCATATCGGTGACAGCGGTTGTCTATTTCGGGAATCAGTGGCAGATGCGCCAATTGGCCACATCGCAAGAGGTAGTTTCTTTCCTCCCTGGAACAGCACAGCTCGGCGATCCAGTGCGTGATGTGTGGGTTGAGGCTTTCACGCTGGAAAAATACGAGGTGAGCTACCGTCAATACCGCCTGTGCGTGCAAAGCCGAGCCTGTACCCGCCCCGTGGAAACCGAGGAATACGATTGGTTTGAAACTGCCGACGAAGATCGCCCGGTGGTGCAAGTCTCAGCCTATCAAGCCTTGGAGTTCTGCCAATGGATTGGCCGACGTTTACCAACCGCCGCTGAATGGGAACGGGCCGCCCGAGGGACACACGGCCGAACCTACCCGTGGGAAGGGGATACTTTGACGGCTGACTATGTCAATATTCCGATGGCGACCGATCCTAGAGCAGGTGTACCGCCGGTCGCAGTTGATGATCCAGCCTATAGCATGGGCAACACCCCTGAGGGAGTCATGCATCTGTTTGGCAATGTCGCCGAATGGACGAGCACCCTATACGACTGTACTGATCCCTATACGTGTGATCAGGTTTGGGATGGTGTGCGCCCAACCACGCTGCTAACCAAAGGATACAGTTGGTTGACTCCATTCGAGTCAATGACCGCGCAACCCATGGCCGAATCGATGCCGCTGCTGACCAGCTTCACGATTATTGCCGATACTGGGTTTCGCTGTGCGGCGACACCTTGACTAGAGTTAATAGAAAGGTCTGAAAATGCTTCGGAAACCGTATGTGTTGTTTGCAGCATTCGTCGTCCTTCTGTTCAGTGTCTTAGGGCTTTACGCGCAAGCTGGCGTGCTCGATTTCGGGCTGGCTCCACGCTACGGTGGCGTTGATTTATCCGCAAATGACCACTTCCCTTATGAACTTGCAGATGTAGAAGTGATCGGTGAGGTCGATGCATCTCAGATCGCGTCGTGTGTGGGATTTACAACGGAAGAACCCACCTTTCGCGTGGTCTGGACTCAAGGAAATAACAACTCGTTGAGCTTCTATTTCACGAGCGACGAAGATACAACGCTCATCATCAACACCGCGGAAGGTGATTGGCTTTGTAATGATGATAGCGATGGATTTAACCCACGGGTCGAGATTGCCAACGCCCCAGAAGGGCAGTATGACATCTGGGTAGGGCGGTACAATCGCGATAGTCGCCCGCTTGGGACTCTGGGGATCAGCGGCGGAGAGGGTGGGGTAGTCAGCGAACTTTGTCCCGACTTGATCCCCTTGAGTAATTTTGATCCGGAAGTTGTCGATGACAATACAGTCCTGCTTGAATATCGCAATCAAGAAGAGCAGGTCTTCCGCATCACCATTACGGGTGAGGGCGTGGGGGGAGAGCGTCTACAAGCCATCCTCGATGAAACGCGGTTGTGTTTACGCGCTACCGGCCCCCTCGTCATGCCAGACGCCGTAGCCGTTGATCAATCTCCTGAAGGGAACATCGAGGAAGAAGATGAAGCTGCACTGGTCGCTTTTGAGATCGAAGTCGTCGATATCGGCGAGCTCATTTCCCTGGATTATGAGGTTCACTTCGCGGTCGACCCCTTAACGCCGCAAACCTATACCCTCGCCAGTGCAACTTCGGCGACCGTCTCCAGTTTGTGCTGCACGAGAGATACGTCGGTCACCGCCCGGCTCTACAACCCGCGGCGTGATTCCGCACATCCGAGTGCCAACCTCGTCTACACCTTATCGGATTCGAACGGTGGTACATGTGCAGCCATGAGACGGACAAATGGCACGACCCTGTATGTCACCGCAAAGCAGATCTATGTGAGCGGGGGTGCTGGAGCCTATTTCACTATGACCGGAACTTGGGGAACTAAGACTTAGGCTGATAACGCCATAACCACCACGCTCATTCAACATTTTCCGGACAGTATCAGGGATGAGAGTGGTGGTTTGATCGAAAAAGATCAAATCCACATGACCGCGCTGATGTGGGAGGGGATGAAATAGTGCTGTACAATGGCAACAAGCCACGTCA
The DNA here is from genome assembly GCA_937988705.1 of uncultured Chloroflexota bacterium. Lineage (GTDB taxonomy): Bacteria > Chloroflexota > Anaerolineae > Aggregatilineales > Phototrophicaceae > Flexifilum. The sequence continues at coordinate 1,372 of CALKIA010000113.1, read as the reverse complement.
GGGATGAAGCTTTGGAGAGCTTCGTCGCTTAAGAATCACATAGGGAGATCAGTCTTATGGAGGCGAACGGGGATACCAGCCACAACCTGTTCGAAGGCTGGACGACGATTGAAGAAGCTGCTGAGATGATCGGCAGAGGTAATGCGACCGTGAGAGGTTGGGCAAACAAAGGATGGATACGTTGTTTTGCCGTGGGACGAAAGGTTCGATTGGTCAATATCAAAGAAGTATCTGATTGCGCCCAAACAAGACCGCCTCTCAAACGTACTGAAGTGCTTGACATCCGCAAAACAATAAAGTAGAGTCGCTGGTATCAGAAGGTGATGAACCAAACAAGGGCACTCGTCACCAAATAAAAAAGCGTCCATGATGGACGCTCTGCATCAATGCCTATAAAAGAGCGAAGCTCTCGACAGTACCCAGGTCGCCAAACCGTCTGATCGAGAGCCTCCCAAAACCCGTCGGGGCGGATCTTGTGAAGCCCCGGACTTGTTCGCTACCATTTATGGTAACGATATGTCCGGTGGTTGTCAACTATCTTTCTCGACTTCAGAGGTTAACAGTTGATAACCATGGAACAATTCCCCGCCGCTTTTTCCCTGCCTGACGCCGCTCGCGTCAACGCAGCTGCTCCACGCGGCCGTGTTTCTCTGGTGTCAATCGCTCGTTTAGGGGTCGCATTTGGGACTGGCAGTCCCCCAAACGGGTCGGTGATGCCTACCGACGCAGCGTCTTCGCGTCTACCAGAGAACATGCAAAGGTCATCTCTCCATGTCCCAACGTTTCCGCCAACAAGCCCTTGATCTGATCGCCCAAGCGACCCAGCGTAAGCGCCTGATTGTCTATCCGGCGGTGCTGGTCGAGCTGCTCGACGATCACCACGCGGCTGCGCTCCTGATGCAAATCCTCTACTGGGGGGATCGTACCGATCACCCCGACGGCTGGTTCTACAAGTCCTATGCCGACTGGGGCGCTGAACTCGGTCTGAGTGCCTATCAAGTCCGCCGCTGCCTCGACGGCGATCCGCGCAGCCGCGCGCCCCGCTTCACCCTCCGCGATCTGGGCGTCGAAACCAAGCTCAAAAAGGCCGGCCGCTTCGGCGCGCCCGTCATGCACTACCGCGTGGATCGCGCCGTCTTCGTCGCCGTGCTGGTCGAGTATCTGGAACAGCAACCGGGGTGCGCAGTGGGGGAGGGCGATCATCAACAATGTGCAGTATCCATAGTGAACAATGTTGAGGATCGATCTTCAACATTGTCGATCATGGATGATCAACAATGTGCAGGCGCTTCATCAGACACAGAAATTACAAATCCACAAAGTTCATCAGAAACTTCTCTCATGCCAATGCCCACCCTCCACCCCGACGAGA
>CALKIA010000112.1 GCA_937988705.1 uncultured Chloroflexota bacterium | reverse complement strand
GGATGCAGGGCGGTCATGAAAATGCTGATGAAGGGCAGGATGGTGATCGCCATGAGTCCGAGGAGGAGGGTACGTCCGGCAAACTGCTCGGTGCGGGCAATCTTCATTACGCTGCCTCCCGGTTTAGGCGTTGGAAGGGGATAATGATGATCAGCACCAACGCCGTCAGGATGACAGCCAGCGCCGACGCCGGGCCAATCCGCTGCTCGGTAAATGCCAGAATATAGATCTGGATGCCGGGAACGGCCGTCGAGTTGCCGGGACCACCCGCCGTCGAAACGTAGACGATGTCAAAGGCGGCGAGCGCGGCGATGACCGTCACCGTGAGGCACACACCGATCTCGTTCCTCACCAGCGGGACGGTGATCCGGGTGAACTCGGTGAACCAGCTCGCGCCATCGATCCGCGCAGATTCAAACAACGCAGGGTCGAGCTTAGTCATGCCGGTCCACAGGAGGACGGTACAAAAGCCCAGCAGTACCCAGATGCCGATAAAGCCGACGGCGGGGAGCGCCCAGTCAAAGTCTCCAAGCCAGGCGCGGGTCACGGTGCTGAGACCAATGCCGCGGAGAAGCTCGTTGATCAACCCCGGGAGAGAGAGCAGTCGACCCCAGATGATCCCGGCGGCCACAAGTGGGATGACTTGCGGTAGGAACAAAACGGTTCGGGCCGTCGCTCCAAATTGCCCAGTGGCCGTGCGATGCATGATACTGGCGACCACGAGCCCGAGCGTCACCGGAATGAAGCTGAAGAACACGACCAAGCGGAGGGAATTGATGATGGTTCCGAGCAGATCCGGATCCTCTAAGACTCGGGCGTAGTTACCTAGCCCGACCCAAGTCATGGCACCAAACCCGTTCCAGCGAACGAACGAGTATTGGATGCTCATCAGGAGCGGAAGCAGTACAAACACTGCATACATCACTAAGGCTGGCACCACAAACAGCCAGCCGACAATGTGCTCCCGGCGAACCCCCTTCAAGAAGGGAGTCTGCCGGGAGACCGTGGGAGCCGCGGGACGATGGTCTGACGTGTTCATTGTCATAGTCGATCTGGCAGGCGCAGGCATCGCCCTGCGGCCGTTACCATTACTCAGAGAGCTGCCGCTCGTATTCGGCTTGAACTGCTTGCAGGAGACCCGCAGCATCCTGCCGACCGCCGACTAGCTTCTGGAGCTCGGGTGTCCAGCCTTGCGCGAAGATCGCGCTGGTCGCATTGGCGATGAAATCCATCGACGTCCCGGCTTCGCCCATCACGGGGCCAGCCGCGAGCGTCTCGTTCGTGATCGAGCCTTCCGCGACGGCGGGCATCGTCAGCCCGGATGGGCCGCCCGGGTTAGAGCCACCGACGTCGACGCCGATCTGGCGGGCAGTTTCGTTTGAGGCCACCCAGTTCAGGAAGAACGCAGCGCAGTCCGCATTGACGGCATTGGCGGCGATCCCGAAGGTCAGCGGAGCCGACATCGCTGCCGGAGCGCCACCCTCTTCAGCGGACGGCATGAGGAAGAAGCCAACGTTGCCGGGCATAGTCGCATCATAGGCGGCATTCTGCCAGTCACCATTGAAGATGAAAACGCCTTCACCCGCGCCGAAACGAGCATTAGCGTCCGTGTATTCGATGGCGTTGATGTCTTCCGGGAAGTAGCCGTTGTTGATCCAGTCCGCCAGATGCTGCGCTGCGACGAGGTTTTCCGGTGTATCGATGGTCGCGCCGGGTTTCTGGAAAATCCAATCATTGATTGGTTGAACCGGGCCAACGGACGCCATGAGCGCCTGCAGCGGGAAGGCCAGCCCCATGCCACTTTGAGCGCTGCCCCACTGCATGATGGGGAGGAGATCAGCGTCCTTCGCCGCGGCGAGCAGGGCTTCGAACTCGGCGAGGGTCGCCGGCGGTTCCATCATGCCAAGCTGAGCGGCCTGCTCCCGATTGTAGAAGATACCCGTCAGGCTGTAGTTGAGTCCCATGGCGTAGAGCGAGCCGGAGCCGCGCGTGCCATCTTCTGCGACGCGATTCTGGTTGAGCTGAGGCACGGGCCAGTCATTCCAGCCGAAAGTGTCCGCATAGCCGTCCAGGTTCATGAGGAGACCCTCATTCGCAAACGAGACCATGGTGGGCAGCCGGATGAGATCTGGCGGATTGTCGCCAGCGAGCAGACGCGGCGTCGCATTGATGAGGTTCGCAAACTGATCCTGGCTGATGTCCCACGTGACGTTCGGGTACTGAATGGCGAATTCTTCGGCCAGCCGGAAGGGCAGGTCAAAGCCGGTTTCAAAGTAACCGCGGAGCGTAACGGGCTCGGTGCCGCAGTCGACCGCCGCGGCCTGCGCGGCGACTTTTGGTGCGTGCACGGTAATCGCAAGAATGGCCAACACGGCAACTGTGGAAAGGATGAGATAAAATTGACGCTTCACGTTAATATCTCCTATGTATTAAATCAGGTGATTAATGTGCTGGGCGAGGCGGGGGCATCCCGGCTCGTTCATTGTCTAGCCACGTCGATAGGCAGCTCCTTTCTGACCAAGCGGCTCTATTTGCTCTAGTTAGCGTCCACAGAACGTACGCCGCACGCGGCTGGCGTATTTCTGGTTGCTCACACGCGCTGCATAGCGATCACACGTCTACACCGAAATCTGCTGCGTTGTACCCCGCACGACCAGCTCCAAGGGCGGCAGCTGACGCGGGGTCACCTGCTCGGGTGTCATCAGCATGTCCAATAAAATCTGCATGCCGAGGTAGCCGCTTTGTTCAAGGTGTTGGCGCACGGTTGTCAGTCCGAGATAGCGGCTCAACTGCACATCGTCAAAGCCAATGACCGAAATATCTTCCGGTACGCGCAGCCCGGCTTCACGGATCGCCAGAATACAGCCCACCGCCTGAATATCGGACATCGCGAAGATCGCCGTCGGTGGTTCCGGCAGACTCAACAGCTGTTGCGTAAGCCTATGTGCCGTTTCTTCACCGTGTAGGCCCAGCCGAACATATTCTGCCTGGAAAGGGATGTCGTACTTCGCCAGCGCCGAGACGTAGCCCTTGTAGCGTAATTCACCTGTGGGGACGCCATAGTCATTCGGGAATTCATCGCCGACGTAGCCCACCCGGCGATGTCCAAGTTCCAGCAGATGCTGCGTGGCCAAATACCCCCCATGGATGTTGTCGGCGCTAATGCAGTTCATCTCACCCGTGCAGACATCGCTCAGCAAGACAAACGGGATGCCGGCCTGGGTCAGTAATTCGCGCTCCTCAGCGGAAACATTCAGGGTGGTGATCAACAGCCCATCGAGGGTGGATTGGTCAATAATGGCGAGCAGCTGCTCATGCTGGCGGTCGGGTTCGCTCACCGTATAGAGTATGAGATTGAAGTCATTGTCTTGGTGATTGAGGGCTGTTTGCATGCCGCGTAAGCGCTCAACAAAAGAGGGCGGCGTGATATACGGCATGATGGCGCCGATGTTGCGATGCTGAATTCCGGTCGAAAGCTGCCGCGCGATCTTGCTGCGGCGGAAGCCGAGCACCCGGATAGCGCTCAACACCTTTTCGTGCGTTTCGGGACTGACGCGGGTGCTGTTATTGAGTACTCGCGATACCGTCCCGACCCCGACCCCGGCCATTTTGGCGACATCGTAAATCGTTGGATTGGGCACTCTAAACCCTGACCAGATCTCTGCCTTCAATCGCTGTGGAAGCGCTTCCATCATGGTAAAACGCTTTTTAGGGGCTGTCAAGTATTTGGAGATTCGGGCAATCCGCCCTGTGAACGGCTGGCTTTGGTGGTTGGTTGAGGGCAGCCGCCACGGGAGCAAACGCGTCGCCGTGAG
>CALKIA010000111.1 GCA_937988705.1 uncultured Chloroflexota bacterium | reverse complement strand
CGCCCGCTTGCGTCAAACGCAGCCCGATGTCGGCGTCTTCGGTCAGGCAGCCTTCGTCCCAACCCTTGACCTTTTCCAGCCAGTTACGCTTGAAGAACACGGTGTTACCGCCGAGGGGCGTTACGCCGAACATGCGGGTAAAGGCGTGCAGACCGCTCTTGAACCAGAAGAAGTATTCGAGGCAGTTGAGCGCCGAGAACCACGTCGACTTGAAGTTCATCAACTGGACGCCGGACTGCACCACATCGGCCTGATCGCGCAGCATCACGGTGTTGACGACATTGTAGATTTCGGGATGCGGTTGGTCTTCGGCGTCGAACACGCAGACGACATCTTTGGTCGAAGTGCGCAGGCCGCGATTGAGACCGTTCGGCTTGTTCTTCGGGCCATCGGTGAAGGTGACGACATGAATGTGATCCTTGCCGATATCATTGACCGCGCGGTGTGCGGCGGCGATAGTGGCATCATCATCGTCATCACGGATCATCACGAGGATTTCTTTATATTCGTCCGGGTATTCAATGGCATCGACGGCGCGAATGGTGTCGTAGATCACGTTTTCTTCGCGTCGGGCGGGCAAAATGGCCGTGAACGAGAACTGCGGCGCGGCGAACACCTTCGGCGAACGATACTGCTCCGCAATTTCCGGATTGTTCCACGTGTACATCATATAGAACAAGGTGAACAGACCCTGCGGCAGGAGTGTGAGCGTCATAACGAGGATGACGACGCTGAACAGATCGGGGCGCGGCGTGGTGATGGCTTCGCGAATATCCAGCGGGATCAGGTTCGCCGGACGCGACAGAATGTCGAGCAGCGATTCTTCCTTGACCACTTCGATCACCGGCTCAATGATGTGCAAACCACCGGCAGCGCTGAACGCCAGATCGAGATCTTTTTGTTCGCCGTTTACGAAGATGCCCAGCGGCGCGTCTGTGTCGGCTGCGCTCGGCTTTTCGTCGGCGGCGGCGGGCAGGGGCGCGACTTCAAAGTCGAGTTCCGACGAGCTCAGCACGCCGCCCAGATTTTCGGTGACGAAGCGCAGCGTGTACAAGCCTTCGCCCAACTGGTTGACATCGAGGTCGTAGGCGAACGGCAGCTCGTCGAAGGTGGCGACGGTCGTATCGTTGATCGAGATCTGTGCAAACGCGATATCGGCGGCGACATCCGGCGTGATCGTGATCGGGAAGACGTGGCTGTTAAGCGCCAGCGGCACAACTTCTTCGCTCACCACGGCTGCTTCTTCGACGACGGGGCTCTCTTCGACGAGGAGATTTTCCTCGATGGGGAGCGTGCTGTCTTCCGGTTCACCAATGCCGCTGAATTCGTTGATGCGCGGTTCGATGAATGGGATGGGCAGCGTGTCCAGACCTTCATCAATCAGCGGAACGTCGAGGATATTCAGGTTCTGGCGGAACACGGGCGGGTCGAGTACCTGCACTGTTTCCGGTAGCTCAATCGCGCTGCTGTCCACGACCGGTTCGGCGGCGAGCGTTTGCCCGGGAATGTTGACCACCGCGCCAATCGGCAGCGCGTACACATTCACGTCGGGGTTGGCGGCCAGCAGTTCCTCATAGGTGACAGCGAAGCGGTAAGTCAGCGCCCACAGCGTATCGCCCTCTTGCAGGGTGTATTCGATCGTTCCCGTGCTGGGGATCGGGGTAGGTTCCGGCGAGGTCGGCTTCAGCGCGGTAACGCCCGCCAGACTATTGGTGGTGGGGATGATGATTTCCGTACCTATGGGCAGCGCATAGGGATTCAAACTGGGGTTGGCGGCCAGAATATCTTCGACCGTCAGGCCATGCGCGCGGGACAGATCCCACAGCGTATCCTCGGCTTGAATCACGTATGGGGTGCCGGTAGATACAAACGTCTGGGCTGAGACAGCCAGAACACTGGACAAGACAATAAGGACAAGCATTAGAAGGCCCAAGCGTAGCTTCATCGTCACTCACTACTCCTTTCCACTCTGATCGTTCATGTTCAAAATCTGCTGAGTCACCGGGACAAAGAATGACTAAGTGACCAGCAATCACGTACCATAGTCAAGCGCATGGTTGACATGGCAATAAGCAAATGGGGTTGGTGCGTATTTGTCTAGAAATTGCAAAGACTGAGACGTAGAGTGCAGTGCCTGGCTTTTTCTACTGTGAAATAAGCTGCTTCTGCTTGAATTGCGCCAAACAGGTTTTGGGTGACTCTTGTGCTGTAGATGCTGAACAGCATCACGGTCAATTGCACTAAGAGTCTGTTTTTATTCGGTTTAAGTGATTAATTGAAGACACCCTGCTATTGTATAGGAAATCTATCGTGAAAAGTGCATATTTTCTGTGAAAATTACATGCATAAGTGTCTGCGAATATCGACAAAGTTATGTT
>CALKIA010000110.1 GCA_937988705.1 uncultured Chloroflexota bacterium | reverse complement strand
ATAGCCTCACCCCGTTTCGCTGCGCTCAACCGCCCCTCTCCCAAGGGAGAGGGGCAAAGAACCGTCGGGTTCTTGCGGTGAAGATGGCTCAAAAAGCAGGTCATTCGAGTGAATGTCAACTTTCGTGATTCACTGAGCTTCAATCCTCTGTGTACTCTGTGGTTAATCGTTCTAAGCTTTTAGTCCCGCTTGAAGCGGCTGTAGTCAGGCTGGATGTACGGGCTCTTGCCGCCGCCGTCGATGTTGAGCAGCGCTTCGACCTTCATCGGCAGGCCAAACAACTGGATGAAGCCTTCGGCGTCGCGCTGGTTGTAGACGTTTTCTTCACCGAACGAGGCGTAATCTTCGCGATACAGGCTCTGCGCACTCTTGCGGCCAGCGATGATCACATTGCCCTTGTACAGCTTGAGGCGCACTGTCCCTGTGACATTCTCCTGCGAGATGTTGACAAACGCATCGAGCGCGTGGCGCAGGCGGGTGTACCACAGGCCGTTGTAGACCAGTTCCGCGTACTTGACCGCGAGAATGTCCTTGTAGTGCATGGTGTGCTTATCAAGGCAGATGCTTTCCAACGCCTGATGCGCGACGTGCAGCACCGTCCCGGCAGGGGTTTCGTAGACGCCGCGGCTCTTCATGCCGACGAGGCGATTCTCGACCATATCGATGCGCCCGATGCCATGCGCGGCGGCGATGCGGTTGAGGTGGATGAACAGATCAACCGGGGAGCGTTCGACACCATCCACGCTGACCGGATTCCCCTTGAGGAAGCCGATTTCGACGTACTGCGCTTCGTCGGGCGCGCTTTCCGGGCTAACCGAAAGCTTAAACATCTCTTCTTCCGGCTCGTTCCACGGGTTTTCCAGCGGGCCGCCCTCGTGGCTGAGGTGGAACAGGTTGCGGTCACGGCTGTAAATCGACTTGAGCGTGCTGGTGATCGGCACGTTGAATTCCTGGGCGTAGGCGATGGCATCTTCACGGCTGCGGATGTCCCATTCACGCCACGGCGCGACGATCTTGAGCTTGGGATTGAGCGCCATGACGGTGAGTTCAAAGCGCACCTGATCGTTACCCTTGCCGGTCGCCCCATGCGCGACCGCGTCCGCGCCTTCGATTTCCGCGACTTCGACCATGTGCTTGGCGATCAGCGGACGGGCGAAGGACGTGCCGAGCAGATACATACGCTCGTAAACCGCGCCCGCCTTCAGCGTCGGGAAGACGAAATCCGTCAGGAATTCTTCGCGCAGGTCGCGGATGTAGAGCTTGCTCGCGCCCGTCTTGAGCGCCTTCTCTTCCAGCCCGGTCAGTTCTTCTTCCTGACCGAGATCCGCAGTGAAGCAGATGACTTCGCAGTTGTCGTAGTTGTTCTTCAGCCACGGAACGATGATCGACGTGTCCAGCCCACCGCTGTAGGCGAGGACGATCTTCTTGATGTCTTTTCTTGCCATGATCCCCTATCTCCAGAAATAAAAAAGACCCCGTTGGGGTCTTCGCATCCACAATGCATTTGCCGTCACGCAGACGCAATTACCCCGAAATGACATCGGCATTGCGACGACGGATACGACGGAAGAAGCAGGTAGAAGTTAACATGGGTATAAGGATAACGCGCCCGTAAGAATTGTCAAGCCGTCCAGCAACTTGACGTGGGCGCGTTCCCGGAATTGCCGAAGGCGGTTACAAATTAGGGGCGCGGCGCCGTGACGTTGACCATCCATTCGATACCATATTGGTCGGTAAGCATCCCGAAGACGTCGCCCCACGGAGCCGCTTCCAGGGGCTGCTGGATAGCAGCGCCCACCGAGAGCTTATCCCAGTAGCCGCGCAGCTGCGCCTCGTCAGTGCCGCTCAGCGACATGGTGATTGTATTCCCGGGCTGGTACTGCATATGGCTAGGAGTGTCGGCCGCCATGAAAGCGAGCCCGTTCGCCGCTTCGAGCATGGAATGCATGATCTTGTTGCCTTCGCTCGGGTTGTCGGCCATGCCGAATTCCTGAAACGTACTCGAGGTAAGCGTGCCGCCAAACACGCTCCGATAGAATTCCATGGCTTCACGGGCATTGTCTTTGAAATGGATGTATGGGTTCAACTGGATTGTCACGTTTGCTCTCCTCTATTGCGTTATCGACACAGGTTTTCACTCAACGGGCAACCAAAACTGACTACATTTCAGCGCCGATGGTTTTCGCTGCGTCACTTCATGTGGGAAGGCGGCAAAAATGTGAACGAATGTGCTGAATTTGTGCAAAAGTCAGTCTAGAGTCGGAATCATAGCGCGATGCCGATCCGCCAGCGCCTTGAGGTGATAGACCAGCTTATCGACGTGTTCCGGCGAGCTGTGCTTGCCAAGGACAAAACGCACCTGCCCCATCAAGCGATCCGGGTCGACACCCATAGCCACCAGCACATGACTCGGCTCTTGTTGGCCGGTCGTGCAGGCGCTGCCACCACTCGCGCCGATGCCCATTTCGTTCAGATCAAGCAGCAGCGAGTCGCCGTTGAGCCCGCGCAGGGCGAAGCTGGTATGTCCCGGCAAACGGTCGGTCGGATGGCCGGTCAGCGCCGCCTCGGGGATGGCTTCCAGAATCCGGCGAATGAGGTCGTCGCGCAGGGGAATCAGCCGCGCGACGGTGTCCGCGCGTTCGGCTTCGGCCAGTTCGAGCGCCTTCGCCAGACCGACGATCAGCGCGACTGGTTCGGTCCCCGCGCGGCGATGGGCCTGCTGTGTACCGCCGAGCATCTGCGGCTGCATCGGGACGGCGCGACGCACATACAACAGCCCGCTCCCTTTGACGCCGTAGAATTTGTGGGCAGACAGACTCAGCAGATCGACGTTGAGCGCCTGCACATCGAGCGGAAGCAGACCCGGCGCTTGCACCGCATCGACATGAAACGGAATGCGCCGCTGGCGGAGGGCCGCGCCGATTTCCGCAATGGGATTGAGGCTGCCAACTTCGTTGTTGGCGTACATCACGCTAACGAGGATTGTGTCCTCGCGCAGTGCGGCGATCACCTGCTGGGAGGTGACGCAGCCATACTCATCAACGGGCAGAAACGTGACGTCAAAGCCGTGTTCGGCCAGGTCTTTGAGCACATCGTAGACAGCGTGATGTTCGACCGCAGTCGAGATGATATGCGCGCCGCGTCCGCGCGCCTGCTGCGCCGCCGCGACGCCACGCAAGGCGAGGTTATCGCTCTCCGTGCCCCCGCTGGTGAAAATGAGCTCGGTGGGTGAGCAGTTGAGGACGTTGGCGATGGTCGCGCGGGCGGCTTCCAACGCTGCGCCCGCCGTTTTGCCCGCGCTGTGCAGGCTCGACGGGTTGCCATACAGCTCGGTGAGGAACGGCAGCAGGGCTTCGACCACCCGCGGATCAGTCGGCGTGGTGGCGCTGTGATCCAGATAGATAAAGTCGGTCATGGGGATAATTCCCTTCCCATTTGATTACGGTTAACAACACCCCTCAACCCCCGACCCCTTCTCCCACGCAAGCGGGGAGAAGGGGAGAAAACAACTGTCTTTGTCCTCGCCCTCGTTACGTCGGAGAGGAGCAAAAAGCTGCGTATGCTTGCGCCCCTCCCTGAATTCGGGGAGGGGACGGGGTGGGGTGGCTTTATGAACGCCGCATGAGCACGTCTTGAATGTCGCGCTGTTCGTCGGCGCGGTAGTGCGTCCCCCGGCTGATCTTGTTGCGCTGCGCCGCAAAGGTAATGGTACGCGCCACCTGAATGGCGTTACGCAAACCGATCAACGCGTCGTTGAGGCGGGCGCGGCGGTAGAAGTTTTCGATCTCGTGGGCGAGGTGGCGTAATTCGCGGTCGGCGCGGGCGAGCCGTTCTTCGGTACGCACGAGGCCGACATAGTGCCACATGACGTTCTTGATGGTGGTCATATCGCCTTCGAGGAGCGCAGGATCGGGTTCATCCACGCCGATATAGCGCCATTCGGGCACGCGATTCAAGGCGATGGGGTCGTGCTGGCGTTCCAGCACATGCCGCGCCGCCCGATCGCCCCAGACTAAGCCTTCGAGCAGGCTGGTGCTGGCGAGGCGATTCGCGCCATGCAGTCCGGTACAGGCGACCTCCCCGACCGCGTACAGATTATCGAAGCTGGTGCGTCCCCAGTCATCAACCAACACGCCGCCGCAGAAATAGTGCGCGGCAGGCACAACCGGAATCGGTTCGCGCGTCGGGTCGAGACCGAACTGCGCCGCCGTTTCGACCAGCTGGGGGAAGCGGTCGCGGATGAAGGCAGCGTCACGTTTACTGGCAATGTCGAGCAGCACGTGTTCGTAGCCATGTTCAAGCAGTTCGCTGTGAATGGCGCGCGCGACGACATCACGCGGCGCGAGTTCCTTCCACACGGGATCGTAGCGGTGCATGAACGGTTCACCGTTGGGCGTGAGCAGCACCGCGCCTTCGCCGCGCACCGCCTCGCTGATAAGCAGATTCGGCGCGCCGCGCACGCTTAAAGCGGTCGGGTGAAACTGCACATACTCGGCATTGATGACGCGCACATTAGCGCGCCACGCCATCGCAATGCCGTCGCCCCGTGAGCCGCGCGGGTTGGTCGTGTTGCGATAGATTTGACCCAAGCCACCCGTCGCCAGAATGGTATGCGCCGCCAGCACGCGGTGAATTTCGCCCGAATCGCGATCCAGCACATAGGCACCGTGACAGGTCATCGGCTCATAAGCATCCAGCGGATCGAGCGAGTGATGCGGAAAGGTGATCAGGTCAACGGCGGTGTGATTGGTCAGCAGCGTGACATTCGAGCAGCGTTTGAGCGTGGCGAGCATCTCCGCGATGATCGCGCCGCCCGTCTTATCACCCACATGGATGATGCGCCGCGTCGAGTGCGCCGCCTCCAGACCATAGATCAGATCGTCGTCTTCCGTACGGTCAAACTTGACGCCCGCCCGTTCAATCAGCACGGACTGGACGAGTGCCGGGCCTTCTTCCGCGAGCAAACGCGCCGCACGGGGTGAACTCAAGCCCGCGCCCGCGTTGAGAATGTCGTTCACCAGCAGATCCGGCGAGTCCTCAAGGCCGCGCGTGACAATGCCACCCTGCGCCCACGCCGTATTGCTGCTTTTGGCCTCGGGCGAACGTGTGATGATGGTGACATGATGACTAGGATTGTCGCTCAAGCGGAGCGCCGCCGCCGCCCCGCCGATCCCGCAGCCGATAATCAGCGTGTGCGTGCGTAAGTCGCTCATTTGGGAATCGCCAGCATGCGATCCAGCGCCAAGCGCGCATGCGCCGCTACATCCGCGGGTACGGTGATCTGATTGATCACGCGCCCTTCGACCAGATTTTCCAGCACGTTCGCCAAGTCAAGTGGGCTGATGCGGTACATGGTGCTGCACAGGCACGAAAACGGCGACAGGAGCTGAATGAACTTATCCGGGAACTGGTTCTTGATGCGATTGACGAGATGCACTTCCGTGCCGACAGCCCACTTAGAGCCGGCGGGCGCAGCGCTGATCACATCCACGATGCGCGCCGTCGAACCGACATAGTCGGCCTTGTCGACCACTTCCATCGCGCATTCGGGATGCACGATGATGTTGATATCCGGGTGATGCTTGCGCCACAGATCGACGTGATCGGGGCGGAACTGCTGGTGCACGCTGCAATGCCCCGCCCACAGGATGATCTTGGCGTTGAGAATTTGGGCGTCGGTCAGCCCGCCGAACGGCTTGAAGGGATTCCAGAGCACCATCTGATCGAGCGGAATGCCCATCGCCTTGCCCGTGTTGCGTCCGAGATGCTGATCCGGGAAGAAGAAGACCTTCTCGCGCTGGTTGAACGCCCAAGCGAGCGCACCCTGTGCATTCGACGAGGTGCAAACCGTGCCGCCACGTGCCCCGACGAAGGCTTTGAGGTTGGCTGCGCTGTTCATGTAAGTGATGGGCATGATGCGGTTGACCGGATCAGCGCCAAGCACTTGTTCCAGTTCATCCCACGCGGTGAGCACCTGTTCGAGATTCGCCATGTCGGCCATACTGCACCCCGCGTTGAGGTTCGGCAGAATCACAACCTGATCCGGGCGACCGAGCACAACGGCGCTTTCGGCCATGAAGTGCACGCCCGTGAACACGATGTATTTGGCGGTGACCTTCGAGCCGGCTTGGCACAGTTGATAGCTGTCGCCTTGAAAGTCGGCGAACTGCACCACTTCATCGCGCTGATAGTGGTGGCCGAGGATGACCACATCATCCCCTAAGATGGCGCGCGCGCGTGTGATGCGTGCCACCGCGTCTTGCTCACGTTCCAACAGGGTTTCGTCCTGCGTTACTGTCATATCCGCTACCGTCATTGTCCCTCGCCTTAACTACTTAACCGCATGGACAGATCCAGCGCGGGCGCAGAATGCGTGAGCGCCCCCACGCTGATGTAATCGACACCGGTCGCTGCCACAGCGGCGACGCGATCCAGCGCCATGTTGCCCGACGCTTCGAGCGGGACATGCCCCGCCGCAACCGTCACCGCCTGCCGCATTTGCTGGAGATGCATGTTGTCCAGCAAAATGCGATCCACCTTCAACGTGAGCGCCTCGCACAATTCATCCAGATTCTTGACTTCGACTTCAATCGGCAAGGCCGCTGCCTGCGCCGCCAGCACTGCCGCCGTGATGCCGCCCGCCGCGTCGATGTGGTTATCTTTGATGAGGACCATGTCGTACAGGCCGATGCGGTGGTTCTGCCCGCCGCCCATCCGCACAGCATACTTCTCCAGCAAGCGCCAGCCAGGGGTCGTTTTGCGCGTGTCGAGGATGACAGCCTTCGTCCCGTTGACCGCCGCGACGAACTTGGCTGTCAGCGAGGCGATGCCGCTCAAGTGCTGCAAGAAATTGAGCGCGACCCGTTCGCCCGACAATACCGACCGCCCTGCCCCGCGCACCTCGCAGATCACCATCCCGACATCGACCGGTGTGCCATCGGCAACGAGTAGGTCAACTGTGACCGCGGGATCGATCTGCGCGTAGACCAGGCGCACAAGCTCCAGTCCTGCGATCACGCCCGCTTCTTTCGCGCGGATGCGACCCGTGATGATCGTGTCTGCCGGAAGTGAAAGCGCGCTCGTCACGTCGCCTCGATCCCCTAAATCTTCAGCCAGCGCCAGCTCGATCAAGTGCTGGGCGGCGGTTTGCCAAGTCGTTGCGCTCAACTTAGTGTCATTTCTACACTATCTTAGCCAATAAAGTGAGAGCGCACGGTGCGCTCTCGGTTGACACTATCATATGTCCAATTGGACTTGTAGTCAATGTGACACTAAGTCCATTCGGCGCAGACCCCCGCTTTGTAGGGGTCGCAGCAGCAGCGGTAGCAGGCACAGCAGGTTAATGACGCCCCCACCCCTAACAGGGAATGGTTTTTGATGGTAGGAACGAGACATGTCTCGTCCTCTCGTCGGATTGATGAATAAAATAGACGAGGCATGCCACGTCCCTACAGGTGTCACGTTCTGAATCAGTTCCTATTCAACCGAACTGGAAACAAACCTTGAATCCCGACCCCGACCCGAATTCAGGGAGGGGAGACAGATTCCCCGTCGCCCCGCTTGCGTGGGAGACGAGTTGGGGTTAGGGGCAATGGACAACGCGACGTGCTCGCGACACCCCATTCGATCCGACGGAATTACAGTTCCAGTACGCCACCGTGACCACTGTTGAAGTGTTCCAGCAGCTGCGCGGCGACACTCTCAGCCGAGAGCGCCGTCTTGGGCAGCGCAAAGGGAACGCTGTGCCAGAACGGCGTATCGACCGCGCCGACCTTGACGAGGGTGAATTTCTGGCGGCGGTTCTCCTGCGCCAGTACCGCGACGAACGTTTCGAGCGCCGCTTTTGCACCGGCATAGGCGGCGAAACGTGGCAGCGTAATTTTGTCGGTGTACGCGCCCATGAACAGCATGTGTCCGTCCGCCTTGAGCAGCGGCAGGCTGTGTTTAGCGCACAGATACGCCCCGGTCAGGTTGGCGTCCAGCACGGCTTGCCAGTCCGCCGCGCTGAGATCGCTGACGGTGGCGGCCTGCAGACCACCCGCCGCGTACACTACCAGATCGAGTTCGCTCGACTCATAGGCGATGCGCGCCACCGTTGCTTGAATGCTGTATTCGCTGTCGGCACGAAAGGCCGACATGAGATCAGCTTTCGGGGGAATGCGACTCTCCTCCCGGGCGGCGGCGTAAACGTGCCAGCCTGCGCTTTTCAGTGTGCGAACGAGGGCGCTGCCGATCCCGCCGGAAGCGCCCCAGATCAAAGCCTGCGGCATGAGGTTAAGCGCGCCCCGAAACCAAAGAGCGATCGCTGTCACGCCGCGTGAAATACGCCACCAGCACCGCCACACCAACCAGCGCCGCCATGATGCCCGCGGGCAGCGCCACCACTGAGACAGCCCCATGGCGCACAAGAATGCCGACAAACGCCCAGACGACTACGCCCATATAGGCGAGATCACGATTGACAAACGCAATCGTCCCCGTGATGAGCCCGGCGACGACCAACATGATCGCGCCCCACATTTCGTAAGAGATGCCGAAGCCATCCCAGTTGGCGACGACGCCGACGTAGGTGAAGTTGGCAACGGTGGCGACTGCGACCCACGCAAAGTAGATGCTCATGGGCACACGCACCATCCAGAATTCCGTGCGAGAAATGGTCTGGCCGTCGCGCAGGATCAGGTACACACGCAGGAGAGCGAAGAGCAGCACGATGATCACGAGGGTGCTGATGGCGAACTGTTCGTAGTGGAACAGAAATAACCAGGTGCAGTTGGCGATACCGGAAAGGACAAACCAGTAGCCGATGCGGCGCATACGCGGGTTCTCGCGCTGCGACGGCAGCGCCTGGAAGATGGCAAACGCGATCATGCCGAGGTAGATCACACCCCAGATGCTGAACACATAATTGGCCGGGAGGAAATACGTCCGTTCAGCGAAGCGATTGGCGATTTGCGCGCTGGTAAGATTGTTAATCGGAATGGCTTCCGCGAGACTGTTGAAAACGATCGTGGCGATGACCGCGATCACATTGATAACTTGCCGTACGACATCACGATTCATTCTGACTTACCCCTTGTGCGATAAAACTCAATAGATCCCGGTTGAAATCCGCCGGGTGTTCTTCCATCGGTAAATGCCCGGTTTCTGGATACGTGTACCACGCCGCATCAGGCAGCAGTTCGCGCAAGCGTTCGCCGCCGGCAATCGGCACCCACGTATCATTGGCGCCCCACAAAAGCGCCGTGGGGACGCTGATACCCCGGATTTGCTCGGGCGTGAGGGGCGAACCGCCCACCCCGCGCCCCGTGAGGATGGTGAGCAGCGCCAAATCCCAGTCGGCGACCTTGAGCGGCGTCGCGTAACCGGCGACCAGCTCCGGCGTGACGCTCTCCGGGTCGTAATAAGCGGTACGCTGCAACTGAGCGAATGCATCTGGCTGCACAAACGTGCGCACGAGGATGCGAGCCCACCGGTTGATCGGCGCAAATTCGAGCGCCGAGGTCACGAGCGGCGGCAGCATACCACCGCCATCCGCTGCATCTCCGCTGATGGGCACGGCCGCAGAGACAAACGCCAACGCCAGCACGCGCTCGGGATAGTTGGCGCCCATATAAGCGATCACACCACCGCCGAGGCTGTGACCGACCAGCACGGCCCGGTCGAGACCGAGTTCATCCATCAGTGCGACCGTGAAATCGGCCTGAGCGGCGGCGGTCAGCGGCAGGTTCGCACCCGTTTTGGCGGAGAGACCGTAGGGCGGGCGGTCAAAGGCAATGACACGGTAACCCGCGTCGGCCAGCGCGGGAAGCGTGTCGCGCCAAGAAAACGTCGACGCGCCCCAACCATGCAGGAGCAGCACCGGCACACCAGCGGGGTCGCCGCTCTCGCGAACATAGGTCTGCAAACCGCTCACCGTGATGAAACGCCCATCGGCGTCGGCAAAGGTGGCCGGATCAACGCCCATGGTGGGCGTGGGAATCAAGAACGGGACAACGAAAATGATGATCAAGAGTAAAACGACCAGGCGAAGCAACCACTTTTTCATGCAGACCGAACCTTTTTGAAAGCTGCGAGGGTACGTTGACGTGCCACGCTGTGATCGACCAGGGGCGGCGGATAGTCTTTCGGCGGTATGGGCATCGTCCACGGCGCGTGAATATGTTTCGGCGGCACAGCGCGCAGTTCTGGCACAAAGGCGCGGATGTAGTCGCCCTCAGGATCATACTGCTCCGACTGGCTGACGGGGTTGAAGATGCGGAAGTACGGCTGCGCGTCCGTCCCCGTGCCCGCCGACCACTGCCAGCCACCGTTATTGGCTGCCGGATCGCCGTCAATCAGGTGCTGCATGAAATGCAGATCGCCGCGCCGCCAGTAAATGAGCAGATCTTTGGTCAAGAAGCTGGCGACGATCATCCGCGCGCGGTTGTGCATCCAGCCAAGCGTGTTGAGCTGACGCATGGCCGCATCGATCAGCGGATACCCCGTCATGCCCGCCGCCCAGCGTTCGAACTCAGCGGGCGCGTCGCGGTACTCGACCCGATCATACTCCGGCTTGAAACTGCGCTCCAACACCTGCGGGAAGTGATAGAGGATGTGATTGTAGAAATCGCGCCACGCCAACTCACTAATCCACGTCTGAATCGACTGGCGTTCGCTCGCGCTGATGGCGTCGGCATCATTCAGCAGGCGCGCGGCAGCATGATAGGCCTGACGCGGCGAGAGCATCCCCAAGCGGAGGTAGGGCGAAAGCGCCGACGTGCCGACCGGATCGCCGAAGGGATAGGCGGTCAGGCGGTTGCGGGTAGCGACATAGCGATAGATCGCGTCGGAGGTGAAGCGTTCCAGTCGATGCAGGGCGACGGCTTCGCCCGCTTCTGGCACGTCGATGACCGTGCCGCACACCCCCAACTGGCACAGGGACGCAAGCGGCGGGCTGCCGAGGCCTTCCAGCGCATGAAAATTCGCGCGTTCCAGCGGCTGAACGTCCCGCTTGGGCAGAGTTTCCCACCGTTTGCGGAACGGGGTGTAGACCGTGTACGGCTTCCCATCGTCCTTGAGGACTTCACGCGGCGGGTGAATCAGCACATCGTCAAACGATTTAGCGGGCAGCGCCTTGAGGATAGCCGTATCGCGGCGGTAGGCGTAGGGCGTCACGTCCCGGTTGAAATAGATCGCGCTCGCCCCCGTCTCGGCGACAAACTTGGGCAGTACGACGCGCGGATCGCCAGAGCGGATGATTAACCCGCTGCCGCGCCGCTTGAGATCGGCGTCCAGCGCTTCTAACCCGTTGAGCATGAACTTCAAGCGCGCCGCGCTGAAGCGTTCGCCTTTGAGCAGCGCCGGATCAAAGACGAACAGCGGAATCACGGGCGCGCCCGTCGCCAGTGCCGCATTGAGCGCGGTGTTGTCGCTCAGGCGCAGGTCACGCCGAAACCAGTGAATCACGGGCGTCATTCGACCCCACTCCCTGCGCTACTGCGAATGCGGGGTGTCGTTTCAGTTGAGGACGAGGCATGCCTCGTCCCTACAGAAGGCTGGCGTGCCGGGCGCGGAACGCGGCGCAGCACATCGGCGGCGACCCGCAGCGCGCCCAGCGTCACCCCGGCGGTCGATTGGCCGGGGAAGATCGAATCGCCGACGAGGCGCACATTGGGAATACCCGTGAGCGGCGTCCGCGCCTTGAAGAGCGAGGTTTGCGGGAAACCGCCGACCATGCCCAGATGTCGCCCCGTGTAAAACTCATAGGTGATGGGTGTGCCGGGCAGCAGCAGCTTGACCGCGCTCTTGAAACCGGGGATCGCCCGGTCGAGGTTAGCGAGAATTTTCTCGGTATAGTCGGCCTTGCGGTCAGCGTAAGCCGTTTCGTCGCGGCGCAGCGCATCCCACCACGACTGCGGGTCGGTGTGCGTGGTGACAGTCGCCGCGCGCATGCCAGCGGGCGCGCGGCTGGCATCCCAGTCCGGCGACAGCGAGAGGAAGGCGGTGCGCGTCTCCCCCATCGGCCCGGCCATGTCCGCGATCACCTGATGATGATCGGGCAGATCGGCGGGGAGCTTCGTGGCGTCCAGCCCCATGTGAAGCACGAACGCGCCCCATGTGCTTGGACGCATCTCCGTTTCGCGGCGCAGTCCACGCGGGCTGTCATCGCCGAGCAGCGTATCGAGCGACCACGGCGTGAGGTTCGCCAGCAGGAAATCGCAGGCGAAGGTCTCGCCCTTCCTGGTAGTCACGCTGACCGCACGCCCGTCCTGCACATTGATGCGTTCGACGCGCTGGCGGTAGAGCACCTGCCCGCCCAACTCGCGGATTTTCTCGACCAGCGTTTCGGCAATGCCACCAATGCCACCTGCGACATGGTAGACGCCCTGCCGCGCCAGATCGAGCGCGGTGGCGCTGTACATGGCGTTGGCATGGCACGAAGTGGTTTGCGAAGAGATTAGCAGTTGGCCGTCGATGAAGCGCACGAACGCCGGGTCTTGCGCCAGCCCGCGCAGACGAACCCAATCATAGGCGGTCATCAGCGCAAATGGCACCATGCGCAGATCACGCGGGAAGTTACTCAGCCCGACGTTGACCAACTGCGCCAGTTCCGCGGCGCTCGTCGGCGGCCACGGCAGCCCCTGCGCGGAGAGCGACCAACCAAGATCGGCCAGCACGGATTGTTCGTCCCAGAAGGGCGCGCTGTGTGGGAACTTGGCCAGCACGTCGGCGTTGTCGCGGGTGAGCGCCACCGTACGATCCGGCAGATGCACAACCCACGCCGGATCATGCGCGCGCACCGGCCATTGGATGCCAAGTTTCTCGCCGATGACGGCATGCGGGCCGTTCGGCTGGAAACCGCCCGCGACCGTCGCGCCCGCTTCGAAGCGGTAGCCTTTATGATAGAACGTGCCCGCGCTGCCACCGGGATAGACCTGCGCTTCGAGCACGGTCACCTCGTGACCCGCCTGAGCGAGGAGCGCCGCTGCCGAGAGTCCACCAACACCCGCGCCGATCACGACAATGCGCGTCATGTGCCATCGCCTCCGCGTGACCGGCGCACCGGGACAGTTTTCGGCTTCTCTTTGCGAGGCAGCAGCTTGGGAGCCCCGGCGCGCGTCCGCATATGGCGATAGATGAACAGAAACCGCAGCGGCAGGCCATCGAAGAACAGGCGCGAGAAGAGCGCCCAGAAGCCGCCCGCTTGGTGCGTGATCTCGATATGGTCGATCAATTCGGTGCCGCCGGGGACTTCACGCATGGTATGCTCATGCACCCACGACGCGACCGGAGCCGACAACGCACGGTCAATAAAAGAGTATGGCGTCGAACCCGCTTCGTGGCGGACATGCCAGCGCGCCGGGAGAAACGCAAACCACAGCGTAAATTCCACCTCGCCGTCGGTGAGCGAGGTGCGTCCATCGCGATGCACCTGCACAAAGATTGGCGGCGGGGTGAGGAGTTGAAAGGCGTTCGGTTGGTCGTGGAACGCCCAGACTTGTTCAACAGTTGCGG
>CALKIA010000109.1 GCA_937988705.1 uncultured Chloroflexota bacterium | reverse complement strand
GCTTCGGCGGCGGCCATGCCAAACGACTCGTAGTGCGAGGGCATGACCAGCACATCGGCGGCGTTGTAGTAATACGGCAAGACCTCCTGCGGCTGCTGCCCGGCAAATCGTACCAGCGGCGTCAGGCGGAGTAAATGGCGTAGTTTTTCCAGCTTTTGCAGCTCTTTCGACCACTGTGAGGGCGGCTGCGAAATATTCCCGCCGATGATCGAGAGCCCGACCCGCATATCGGGATTCTGCTCAACCATGATCTTCATGGCGTAGAGCAGCATATCAATCCCCTTGAGCGGTTCGATGCGCCCGCAGAACAGGATCAGCAGCTCATCCGGATCGAGACCGAGGTGAACGCGCGCTTCCCGGCGATCAATCGGCTTGAAGTTCGTCAAGTCCACGCCCGGCGGGATGACGGTCACACGTTCCAGATCGGCTTCGAGCAGATATTGCAGGTAGCGCTGGTCGCTTTCACTGGGCGCGATGATCGCGTCGGACACGCGCACGAGGTCGAATTCGGCATCGATGCGCTGACGTTCTTCCAGTTCCAGTTCGTCGCGGGCGACGAGATTTTTCATCAGCGCCAGGGTGTGGAAGGTCATGATCAGCGGCAGCGGGGACGTTTTCTGAATTTCCATGCCGATCAAGCCGGAGAGGTAGTAATGACAGTGCAGCACATCGTATTGGATGCCCTGCTCCGCGACGAACTTATGATAGTTGGCGACGAATTCCGGCAGGTACTGAATCAGCTGCTTTTTAGGGACAGGGCTTTCTGGCCCAGCG
Source organism: uncultured Chloroflexota bacterium (assembly GCA_937988705.1). Taxonomy (GTDB): domain Bacteria; phylum Chloroflexota; class Anaerolineae; order Aggregatilineales; family Phototrophicaceae; genus Flexifilum. Next base: position 3,571 of record CALKIA010000109.1, on the reverse strand, counting down.
GGAACGTGGATCACGCGGAAATACGGATCGACCTGCACCACGTGCGGGATGTGCGCATCCTGACTGCGCGTGAACACATCGACGGCAATGCCCTGCCGCGAGAGTTGACGCGAGAGTTCGTAGACATACACGTTCATCCCGCCCGTTTCCTTGCCTTCCTGCTGCGCCAACGGACAGGTATGAAACGAAATCATCGAGACACGGCGAATCAATGCCGACATAAAGCAACCTTCTCCCCATTGAAAACAATAAAGCTGGTTACAGTCTAGACGCTGTGATGTAGGCAAATCATTCCACAAAGCTGAGCAGACGCTTAGGCTTGTGGGCAATTTCGAGTAGAATGTGACCGTGACACAGATTTGTGTTACTTTGGACGGGTATTTGCGTCAACCTTGGTGAGTGCGTGTGCGACTCTGGATTTTAACCCAATTTTATCCGCCAGAAATGGGGGCGGCGGCCGTGCGGCTAAGCCGTCTGGCGCGCGACGTGGCTGATGAAGGCCACGAGGTGACGGTGATCACCAGCGTGCCAAACTACCCGGAAGGAATTATCCCGCCGCAGTACCGGTCGCGTCTGTTTTACCGGGAAACGCTGGATCGGGTGAAGGTGCTGCGCGTGCGCGTCTACGCCTCTCCGAAGAAACGCGCGCGGCAGCGGCTTGCCAATCAGATCAGCTTTATGGCGCTGGCGGCACTGCGCGGCACATCCCTGCCCCGTCCGGACGTGATTCTAGTCGAATCGCATCCGCTGTTCGTGTGTCTGGCGGGCGGGTGGCTCAAATGGGTGAAGCGCGCGCCGATTCTGCTCAATGTGTCGGACTTGTGGCCTGAATCGGCCGTGGCGACGGGTGTACTCTCCGAGAAGAGCCTGCTGGTCAAGCTGGCGCGCCCGGTCGAACGCTGGGCGTACCACAACGCAGCGCACATCGTCGGCCTGACGGGCGGCGTTGTCGACGGAATTATCGCGGTGAATGGCAAGTCGGAACGCGTCACGCGGATTCAAAACGCGGTCGACTTGCGCAAGTTCTGCCCGCCCGACGACGAGGAACGGACGGCCGCGCGCGTGAAATTCGGCCTCGACCCGGATAAGTTCGTGCTCGTGCATGTGGGCAACATGAGCCTGACCTACGACTTCGACCTGATGCTGAACGCGGCGGCGCAATTACCCGAGGTGATTTTTCACTTTGTGGGCAGCGGCAGCCAGTTCGAACATGTGCGCCAGCAGGTTGAAACGCGCCAGCTCAGCAATGTGATTCTGGCGGGCATGCTGCCGCATACCGAGATGCCCAGCGCGTGGGCGAGTGCCGACGCCACACTGATCGCACTGGCGGATCACTCGGTGGCGGGCGGGACGCTGCCCGCGAAGATGTACGAAGGGCTGGCAACCGGCACGCCGATCATTGCCGCTATTCGTGGGGAAGGCGCAGCCCTGCTGCACGAAGCGGGTGCGGGCATCGTCACTCCCATCGGCGATCTCGCTGTGCTGGTGAACACCATCCGCGATCTCGCCCACGATCCCGAACGCCGAGATCACTTGTCACACGCGGGACGTCGCTACGCCGAACAGCATTTAGCGCCTGAACGGGTCAAAAACGGGTATCTCACACTTTTGCAGCGCATCGCTCGACGGGAAATAAAATGACAAACAATCAACCACTCAACTTCGCCATCGTCGGTTGCGGACGCATTTCGAGCCGCCATGCGCAGGCGCTGGCCGATTTGCAGACGACACACAACGTCAAACTGACCGCCGTCTGTGACATCATCGAGGCGCGAGCGCAGAACAGCGCGACCAAGTATGGTGTGAAAGCGTACACCAACTATCAGCAGATGCTGGCCGACCCGGAGATCGACGTCATCTCGGTGTGTGTGCCGTCCGGTTTACATTCGTCGATGGGGCAGGAAGCGGCGCGCGCGGGTAAACATGTGCTCATGGAAAAGCCGATTTCGCTGACCGTGGCGGACGCTGACGCGCTGATCGAAACATGCGAACGCGAGGGCGTGACGCTGGCGGTGGTACTGCAAAACCGCTTCAATCCGCCGATGCGCGAACTGCGCGCGCTGGTCGATTCTGGTCAGCTCGGCAAGCTGCACCTCGGCAACGCAACCGTGCGCTGGTATCGCCCGCAGGAATACTACGAAGATGGCTGGCATGGCACATGGTCGATGGACGGCGGCGCGCTGATGAATCAGTCGATCCACCATATTGACGCGCTGATCTGGCTGATGGGTGATGTGAAAAAGATCACGGCCTACACCGGGACGCTGGCCCACAGCATGGAAGCCGAAGATGTCGGGGTGGCGGTACTGCAATTCGTCAACGGCGGCCTCGGCACGATCGAAGGCTCGACCCTCACCTATCCCGAAAATCTGGAAGGCTCGGTCGCGCTGTTCGGCGAGCACGGCTCGGTCAAGGTGGGCGGAACGGCACTCAACCGCAAGGTTTTCTGGAAGGTGCAAAGCAGCCTGGAACACGAACGCGAAATGCTGATGCGCGAAGCGGTCGACCCGCCGTCGGTCTACGGTTACAGCCACCGTGAACAGATCATCGAGATGATCGACTCGATCCGCGAGCAGCGCTTACCCGCGACCCATGGACGCGAAGCGCGGCGGTCACTGGAAGTCGTCACCGCGATCTATCAGTCGGCGGCGGAAGGGCGCGAAATCACGCTGCGCTAAAAAGTGCATGAGACGTGGCGAACAATCAGTGTCACCGACCGCGCTCGTGTGGATAATGGGTGCAGGGTAGACTGCGAAGCATTGTTCGTCCGAGGTCAACCCTGAAAAGATTCGTAGGGACGCGCTGAATCGCGTCCCTACGACGGTCATTCACACAGATAAGGTGCAAATTGCGTCAACTCGCCCGTCTGATTTTGGCTCTCCAACCCGCGATTTTGCTCGTCTTAGTCGCGGTGTTCTGGCTGCTTCCGTATCAAACGCGGACGCCGTGGCTGCTGCTCTACGTGCCTGTATTGGCTGCCCGCTGGATCGATCAGTGCCGCTTGTGGGTGCGCACGCCGCTCGATCTGCCGCTGATCGCCTTGCTGATCCTCGCCAACGTCAACCACCTGATCGCGCCGTTCACGTGGGGCTGGGAGATGAGCGGGCGCATCACCTTTGGGATCGTCGTCGTGCAGCTCATCACCGACCTGGCGCGCACCCGGCGCGCGCTGAACAATTGGCTGCTGGCGACGGGCGGGATCGCGCTCGGCGTCGGCTTATTGGCGCTCGTCAGCTCGCAGTGGATCGGTAAATCGTCAGCCCTATTGAGCATCGCGCAGGCGCTGCCCGTATGGAAGCAGTTTCCCGGTGCAGAAGGCGGCTTCAATGTCAACGAGATCGGCGGGGCGCTGGCCTGGTTTGTGCCGTTCACCTTCGCGCTGTTGATCGGCGACTGGGTGGCGCGCGCCCAGCGATTGCGCGTCGTGGTCTATGGCCTCGCCTGCGCGGTGCTGACACTGGCGATCGCACTCGGTCAAAGCCGCATGGCGATTGCGGGCGTACTGGTCGTGATGTTCGTGCAGGCAGCGCTGCTCGTCCCGCGCCGTGCGGGGAAGATCGCCGTGTGCGCT
>CALKIA010000108.1 GCA_937988705.1 uncultured Chloroflexota bacterium | reverse complement strand
ACAGCTCGCGCCGCCTCCATTTTTTCAGCCGACATGACCCGACGAACCCGACGTTCGCTTACTGTTCGATCACCTGCTCAATCGAGTCGAGTCCGGCGCGCCCCAACTGCTCTGGCATGAGGATAACTTGATTTGCGCCCGCATCCAGCAGCCGCCGAATACTCGCGGCACAATCGGCGGGTGTGCCAACCACGCTCATTTCGCGCACCCACGCATCTGGCAGTTCCGTCTTCAAATCGGCGCCGCGCGCCCGCAGTGCGTCCAACTCCGCATCGATCCCTAAGGCTGCGGTATAGGCGTTATTGCCGTAGGCCAGCCAATCGCCTAACACCGGCCGTAACCGCGCCACCGCCTTACGCGCATCAGCATCTACGGCGAACAGCATATACACATGGATCGCGTGCGGCTGCCCGGACCGTCCAGCTTCGGCTTGCCCCTGCGCGATCTGGGCGCGCGCCCAACGCACATAGGCGGGCGAGGTTTGCTCCGCGAGGAGCGTGCCATCGGCGCAGCGCCCGGATGCGATCAGCGATTTGACGCTGCGCACGCCGAGCAGCACGGGCGGGGCGTGTGTGGGCGGAAATTCCAATTTGACGTTGTCGAGCTGCACATGATCGCCGTGGAAAGTGACCGCTTCACCAGCGAGCAAGCGCCGCACGACTTCGGCGGTTTCGCTGAGCGCGGCGAGCTGAGACTTCGGGAACGCGCTGATCTGCTTCATCCACTCGGCCACGCCGTGACCGATCCCGGGAATGAAGCGATGCGGATAGGTCCGCGCCAGCGTGGCGAACTCCATCGCCGTGAAAGCAGGGTTGCGCGCCACCGCGGGCACGATCCCCAACCCGACGTGAATCCGATCCGTGCAGGCCAGTGCCACTGCCGCCGATGCGATCCCGCTGGCGTAGAAGCAGTCTTCGACTACCCAGAGTTCGCTCAAATGCAGGAATTCGGCGTGGCGGGCGAACTGCGGCAGAAGTTCCGGCGGATTTTCGCGGCGAAACATGACACCAACACGGGATTTTAAGGAATTGGGCATACAGATATCCTTTGAGAGGCTGAATCAATAAGTTGATTTCAGTATAGCGTAGAGACGTCCGCTCAGCCGATTTTGTGGTGGACGCCCCGTTCCACCGGGAAGCGGATAGGCAACGGCACGCCCATTTCGGATTCTGGCGCGGTCTTTGTGTTGGTTGGGAGAGGCGGACGCGCCGTTGCGCGTCCCTACGATTGCAGCGTGCCGCAGATTTGATTTTCTGTAAAATTGAGCTGTAAGGTTATTTATTCCTGCGAGTTAACAAGGTCTATGAGTTATTTCCCACAACGAAAATCACCTCGATTGCAGGGTTTCGACTACACCTCCGATGGCGCTTATTTCGTAACCATTTGCGCTCACCAGCGCCTGCACCGATTTGGCGAAATTACTGAAGGTGAGATGCGGCGATCAGCGGCGGGGGATATCACTGTCAATTGCTGGTCAGCAATCCCGGAGCATTATGCTGATGTCACGATCGATGCATTTGTTGCCATGCCGAATCATGTACATGGGGTTTTGTTCTTGCACGGCGATAAGGGGAACTTTCGAACGAGTTTAGGGCGCGTGATCAATGCGTACAAAGGCGCTGTGACCGCCCGTATTCGTCAGGCAGAAGACTCTGAGGTTGTGGTCTGGCAGGGGCGTTACCATGATCACATCATTCGTAACGAAATGGAATTGAGCTTACTGCGCGATTACATCGAAAATAACCCGACTAGGTGGGCTGAGGATCAATTCAACGCCAGCGATTCGTAGGGACGCGCAACGGCGCGTCCGTGATTGACCTTTCTGAGCGTCTGCGCTTGAAATCAGCGTAATTGGGAGAGTAATCGGCCGTGACGCAGATTAGCGGACGCTTCGTTGCGCGTCCCGACAATGATTGTCGTCCTAGTGCGTTTGCATTTGTGAAATTTAGTACTTGCCAAATTATTCAGATCCGCATATGCTTTATTTGTTCCACAATTCACAAGAGCATAAGGATTCCTGCCATGACCGCGCAGCCACACAGCCCGAAGGGTCATTTCCTGCTGGGCAACCTGAGTGACTTCACTCGTGATACGCTCGCTTTCCTGCTCGACATGCGCCAGTACGGCGATCTCGTCAAATGGAAGTTCGGGCCATTCCCGGCCTACATTGTCAACTCGCCCGTGCTGATGCACCAGATGCTGGTTGCAGATGCCGAACACTTCGACAAAGACCGCACCAGCCGCGTCATCCTCAGCCCCGTGTTAGGCGAAGGCGTTTTCACCTCTAACGGCGACTTCTGGAAGAAGCAGCGCAAGCTGGTCGCGCCAGCTTTCCACACCAAGCGCATCGGCGCGTACGGTGACGTGATGGTCGACTACGCTAAGCGCCTGATGGAGAAATGGGACAACGGCGCCACGCTCATCATCGACCACGAGATGACCGCGCTCACAATGGAGGTCATCAGCAAGACGCTGTTTGATGCGCAGGTCGGCGCTGAGACGGAAGAAATCAGCGAGCAGATCACCATCATGCTGGAGATTCTCAATCACCGTTTCAACAGCCTGTTCCCGACACCGCTGTGGGTGCCGACGCCGGAAAATCTGGCTTTTAAACGATCGATTGCCAAGCTGGACGAGATCGTCGCGCGGTTTGTGGCCCAGTGGCGCGCCTCCGGCGAGGACAAAGGCGATCTGCTGTCGATGCTGCTGCAGGCGCGGGACGATGACGGCCAGCCGATGAGCGACAAGCAGGTGCGCGATGAGGCGGTGACGCTGTTCGGCGCAGGCCACGAGACGACTTCGAACGCGCTGACGTGGGTGTGGTATCTGCTCTCGCAGAACGCCGCCGCCGAAGCCCAGTTGCACGACGAACTGGCGCGCGTGCTCGGCGGGCGGGATCCGCGCATCGAGGATTTAGGGCAGCTGCCCTATACGGAGATGGTCGTCAAAGAGGCCATGCGCCTGTATCCCCCGGCGTTCAGCGTAGTGCGCGAAGCCAATGCCGAAGTGTCACTGGGCGGGTACACACTGCCGCAGGGAAGCATCATTCTCGGCAACATCTACGGCATTCAACGGGATGAGCGCTACTTCCCTAACCCGGAACAGTTCGATCCCGAACGGTTCAGCGCGGAGAACGAAAAACAGATTCCCAAATACGCCTACCTGCCCTTCGGCGGCGGCCCACGTGTGTGTATCGGCAACGCCTTCGCGATGATGGAAGCCCGGCTCGTGCTGGCAACTATCGCGCAGAAGTACCGCTTCACACTCGCGCCGGGTCACGCGGTGATCCCGCAGCGCGTGTTCACTTTGCGCGCCAAGCACGGCGTGAAAATGATCGCGCAGCAGCGGGAAGCCGTCCGCGAGCTGGCGTAAACGAAAAGCCCGCCTGACCCTCAATCCGTCTCCCAAGGGAGAGGGACTTGATTCCCCTCTCCGCTCGGCGCGGGCTGTTGACTCCCCTCCCTGAATTCGGGGAGGGGCCGGGGGTGCTGTCAGGGGTAGGTTTTTAACGCTTCCGAATGGAATAGAAAGTTCCTTCGCCAAAAACCCTGTAGGGACGAGGCATGCCTCGTCCGATTTTTTCTCTGGATTTGACAAAAAGACTGTTATCCATGAAAGCAAAAGATTGCTTGAGCCAACAGGGGAAGGCTGTGTTGGCGAAGAAGGACGAGGCAAGCCTCGTCCCTACAATTAAAAACCTACCCCTGTGAGGGCCGGGGGTGGGGTCGGAAAGCAACCTTTTTAAACACCTTTAGCCTCGCCCTTGGGAGAGGGATTTAGGGTGAGGTGTTCTCTACCACACGCCCGGCAGCAAACGGTAGCGCGTTCTCTGGGTGTACTCTTGGTAGCCGGGGAGTTCCGCTTGCAGCGTGCGATCTTCGAGGTATGTTCGCACCACAAACAACACCACAGATATGATCGATGGAATGAACGCCCACAACGATCCGAGCATCAGTGGTGAGACAATCTGGAACAGGATCGCCCCGACGTAGCCGGGATGGCGCACATAGGCATAGGGTCCCCCGGTCGCCACACGATGACCACGCTCCGACTGGATACGCACAGTCGCCGAGAAGAAGTTATTCGACAGCATCGCCCACGTCGTGATCATGTAGCCAACGATGAACAGCACCACGCCGATGATCATCCAGCCGAGCGGCAGCGGCGTCGACCAACCGTTGCGAAAGTCGAGCCCCGCGATCACCCACGTCAGCACGGGCATGACGAGCGCCGCGAGCATCACCAGCCACACATCCCACGGCTTCGACCCCGACTGTAACTTCGACCGTTCGGCGATCAATTCCGGGACACGCGTTGTGAGAATCGACACATTGAAAATCGTGATGGCGCTGTAGGCGATCATTTGCAGCCAACCGCCGAGCCAGGCCAGCGTTCCCGCGGGCACGAACAGGAAGAAGGCCAGCATGAAGAGGAACGAGATCTGCTTGCGCGTCCAGGTGCGGACGCTCTGCTGAACTTCACTTTGAGCAAGGGTGTCAGTCGCCACGTTGTTTCCCCCTTGGTGAACGACCTTGTAAACACACCTTTCGATCTTACGCCCGCACAATGTCGTGTTATACCCCCAGTAATAGGGGGTGGGCTTTGATGTTGCAGCGCTCCATGAATCAAAAAACGGGATCATGCGATCCCGTTTTGGTAGTCTATGTGCGTTCCGTGGTGCGGGCGAATTACGTCAAGCGTGTATAGTACTCGACGATGAGTTGTTCGCGCACGGTAACGGGGATATCGGTGCGTTCCGGCAGGTTGAGCAGGGTCGCGCTGAACGCGGCCTTGTTCACCGTCAGGTACGTCAGGTTGTTGGCGACGCTTTCCATCGCTTCAATCACGTGCACGTTGGTGCGCATGTTTTCTTTAACGCTGATAACCATGCCCGGGTTCACCTGGAACGAAGGCAGATCAACGCGCTGGCCATCGATGAGGATGTGACCGTGCTTGACGATCTGACGCGCTGCCCAAATGGTCGCCGCGAAACCCGCGCGATAGACCAGATTGTCCAGACGGCGTTCGAGCAAACGGAGCAGGTTTTCACCGGTGTTGCCCGTCTGACGACGCGCGCGCAGGAAGTAACGGCGCATTTGCCCTTCGCGAACGTTGAAAATGAATGACAACTTCTGCTTTTCGTTGAGCTGCATGCCGAAATCGCTGCGGCGACCGGAACGGAATTGCTTTTCCTTACCGTGATCGCCCGGCGGGAAGCCACGCTTCTCGACGATTTTCTGATACTTGGTGCGGGGGACCAAAACTTCCCCGAAACGCCGCTGAACTCGTGCTTTAGGTCCGTGATAAGACGCCATTTAGTCCTCGTAAAAAATAGGCGTGCCAACACGCCCACAGACGGAATTGCTTCGTATTGTAACCTTTTCAAGGTAGAAAACTAGGGTCAGTTGTCAATGCCGAGCGCATAGACTGATCGTCGATCCCAACCGGACTCGGCAGCGACCGCCTTGGCCGCCACCTTGAGCGGTTCGCCGGCGGCGCGCCGGGCCTCCAGCGCCGCGCGCACGCGGGCTTCATCCCACGTCTCGCTGACTGTGGGCAGAGCGCCGCCTACCACGATCACAATCTCACCGCGCGGCGGCTGCGCCCGGTAATGCGCCGCGATCGTGCTCAATACTCCGCGCTGAAATTCCTCGTGCAGCTTGGTGATTTCGCGGGCGACGCACGCCGGACGATCACCGAGCGCGGCGGCCAGCGCCTCTAACGCTTCGACCAGCCGGTTCGGGCTTTCGTAGAGGATGAGCGTGCGTGGTTCGTCGGCGAACGGCGCGAGAAAATCCGCGCGCGCTTTGTCCTTTTTCGGCAGAAAACCGAGGTAGATGAAGCCATCGGTCGGTAAGCCGGACGCCACCAGCGCCGTGATCGCGGCACTCGCCCCCGGCAGCGGCTCGACCTTCACGCCGCGCGCCACCGCCTCCCGGATCAGCTCATAGCCGGGGTCGTTGATGCCCGGCGTCCCCGCGTCCGAGACGAGCGCCACATCCCCCGATTCGAGCGCTGCAAAAATCTTATCCAGCTTGGTCAGCTTGTTGTGCTCGTGATAGCTGGTGAGCGGCGTGTCGATCTCGAAGTGCTTGAGGAGAAAGCGCGTGGTGCGCGTGTCTTCGGCGGCGACCAACTGCACCGTTTTAAGGACGCGCAGCGCCCTCAGGGTGATGTCTTCGAGATTGCCTATCGGCGTCGGGACGATATAGAGAGTCATCAGGTGTCGCTCTTGTAGGGACGAGACATGAAGGTGTTTAGAAACCCCTCTCCCCCACCCCTCTCCCACGCAAGCGGGGAGAGGGGTGGGACGGCGAAGGCTGGTGGTTCCCCTCCCTCAATTCGGGGAGGGGCCGGGGATGGGGTCGAATTTTGACCTTTTCCAACACCCTCAAGTCTCGTCCGCTGTTGGGACGAGAAAAAAAAGGACGAGGCATGCCTCGTCCCTACAGTGAGTTTCGATGTGCGAATTAGAGCGCGTCGTAGCCGGGGCCGCTCGCGAAGAAGTCGTAGTTGGGCTGAACGTCGGCGGTCAGGTCAAAGACTTCGCCGCCCGCGTATTCAACTTCGGCCTTCGTGTCAAACGGAATGCGCTTCTGTCCCGCGGCCATCGTGTAAGCGGTGGGGACTTCTTCCTGAATGAAAATTGCTTCGTATGGGCATTCCGGAATGCACGCGCCGCAGTCAATGCAGGTGTCCGGGTCGATGAAGTACCAAGGCCACTCAGCTTCGGGCTGGCCAGCGACGATGCATTCCACGGGGCAAACAAGCTGACACGCGCCGTCGCGCAGGCACAAGCTGGTGATAATATGGGTCATGGAGAAATATCCTTACTCTGTGAATTTTAACGATGTAGCCGCCACTATACTCCCGTTTAACCGCCGAATCTGTAACTTTTGTTGGATTTGAAAATGAGATTTAACGAAGTGTATTCGTGAAATTACACACTGATAGAATTAGTTTAACGTCGGTTAAGTTATAGTGGTTAAATCGACCATTCATTCGGGAAAATCGCCTCGAAGGGCAGACCAATACTTTCCCATTTGCCCTCGACCGCCAAACGTAGCTCGATTAGGAGGTTCAAATATCCCATCACTCTGGCTAAACCAGTACCTTGCTCCACCCTTCAGCGATTTCAAGTAATGCAGAAGGGGATGCAATGAGCTGTCAATCCGTTCTAGATATTCAAAGTAAAAGTCAGAGATTTGATAATACCAAGCGAGCATCCAGTGCAATTCCTGATCAAGCTTGCCTTGAACGATCCAAGCATGTACTTCTTGCAGAATATCAGTTTCGACGTGCCGATTCAGCTCCGAAATGCCTGAGAAGCAACTGGGTTCAGACGGGGCATACCACTGGATAAACAGGGCACGCTTCAAAGCTTCGATTTGTTCCCCCATTTCCGCCGATGTTCGCGCGAGAACAGCATATTGTTTATGAATCTGCGCATAGCGCTGAAAAACGTTCAGTTCAACTAACTGAGAGTGCTTCTGCTCCATGAGTCCAGTGACTTCACTCACGATTTGCATCAGTTCGTCTTCTTGCGCTGACAGTTCGTTGAGTTTGCGTGAAAAACGATCTTCCAAAGGGATCATAGTTTTGACCTTGGGGATAAGAACGAGCTTGGCTAAAGCTCGACGATGCCGACGCCGGGGATTTCGTTGGTTTCGGCGAGATGCGCCAAGCCCGCCCGATCCACGATGTAGACCGTGCGCCCCACTTTCCGGAGCAAGCCTGCGTTCACCAGACTGCGCAGCGCCCGCCCGACCACTTCGCGCGTCGTGCCGAGGATCGAGGCGAGGTCTTCCTGCGTGAGCGAGGACGGCGTCTCGGCGATCTGGTCGGCATACATGGTTTCATGTAGATAGAGTTTCGCCAGTCGCGAGGGAATCGTGCGAAAGGTCATGTCTTCGAGGCGTTCCAGATATTCGCGGTTGAGATGCGCCAGCGCCGCGACCGCCTTGTTCAGCAGCACCGGATCGGACGCCATCCACGTGCGCAGCGCGGCGTGCGAAATCACGCGCACCTCAACATCGGTTACCGCTGCGGCGTTGAAGGGATTCGCGCCGCCATCGACCGCCGCCACCTCGTTGAACATCGACGGGGGACGCAGCAGACTCAAGGTGTGCAGACGACCTTCAGCATTGAGGCGGTAGATGCGCACCAGGCCGTTGAGCACGACGTACAAACCGGAACACGTTTCGCCCTCCGCGAGGATGACCGCGCCTTTCTGGTAGAGGTGACGATGCGCGCAGGCATCAATCCGCGCTAGCGAATCCGCATCCATCTCCGCGAACAGAGGGATCATCGTCCAACTGAACGCCGGATTGGTGGTGAGGGGGGATTTGCGAGTAGACATGAATCAATTGGAACACAAAAAGCACAGGGGATCAATTGGGATTTAGCAGATGTTCAGCGAGCCCTTAGAACCAAGCAGGTGCTAAACGGCAGGAACCTTAACAACCAAGCGGGGTAGGCGACCATCAGAATGGTGGGAAAAGAAACGGCAGGAACTTCAGTGCCTTGCTGGGAATTTATCCCGCGCGTGTGTTGTGACAGTGTGGGCAGCTCTCTACTCTTTCATGGCGTCGATCATATTTCGCCTTTTTGCGGTCTTTCTTGAAGGCTTTGGCATTCTTATAGACGGTGATGACGTATTCGCCACAGGGACACAGCACTACGGTGGTGCCCTGCAGTCGATAGTAGCGATGATTACCGGGTAAGTCCGACGGAAACGAATCCCGTCGCATCTGGCAAAAAATCACACCAGCATTATGGTTATGATAGCCATGACTACAGACGAAATCGATCTCGTCTGAATGGATGTTACGACTACTGGAACGGTCATGGGCATGCAGACTCATAATCACGTCTGTGCCTCGCTTTCGTTACCGGTCGCCTACCCCGCTTGATTGTTAAAGTGCACTTTGTCGCCCACATAATGAGGCATTACTCTTAAAGATTCTAGCGGATCGTAGCGCAAAAGGATCACCGCAAACGCGAATTTATCGTGAAATTTTTCCAGATCCCGCAGTTGCTCCTACGATCACGATTGCACTACCCAAGGTGCGACCGTCTCGCTACAATGAGCGCATGATCGCGAAAGGTCGCCTTTGATTACGCGCGTGCGCCGCCTGCTCACCCACAAATTCATTCAAGATACGCTGGTTCTGCAAGCGGGTAAAATCGGCAGCGTGTTCCTCAGCCTGATCTCGTCGCTGCTGGTGTGGCGGCTCATGGGCGCGACGGCTTTCGGCATCTACGGCTGGGCGCAGACCTTTCTCGGTTTGTGGCTGACGCTGGATCTGACCGGAATCGGCCCCAGCACCGGAACCCGTCTCGCCATGGCGATTGGCGCGCGGGACGAGAACGAAATCCTCAACCTGATGGCGTTCTACATTCAGGTGACGCTGACCTTCACCATTGGCCTGATCACGCTGATCATCCTGCTCAGCCCGACGATTACCGAATCGTGGTACGGCAATCGTCAGGTGGGCGAACTGGCCGCACTGCTCTCGCTCAGCCTCATCGCCGACGACTTCTATCTGCTCATCACGACCGCGCTGCAAGCCCGCCGCTCCATGCGGACGCTGGCGCTCATGCAAAACGCCAACCAGTTTGTGCTGACCTCGTGCCTGATCATCTCCGTGCTCATCAGCCCGACCCCCCAGGCGCTGGTGATCGCGCGGCTCGTCTACTCGTATTCCACGCTCCTCATGGCGCTGATTGTCTATCACCGCACCCGCACGCAGGGCGCGCTGACCTATCCGCCGCTCACGCAGGTGCTTAAACGGGCGCGCACGCTGTCCCCGCGCCCCTACTGGAAATTCGGCATCGCCAACGCAGTGGATAAGAACGTCACGGCGTTGTTCATCCAAGTGCCGATGCAAATCGTCGGGGTGGTGGGCGGGTCGGCGGCCGTCGGCTACTTGACGCTTGCCCTAGGCGGGATCGCGCAGGCGAGTGTCCTCTCTTCCGCGGTGTTCGAAAACATGCAGGCGGTTGTGCCACAGGCCGTGGGGCGCGGCGATTTTGTGACCCTGCGCCGTAATTTTTTGCGCGTGCTGCTGGTGCTGATCGCGCTGGCGCTGGTGTTCTATGGCGCAATCGCGCTCACCGCCCCGCTCCTGATTCCGCCGCTGCTCGGTGCCGAGTGGATTCCGGCCATCGCGCCCCTGCTCGTGTTATGCCTGTATGGCGTGATCACGGGTTTCGGCGGGGTGTTCGGATCGCTGTACCGCTCGTTTAATCTCGTCTGGAAGATCGTCACGGCCAAAATCGTCACGCTGGCGATCATGCTTCCACTGGGAACCGTCATTCTGCTGACCAGCACGCAGACCGCGCTGCGCCCCTACGGTGAACTGGCCGCGCAGGTCATCCCCGGCCAATATCTGATCGGCGATGCAGCGGCCGTCGGCGGCGCGCTGACGATCGTCGGCATTTACGCCCTCTCGGTGAGTTTGACCGCCATCATCACTTTGCCTGTCCTTGAGAAGAAAGCCCATGCGAACTCTTAAAAATGCGCTGCTGCGCTCCCCTGTACGCCGGCCCTATGTGTGGCTGGCCGACCGCTACCGCGAACTCCGCCGCCTGTTCCTCTACCCGGCCACGGCGCAGGTCGGCGCAACCGACTACGACGCCTACTGGGATTCCAAGTTTGAGGACAAGGCGGGCAAGATGGGCGAATGGCGGCTCAAGCGGGCGCAGGTCTTCGCGCAGATCGTGACCAAAGGCGATACGGTGCTCGATCTCGGCGTGGGCGATGGCGCACTGCTCAAATACCTGATCGACGAGCGCGGGATTGACGGCTATGGGCTGGATATCGCGCCGAAGGCCGTCCAATTTTGCCAGCAGCAGGGCTTGAACGTCGCGCTGGCCGACGTGAACCGCCCGATTGGCGCGGCGGTCGCGGCTTATTTTCCCGGTGTGACGCAGTTCGACTACATCATCCTCTCGGAAATTATCGAGCATTTGCCCGACCCCGAAAGTCTGCTGAATGCGCTGCGCCCGGTCGCCCGCAAGGGGATCATCGTGTCGATCCCGAATACAGGCTACATCTATCACCGCCTGCGGCTGCTGTTCGGTCGCTTCCCGCTGCAATGGATCGTCACCCCCGGCGAGCATCTACGCTTCTGGACGCGCACCGATTTTCGCTGGTGGGCGCGGCAGATGCGCTTTCGCATCGCCCGTGAGTTCCCGTATGTCGGCGCACCGGGTCTCAAAGAGGCGTGGCCATCGCTGTTCGCTGCGGCCTTCGTCTACTGGCTCGTAGATAACGCGTAGGCCGACAATCCGCGTGAAGAATTACGAGATGCATGCGCTGTGGACGGCGCTGATCTTCCATCTGTGGCATGCGCAGTACATTGATCAGAGCATCGCGCCCCAGATGGTTGAAGCGGGCGACCTCTATGCCGGATGAGGCGGTTGGCCGCCCACGTCCCCAACCTAGCCCGCCCAGTTCCACGCGTAGATCACCGTCACCACGTTGAAGACCAGCCCCACGATGATCAGGAAGGTGTCGAACTTGCCCTCATAGCCCCCGATGCCCACAAGGTTGAATATGAATAGGCCGACGGCGGCGCCGAGGTTGATCCAGCGGATGAGCGGAAACGGCACCGTCAGCGACAGCACGATCATCAGGATGGGGATGAGCATAATGACGGCGATGAGCATCATCATCGCCTGCGTCATCGGCACGCCGTTGATCTCGCCCGGTTTGAAGTGACCCGCGAAGATGCGCAGCACATCGCCGAGCAAATAGGTCAGCATCAGCGCGATCCAGAGCCCCGCGAGAATTATCCGTACATCTTCCATGAGAAGCGCTGCCTTTCCCGGTTATTTCACGACTTGCTGGAGCGCCGACCAGAGCGCGTCGTCGATCTCGACCTCACCCGTGCGCTCGACCTGTTCCAGAATGCGATTGCCACGTTCGCCGGGGATGAAGATGTCGTCCACGCCGGGCAGCCGTTTGGCCGCTTTCACGCGTTCGATGAGCTGGCTGGTGCGCGCTTCGAACGTGTCGCCATCGACCAGCAGTTCGGGGTCGATCACGAGGACGAGGTTGCCCCAGTCGGTCTTTTTGCCGTCGGCATCTTTGGTCGTGCTGACCAGCGCTCCGGTGAGCACTTCCACGATCAGCGAGAGGGCCGCGCCTTTGTAGCCGCCAAATGTGCGAATCGCGCCGAGCAGCGCCGCCGCCGCGTCGTTGGTGGGCTGACCGTTAGCATCATAGGCGACATCGCCGGGGATCGTTCGTCCGGCAGTCTTCGCCTCGACAATGCCGAAGCGCGCAATCGCGGCGGTCGCCATATCGAAGACGATAGGCTGTCCGGTCGTCGGAATGCCGATCGCGAGCGGATTCGTGCCAAACAGCGGCTCATACGAGCCGTGCATGGCGACATACTCGCCCGAACCGGAGAACACAAAGGCGATGAAGCCCTGTTGCGCGGCGCGGCTGGCGTAATAACCGATCGCGCCCGTCGAAGTGTTGGTCTGATTTGTCCCGATGACGCCGATGCCATGTTCGCGCGCCTTGCTGACCGCCAGATCGAGCGCGTACGTCAGCGCGACCATACCCGCATTCCAGCCGCCGTCGACCAGCGCCGAGAGCTTGGTCTCACGGGTGATCTGGATGGGGCGGGCGTCCGGTCGGCGGGGCATGCCCGCGCCGATCAGCTTGACGATGCCCTGATTGTTGCCGCGCAGTTGGGCGTACAGCAGCACATCGAGGATGGTTTGGGCCTCAGCGGGCGGGTAACCGCTGTGGGTGAGAACGGTGAGCGTGACCGCTTTCAGGTCGTCTAGGCGAACATTCATGAGGGTTTCTCCACAGGCCATTGTCGCGCTAAGTGTACCGCGCCGCACCCGAAACTCGATAACGCGCCGAGGGTGTTATCATAGTCGAAGATATCCATCATGGTGAGGGAAAGACGGGCAGTTATGAGTGACCAGAACCCGCAGAAGAACGACTTCATCTATGTGACGACCATTGGCCGCAAGACGGGCAAGCCGCACACGGTCGAAATCTGGTATGTGGAACACGAGGGCGCGTACTATCTGTGTTCGGAAGGGCGCAATAAGGCTGATTTCGTGAAAAACATTCGCCAGAACGCGGCTGTGACCTATGGCTTTGGCAGTTGGGACGCGCCGCATTCCCCGGCGACCGGGCACATTGTAGACGAACCGGAACTCGTGGCCGTGCTCACCCGCAAATTCGCTGAAAAATTCCAGTGGAGCGATGGGCTGTTCGTGGCGATCAAGCCCTAAAGTCCCGCCACCGCGCCAGCCTCGACCCCGTTATAATAGCAGCACCGATAGAACAAACAGTAGAGGATACCCATGGCAGGCGAATTCGCAGGGAAAGTCGTCGTGGTCACTGGTGCGACGGGTAACTTGGGCAGCGCGGTCGTCCGCGCGTTTGCCGCGGAAGGCGCGCGCGTCGTCCTGGTTGATCGGTCGCCAGAACGCGCGGAACAGCTCGCGGCAGAGATCGGCGGCGAAACGCTGGTGGTGCTGGCCGACCTCGGGGTAACCGCGTCGGTCGATCAGCTCATCGAGGCGGTGGTGGCGCGCTTCGGGCACATTGATGTGCTGGCGCACACGGTCGGCGGCTTTGAGGCGGGCGCGACGGTCCACGGTTCGGATTACGAAGTCATGGAGCGTATGCTCAACCTGAATGTGCGCCCGGTCTACATCACCTGCGGCAAGGTATCTAAGCATATGCTCGATCACGGGGTGCGGGGACGCATCGTCGTCGTGCTGGCGCGCGGCGCGTTGAAAGGCTTCACCGGGGGGGCAGCGTATACGGCGAGTAAGGCGGCGGCGCAGCGCGTGGTCGAGAGCCTGGCGGCAGAAGTCCGCGATCAGGGCATTCACGTCAATGCGGTTATGCCGAGCACCATCGATACCCCCGCCAACCGTGGTTCGATGCCCAATGCGGATTTCAGCAAGTGGGTCACGCCGGATGACGTGGCGCATACCATGCTGTATCTCGCCTCGGAACGGGCGAACGCTTTCTTCGGTACAAGTCTGGAAGTCTACGGGCGGTCATAAGCGCTAACTGCGCCCGGGTTCGCGGCTGCGGGTTTGTGTCGTCTACGACAGTCCTGCACGCTTCGACGCCGGGCAAGCGGCACGTGGAACGGGGTAGAGGTTAAGCTGACAGCCGGGGTCGGCAGGGATGTGCGCAGCGACGGCCGTGGGTTTCGCCGCTTATACCTGACATACCGACCCTTATTTCGCTAGCTGACTCGCACTTAGATTTGAAGGAACTGAAAAGATGGTCTTATTGGCAGACACGGTTATTCTGGTAACCGGCGGCGCGTCCGGGATTGGGCGCGCGACGGCGCTCATGCTGGCGCGGGAAGGGGCGCGCGTCGTCGTGTCCGATGTGAATGTGACCTTGGGCGAAGAAACCGCCGCGCTGATCCAGTCCACGGGCGGGGGCGCGGTGTTCGTGCCGTGCGATGTATCCAAGGCGGACCAGGTGCAAGCGCTCATCGAGGCGACCCGCGCCGCCTACGGTCGCTTGGATGGCGCGTTCAATAATGCCGGAATCGGTGGGGTGATGGCGCCCATTGTCGAGCAGTCCGAGGCTGACTGGGACGCGGTCATCAACGTGAATTTGAAGAGCGTATGGCTGTGCCTGAAATACGAAATCCCCTTGCTGCTGCAAAGCGGCGGCGGGGCGATCGTCAACACGGCTTCGGTCGCGGGGCTGGTGGGATTTGAGCAGGCCAGCGCCTATGCGGCCAGCAAGCACGGCGTGATCGGCTTGACCAAATCGGCGGCGCTGGAATACGCGACCCAGAATATCCGCGTGAATGCCGTGTGTCCCGGCTTCACCGATACATCCATGGTGCGCGACATGGTGCAGTTCGCGCCGCACATGCAGCGCCGGGTGACGCGCAACCCCATGCGTCGGATTGGGAATGTCCAGGAGATCGCGGAAACGGTCGTATGGTTACTCAGCCACAAAGCGTCTTTTATCACAGGCCAGGCGATCGCCATTGATGGCGGCATGACAGCGGGATAAACCTCACCCCCAACCCTCTCTCCATAGGCAGACGGGGTGAGGTCAAACAACAAGGGAGATAACATGCAGATCGGAATCATTGGTACGGGCCGAATCGCCAGTGGCGTGGGGCGGCGGTTGATCAACGCGGGACACACCGTCTTTTTGGGCTCGCGGGATCTGAGCAAGGCGCAGGGCGCCGCGCAGGCGATCGGCGCGCAGGGTGGCTCACAGGCCGAGGCGGTGAGCTTTGGCGAGATCATTATTCTCGCCGTGCCCTTTGGCAGTGTGGCTGACGTGGTCGCGGCGCTGCCCGGTCTAAAGGGCAAAATCGTGATCGAAACGGCGAACGATTTGCAGGGCGGCAACCCGCTGTCCTCGACCGAACGGATTCAGGCGCTGCTTCCAGAGGCGAAAGTCATCAAGGCGTTTAACCACGTGTTCGCGCAAATCATCGCGGATGAAATGACGCAGCGCACCACCGCGTTCATCGCTGGCGATGATAAAGCGGCCAAGGCGATCATCAAACCGATCATCGAGAGCATCGGCTTTGATGTGGTCGATGTGGGCGGCGCGAAGGAAGCGCTGCATCTGGACAACCTCGTCCGCTTCCTGATTCATCTCGGTTATGGGCTCGGTATGGGCACAGATATCGCCGTCAAGTTAGTCAAGGTCTAAGCACATGAGTGACTTTCGACTGCCCGATGCGACGTATATCGCCGCGGCACGTTTTCGTGTGCGTGACATGGAGCGCTCGCTGGCCTTCTACCGGGACATTCTCGGGTTAAAGGCGACGCCCATCAGCGCGAACACGATGGCGCTCGCGGCAGGCACGGCCACGCCGATCATCACGCTGGTGGAAAACAAGCAGTTTGTCCCCAAGCCGCCGCGTTCGACGGGGCTGTATCATGTGGCAATTCTCACGCCGAACCGTGCGGCGCTCGGCAAAGTGCTGCGTCGTCTGGTCGAATCCACTTACTCGATCGAGGGTGCGTCCGATCATCTGGTGAGCGAGGCGCTCTACCTGTCGGATCCTGATGGCAACGGTCTGGAAATCTACCGCGACCGTCCACGTGAGGAGTGGACGTACAGCGACGGCAGGCTGCAAATGGCCACCGAAGCGCTCAATTTGCGCGCGCTGGTGAACGATGCTGACCCAACGCCGTACACCTCCATTCCCGACGGCACAGTGATCGGTCATGTGCATCTGCACGTCTCGGATCTAGCGCAGGCGGAAGCTTTTTACGCCGAGGTGCTCGGCCTCGATGTGGTCGTGCGGGGCTATCCCGGCGCGCTGTTCTTTTCAGCGGGCGGTTATCATCACCACCTCGGCACGAACACGTGGGCGGGGCGAACGCTGCCGCCGCAGACCGCCGTCGGCCTCGACTGGTGGGATCTGGTCGTACGCGGTGCGGCGGATGTGGTGATCGAACGCGTGCGGGCGGCAGGCTTGCCCATCAGCATCAGCGCAACCGGCGCGGCGCTCGTCGCGGATCAGGACGGCAACCACGTCCGCATCCTCAACGGATAAACAATCAAGCGGCTTTAAAGTAGGTTCTCGAAACAAATCCACGAATGGATGGAGGGGCGCACCTGTGT
>CALKIA010000107.1 GCA_937988705.1 uncultured Chloroflexota bacterium | reverse complement strand
TTTGATACCTATTTGCGTCTCTATGCCCCCGGCGTATACAGTCCGGGCGTCACCCCCACCCTAGACAACGACGACGCGGGTGATCGGAGCTTTGGGACCCTGAACTCACGGATCGCCGACTTCGAAGTCACCGACTCTGGTACCTGGGTGGTTGCCGCAACCAGTTTCAACGGTAGTGCGATAGGTGAATTCACGCTCACCATTCGCGGCGGCGAGAGCAGCTACAACCTCGCACCCCGCGAAGACAGCGAGCCTGTGGTTATTGAGGCCACCCCCACCGCTACACAGCCGCCTCAGCGCGACATCAGTGGTGGCGGCACCAGCGTCGTGGGTGAACTCACATCCCGCGTGCCTCAACAGCAGTTCGCGATCGATCTCACGCAGGGTGACATGATCACGGTGGAAATGGTGGCGGATGAGGCCGATCTCGACTCCATCGTGCGCCTGTATGCGCCCGGCGACTTTGAGAGCGGCCGCACACCGACTGTCGAAAACGATGACTCGCTGGATACCGACTTCGGCGTCCGCAACTCACGCATCGAAGACTTTGAAGTGACCGAGACAGGCACCTGGGTCATCGAAGCCAGCAGCTTCGCCCGCATCGGTACGGGAACTTACACGATCACCGTGCGCGGTACCAGCAGTTACACCATCATCCCGTTGGGTGATCAGCCCATCAACACGCCGCAGCCGCCCGTCGCCGTTGGCGGCAGCAGCATCAGCGGCGAACTTGTGCGCGGCGCAACGGAGCAGCAGTTCAGCGTCGACTTGACTGCGGGCGACCGCGTCACGATTGAAGTTGCGGCCGTAGACAACGAATTCGACACGTTACTGCGCGTATACGCCCCCGGCGACTTCGAACGCGGGCGCGATGCCACCGTTGCCAACGACGACTCCGGCGATGTTGAGTTCGGCAACCTGAATTCGCGGATTGAAAATTTCCGCGTCACCGAATCCGGTACGTGGGTGATCGAAGTCACGAGCTTCAGCGGCACGGCCACCGGCGCATATACGCTGAGCGTCCTCGGCAGCCAGCCGTACGCCCTCGCCCCCTTGGGTGATATCCCCGCGCCGACACCGCGCCCCGGCGCAACCGGCGGTTCGAGCGTAGACGGCGAATTGACGCGCGGCGCACCAGCCCAGCAATACGCCGTCGAACTGAGCGAGGGCGATACGGTGACGATTGAAGTCGCCGCCGAAAACAACGAGTTCGACACCTATTTGCGTCTGTATGCCCCCGGCGATTTCGAACGCGGGCGTCAAGCCATTATGCAGAATGACGACTCGGGCGATTCGCGCTTTGGCAGCTTAAATTCGCGCATCGAAGACTTTGACGTGACCGAGTCCGGCACGTGGGTGATCGAAGTCACCAGCTTCAGCGGCTCCGCGACCGGCGCCTACACGCTCACCATTCGCGGTGATGGCGCGTATGACCTGATCGCGGGGGGTGTCGAAGTGCCGCTCCCGCCGCCCGTCGGTGCGACCATCGACGGCGAGCTGACCACGCGCTCAACGGCACAGCAGTTCGCCATCGACCTGAGCGCAGGCGATACGGTGACGATTGAAGTCGCCGCCGAAGAGCGCCAGTTCGATACCTTGCTCCTGCTGTACGCCCCCGGTGATTTTGAGCGTGGGCGCGCCGAAACCACCAGAAACGACGACTCCGGCGATTCCAATTTTGGCACCCTCAACTCGCGCCTCGCAGGCTTTGAAGTGAGCGAGACAGGCACATGGGTGATTGAAGTGACCAGCTTCGGCGGCTCCGCGACTGGCGCATATACGCTCACTGTTCGCGGCGCGGGCACGTATGCGCTGACGCCGCTCGACAGTGACCGCCCCGTCCGTGAGGCAACGCCTACACCACTGCCCCCAACCCCTGAACCGCCCGTTGAAATTCCGCCCGTACTGACCGGTGACGATGTGCTCGTCTACAACGAACCGGAGACGGGCACGATCAGCCGCGCCAGCCGCGAAGTGCCCTGGCGTTTTGCCGGCGCCGCAGGTGATTCGCTGACCATTACCATGGTCGCGGATGATGTGAACGAGCTCGACCCCCGTGTGTACCTCTACACCGCTGATGATTTCGCGGCGGATGGGCAAGAACTCACGGAGAATGATGACTCGCAGGATACCGAGTTGGGTGTCCGCAACTCGCGGATTGCTGATTTCGTCTTGCCAGAAACGGGCGAATACGTGATTGTCGCGACGTGCTTTGTTGCGTGTGCTGGCGATTACACGCTGCTCATCGAGTCCGATCGACCGGTGTTTGAGCCAACTCCCCTTCCGCCCGTCAGCACCAATGAAGAACTACGCCAATGGGCCGACACAGCGACTGCTAGCTCCGAATACAGCAGCGACGCCTGGAGCGCGACCCAGGCCACCGGCGCGCCGAACACCACCGAATGCGCCGATACGCGCACGGCATGGGCATCGTCCGACTCGCGCGGCGTGGACTTCATCACGCTGCTGTACGCGCAACCCGTCATCCCCACGCAGGTGAACATCTATCAGACACTCGGCCCCGGCTCGATCACCAGTGTGCAGTTGGTCACGGTGAGCGGCGCGCTCATTGACGTTCCGGACAGCGCCGATCCGCCCGGCAACACGGACTGCCCCGGCATCTTCACCCTCGATCTTTCGGGCATTACTGATCAGGTCATCGGCGTCACAATCAATGTCGATCAGACCATTGGTGAAGGCTGGAACGAAATTGACGCAGTCGAACTCGTGGGCGTTGGCACAGGCGGTACACCGATCAACGAAACCCCCACCGCCGACATTACCACCCTGCTCGAAGAGGGACGCGCCGCCATCGACGCGGGCGACTGGGAAACGGCGGTCGATCTCTACACGTCCGCGCTGGAAATTGATCCCGAAACTGGGGATGCCTACTTCTTCCGGGGCTACGCCTTCTACTACCTCGGCGCGAACGAAGATGCGCTGAGCGACTTCAACAACGCGCTGCAATTCGGCGCATCGGATGAGGCGTGGGTCTACAACGTCCGCGGGCTCACCTATGATCTACTCGGTGACTACGATCTCGCCATCGCCGACTTTGAACTTGCGATCGAACTCGCACCGAATTATGAGGCTGCGATCCAGAATCTGGGTTACGTGTATGGCGTGCGCCTCGACGATTGGAAGCAGTACACCGCTCAGTACCGGACGCTCGTGGAACTCGACCCCAGTAATTCCGATTATTACAACGGTCTCGGCTGGGGGTTGGTGAAGCAGGGGCGCTACCGCGAAGGACGCGCCGAACTAGACACTGCGCTCGAACTGAACCCCGAAAACGCCAGCGCGCTGGACAGCCGGGGCTGGGCGTATCTCGGACTGGAAGACTTCGCGAGCGCCGAAGCGGACTTCCGCGCGGCGATTGAACTCGGGGAAATCTATTCCTATTACGGTCTCGCCGAGCTGTTCCATGCGCAGGGTGACGACGACCAGGCGCTGCAAAACTTGCGAACGTATCTCGATGAAGCGGGCGAAACTGCCGATCCGGCGGCGCTCGAACTTCAGGATGTTCTGCGTTAAGCATCAAACCCGGGGACGATCGTCACCGATCGTCCCCTTCCCCATCACGCTACCCACACCCAATGCACAAAATCGTTGAGCAGCACCCCTTGCAGCAGCCCCAGCCCACCGACGATGAGCCAGAAGGCACGCCGATGACGGTTGAGCAGTGCGGCGGCGGCGATGAAGCAGGGGAACAACAGCAGCACATAGCGAATTGCGCTTTCGAACTGCGCGCCTTCCACCCCCTCGCCAAAATGATAGCGCACGAGGATCACCAGCAACGTTGACCCGACGTAGATCGCATAGACGCGTGAGAAACGCCGCCAGACGACCACGCCGAGCAGCGCCATCAGCAGCAGCGCCAACGCGTTATTGTGCTCATGAGCGACAGTTCCTCCAACAAACAGCCGCTGAATGTAGGTAACCACCGAGTCCCACGGCAAGTGGGAAGCGAGTTTCCAACCGTCGGCATACGCCTGTTCTAGACTCCCCAACTGGTTATAGGTGAGGAAAAGGAGGAACGCCAGCGTACCCACCGGCGCTCCCAGCAACACCGGCAGACGTGTGAACTGCGCGCGCCAGCCGATCTCGCGGCAGTGAACATAGGCAATCCATGCCAGCGGCAAGCACAACACCAGCCCTTGCAGACGCGTCAGCGAGGCGAGGAACGCCAGGCCGCCCGCCAGCCACCAGCGCCGAGCAAAAGCGGCGAGGAACGCGCCGAGCGTAAATGTCAGAAACAGTGATTCGGTATACCCCGCGACGAGGAAAAAGCCGGTTGGAAAGGCGGCCAGCAAAATCAGTGCCCGCGTGGCGATGGGATCGCCCCATTCGCGGGCCGCCAGCCGGTAAAACAGGTAGAAGGCGGATACACAAAACACGTTGCTGACGATCAAGGCCGCCAGCACAAAATTACCGCCGCTCACCTGCTCGACCAACCGGATCAGCGTGGGATACAACGGCGGAAACACGATCCGCGTATCCGGTAAATAGCCCTGCATGGCGATTAGGATATACCACGCGGTATCGTAGCGGCGCCACGGTTCGACGATCTGCGCGAACGGCGAAGCGCTTGGCAGCGACGCATAATACGTAAGGCCGCTGGGGTTACCCTCCAGCGTAAGCGAATTGAAGCGCAGCAGATCGGGGCGCGCCGCCGACAGATCGCGCGTTAGTAGCAGTGCGGCCACCAGCGTTAGGATACGCAGTACTAGAAACACGCCAAGCGCCGCCCGCAGCGCCCGACTGCGGAGGATCTCCACTGCCTGTGCGTGAACGGCTCGCAAGCCAAGACGAGGCCAGTTCTGACCTTGCCCATCCGTCATCGAGTCATATTCATCTAGATCGCACGCCGGGAGGCGGTCGCGGCAGATACAGCCCTCGTGGGCGTCGCCTGCGTCTGTCGGTCAAAGACCGCCCAACGCACGAGCAAGCCGAGCACCAACAGGTTGATCAGAGCGACGGGCACCGCGAAGGTCGAACGCGCCAGAAAGCTGGCATCGAGCACATCGGTGCTGGTGACGGCAAAAATGTTGTAGGCATAGGTGAACGCGGCGGCGATCGCGGCAGGAATCAAGCGGCGATCCTGCGCAATCGCGATGATCACCAGCGCCGCAGCGGGATACAGATAGCGTTCGTGGACTTGGGTCGGCAGCACGAAGAAGCCATAGAACAGCGCTGCCGCCCACACAAATTCGCGCTTCTGGTGCGCCTGCCGCCACGTGATCACCATGATCAACAGGACAAACGTGCCGAACAGCACCAGGCTGACGGCTTTGTAGGACAGGCCAGCCAACCAGATCTGCGCATCGGCATACGCCGGATCGCGGAACTGCATCACCACACCTTTATCAATCGTGGCCAGCGCGTGCCAGAAGTTATAGGCGTTGTTGGAGAAAAACGGATAGGTATCACTCGCTTGCAAATAGGGAGCGAGCGCGCCGTCCCAACCGCTCTCCAGCGCGAAGGGCAGCGTGACGAGCAGGAACACGGCCGCACTGACGACGCCGCTGATCAATGTGCGCCGCCAGCCGTAGCGGCGAAAGGTGACAACCAGCAGCAGCGGCGCAAGGACGGCGGCGGGCTGCTTGATCAACGCGGCGATAGCGAACAGAATCCATGCCCAGAGCGGCCGATCACGGTTGAGCGCCAGCAGTGCCAGCACGACAAACACCGTAAACGGCGCATCATATTGTCCCCACCAGGCGGTCGTCGCCAGCAGTCCGGGCGCGAGTGCCAGCGCAATCGGGATGGTCCAGCGCAGACGCGGTCGCTTGTTCAGCCAGATGTGTACGGCGGCGATCATGAGCAGCTCACAGGCCACCGGGAACACTTTCAGTTGGATGACAAAATTGGGATCGCGCATGGCGAAACGCGGATTGGGCGCGGAACCGCCGTTCACCTGCACCAAAGCCGCGAAGGTGAGCGTCGACAGGGGCGGATACGTGCGATCCTGCGCGTCGAAGCGGTAGGCAGGCTTGTAGAATTTCCATAAGCCCCGTTGATCAATCACCCGCATCCACTCGGCAAAGTGGCGTAAATCCGGCTCAAAGGCCATCGTCGACAGCGTCGGTAGACGCACGGCCAACGCGAGCACAACCAGTGCGACCAGCGGTAACCAGCGACGCGGCGCAAGTTCAAAGCGATGCAATGCCGCCACAGAATCTCCCAAAGCACTCAGTCCGTGCTTCATCATGCCAAAACACATCAACGTCGATTATGACCACATTCTCGACTTTTGCCTCAGGTATCAGTACAGAGATTGAGCACACGCGGTTATCCAGTCTGCCCAATCAGCACGTAGAAAGTCGTTGCAACGAAAATTGAAATTGTTGACAATGAGAGAGGAAAAGAGTCAAAATGAGTTATGAAAACGTTCCCAATAGTGATTAGTCTGGATCACCAAGGACATTAAACATGCGTTTTGGCTATTTTGACGACCAACAGCGTGAATACGTTATCACCCGGCCGGATACTCCCCTACCGTGGCTAAACTATCTCGGCAATGAAGCTTATTTTGGCATCATCTCCAATACAGCAGGTGGTTACTCGTTCTACCGGGATGCCCGTCTGCGCCGCCTCACCCGGTATCGGTACAATAACGCCCCGCGCGACATCGGCGGGCGCTATCTGTACCTGCGTGACAATGCCAGCGGTGAATACTGGTCGCCGACGTGGCAGCCCACGCTGACCGCGCTTGATGATTACACTTGCCGCCACGGCGTCGGCTACACGACGATCCAGTCCACCTATCGCGATGTGACCGCGCAAGTCCGTTATTTCGTGCCGCAGGGGTCGAACCTCGAAGTGTGGCAGGTTAAGGTGACCAATCACCGCGTTAAGCCCGCCGACCTGTCGCTGTTTTCGTTCGTGGAATTCTGCCTGTGGGACGCCAACGACGACATGACCAACTTCCAGCGCAACTTCAGCATCGGCGAAGTGGAAATCGAAAACGGCGTGATCTACCACAAGACCGAGTACCGCGAACGCCGCGATCATTTCGCCTACTTCGCCTGCTCCGCGCCGCTGGCGGGTTTCGATACGTCCCGCGATGAATTCCTCGGCGTGTATCGCGGCTTCGATCAGCCGCGCGTCGTCGAGGCAGGTGCATCGAATAATTCGGTCGCGCACGGTTGGGCGCCGATCGGTTCGCATCACGTCAAACTGACGCTCGCTCCCGGTGAAACGCAGGAAATCAACTTCATCCTTGGTTACCACGAAAACCCCCGCGACGCTAAGTTTGAGGCGCCCGGTGTGGTCAATAAGGCGACGGTCAAGCCGATCATCGCCCATTATCTGGACAGCGCCAACATCAACGCGGCCTTCGAAACGCTGTGCCAGTACTGGGATGAACTGCTGGGCGCGCTGCAAGTGCAAACGCCCGACGAACATACCAACCGCATGGTCAACATCTGGAACGCCTACCAGTGCATGGTAACGTTCAATATGTCGCGGTCGGCGTCTGGCTACGAGAGCGGGATTGGTCGCGGGATGGGCTTCCGCGACTCAAATCAAGATCTACTCGGCTTCGTCCATATGATTCCCGAACGCGCGCGCGAGCGCATCCTCGACATTGCATCGACCCAGTTCGAGACGGGCGGCGCGTATCACCAGTACCAACCGCTGACCAAGCGCGGCAACAACGCCGTGGGCGGCAACTTCAACGATGATCCGCTGTGGCTGGTACTCGGCGTCTCGGCGTACATTAAAGAGAGTGGCGATTGGGCGATTCTTGATCTACCCGTTCCCTTCGATAATCAGCCCGGATCGGAACAACCGCTGTACGAACACCTGCGCCGCAGCATGCAGTACACGCTGGATCGCCTCGGCCCGCACGGTCTGCCGCTCATCGGCCGCGCCGACTGGAACGACTGCCTGAATCTCAACACCTTCTCGGAAGAACCAGGCGAATCCTTCCAAACAACCACCAATAAAGATGGAGCAGTCGCAGAGTCGATCTTCATTGCCGGGTTGTACGGCATGGCCGCTAAAGAGATGGCCGACATCGAAGACTCTCTCGGTCAGGGCGCTGAAGCTGTCCGCTACCGTGAGTCGGCAGTCAAGATGGAGGCCGTCGTCAAAGAGCACGGTTGGGACGGCGAATGGTTCATGCGCGCGTACAATCATTTCGGCGAAAAAGTCGGGTCGGCGGAGTGC
>CALKIA010000106.1 GCA_937988705.1 uncultured Chloroflexota bacterium | reverse complement strand
TTTTCACGGGAGGACGAGGCATGCCTCGTCCCTACAATTAAAAACCTACCCCTGACAGGAGTTAACCACCACCCCACCCCTGTCCGCCCCGACCCGTCCTCGAATTCGGGAAACGCAACCACAAAACCGGACATTCTTCGCCTCCGCATACACAGTCGAGGAGTTGAGAGTCATGGGTACGCCAACACGTTCGGCCTAGCAGTCGCTTAGGTGATCTGTTGCTTAGTTATTCGGTGTACCAAATTGCCCAGCACTTCAGGCGGACAAAGACTTAATGCAATTTTCGGTTTTATCGAATTTATAATAAATGTGTTATTTAACAGTACAGCTACTACAGGAAGAATTCATGAGCATTGATATTCGTTGGGGCGTCGAGAATCACCTCATTCAGACCACCCTACACGGGAGCATGACTCTCGAAGAGCTTATCCAACTGACTGATCGCATGCTCCAACTCGTGGACAGCAGCTCGCATCCCATCGTTCATTTCATGGTGGATGTACGGCAAATTCAAACTTATCTCCCGCTGCAGGAAGTGATCAAACTGCGCCCGCATCTGGCGACGCATCCAGGGTCAGGGTGGCTAATCCTCATTTCGAACAACAAAACCCTCACGTTTATATCGACGCTGGTGAACGGCACCAAAAGTCGCATGCGCGCCTTCCAGACCATCGAAGAAGCACTTGCATTCCTCAGAGAACGCGACGATACGGCCGCTTATCCTGAGTCGCTCCCTGTGCCCGAACTTGATCAAGCCTGAGCTCAGCAAAAACGGCGCGCGCTTCACACAAGTGCGCGCCGTTTTTTACGTTAAATCGGCGCTGTTAACGTTATCCAATACCGGAAATTTGCCCAGACATCGGCTATCAATTTGGGGCGAGGCTTAACGTATTTTCCAGATGAAGTAACATTAGAATAAATCTATTATTTAACTTTGCTGACACCGTAGGAGCCCCATTCATGAGCGCTGATGTTCGTTGGGGAGTTGAAAAGCACATCATTCAGACCACCATTGGCGGAAATATCTCCATCGAAGAACTTACAGACTGCGCGCAGGCGACGTTTAGTTTGCTGGATGCAGCCCCGTATGTGCATTCTATCATCGACTTTAGCCAACTCAAACACTATCCGCCCCTCAACGAATTGATCCGACTGCGCTCATTTTTCAGTCACCCCCATCTGGGCTGGGTCATCATCGTCTCGAACGACAAGACGGTCAATTTCTTCTCCATGTTGGTGGGCAGCCTGAATAATCGGATGCGCATCTTTCCGACGATGGCCCAGGCGCTCGCCTTCATCAGCGAACACGATCCGTCTTTCCCCTATCCCGAAACGCTGGCAATTCCGGAATTGGCGTAAACAAAAACCCGGGTCGCGCTTATCGAAACGCGCCCCGGGTTTCTTCAAATAATTCAGCTGCTGCTAGCGCCGCCGACCGATGCCGAGAACTTGCCCGACGAACAGCAGCACAATCGCGCCGATCACCGCGATCACGAAATTGATGAGCACGCGCTCGATGCCGCCGCTGGTCGCATCTGGCGCTAACCCCACCAACCCGGCGACCACGCCACCGACCGTCGCGCCGATCAAGCCGAGAATCACGTCCAGAATAAACGGTGAGTCCTTGCGTCCCATGAGCTGACGCGCCAAACCGCCCGCCAGCGCCCCCACAATGATCCAGCCAATGCACAAAATCGGATTCAGGGTTAACCACTCAAAGTTCATAATTTGCCCTCCCGGCGTTAAAGCCTGCACACCTTCATCATAGATAAATTACGCAAGAAGGGCAACTTCGGTTGCGGCCACTATAACCCCACCCCCGACCCCGCCGCGAATTCAGAGAGGGAGCCAACACGGATGGCATGGGTGAAAAGCGAATAATCCGTAACAGGCTCTACGGCTGGAGGATCTGCCCAAAAGCGATGTCGTGATCGTCGAGGTCACGGACGCCAAATTCTTTGACGCCATACGGCTTGATCCCGATCTCGTAGTCGATGATCGCGCCACTGGCCTGAAATTCGACGTACAAGGCATCAGCGTCATCGACCCAGAAGTAGATGTTCCACATCCCCTTGACGACCTGCCAATTGGGTTTGATATGCGCTGCATCGGTCAGCGCCAGCATCACGGCGAAGTTGTCACGCCGTGCGATACAAAAATCGGTCGGCGAGCCATAAAACGTGCAGTCGGTGAAGCCGAGCTTGTCCGCGTAGTAGGCGGCAGCCTGGCGCACATCACGCACGAGCACGATGGGCGCGGAGCCTGTCAGTTTGGCCATGACGATCTCCTGATTAGAGCGCGGCGCTTTGCTGCGCTAGGCGGTCGTGGTATTCGATACGTTCAATCCATTCATGCTCCCACGCATCGCTTCCGTGATACGCGCCCGCGAACGCCCCGGCAATCGCCGCAATCGAATCGGAGTCGCCGCTGGTGAGCGCCGCACGGCGAATCACGGCGGTGGCGTCATCAGGGTACAGCAGAAAGCACAGCAGTGCCGTCGCGAACGCTTCCTCGGCGATCCAGCCCGCGCCCGTCTGCTGACAGGGATCGGTTTCCCGATCCGGTTGGACGAGCACCGCATCGACCCGATCCAACACGCCTAGACACTCGTCCCAACCGCGAGCGATGTAAGTGTCCGGCGAGCGGAACATGATCGAGCGTTCCCAGAGATCGCCCAACCACGTTTGGTGATAGATGCCGCGCTGAGTTTCAGCGTATGTTTGGACACGCTTAAGCAGTCCATCAATAGAACCGTCATTCCCTAAGTCGGCGATAACGTAAGCGGTGAGATCGGCGGCTGCCAACCCGGTCGGGTGACCATGCGTAATCGCCGCCTGTAACTGCGCCATCCCAGCGCGCGTCGCCTCGTCTACGTCGATTAGCCCGATGGGCATGACGCGCATATTCGCACCACAGCCCTTCGAGTTAATCTGTGCTGCTTCGTACCAAGCTTTCCCACTGAGCAGTTCTTCGCACGCAGTCAAACAAGTGTTACCAGGCGCGCGATCATTATCTGGATCGTTATACCAATCTGTAAACGTCCGCACGAATTCGCGGCTCAAGCTATCTGGCATATAGGGGCGCGGCGCGGCGATCAACGCATCGCCAACCGCCAATGCCATCTGTGTATCGTCGGTGACACGGGCAGGGTTTCCCTGCGGGCTTTGAATGCCGTGCGGGGGGAAACGCTGCAAAATGCTGAAAATATCCAGAAACTCGGTTTCTGCGCCGAGCGCATCGCCGAGCGCCATCCCGAACAAACAGCCCGCTTTGCGATCCTGTTCCATGTCAGCTCACCAAGCGTTCCCATTCTTCCATCGCGGCCTGCAGATCAGCTTCCGCGCGCGTGTACTCCACGCCGAGTTTGGAGACGCGGCCCGCATCTCCGGCAGCACTGGCATCGGCAATCGCCGTACCGAGCTCCTCAAAACGCGTCTCCAGTTCCAGCACGAGTGCCTCGACTTCTTCGATGCGCTTTTGCAGTTGATACGGGTTCATCCCGAACTTCTTCTCGCCCGCCTTGATGCCGTTGGTGACGGGTTTTGCGGCGGCGCGGGCGGCTTCCGCTTGCGCGGCGGCAGCCAAACGCGCCTTCTCGCGAGCGGCGAGGTATTCGGCATAGGTCCCCTCGAACACGTCGAGCTGACCGGGGGTGATCGCCCAGATTTGCGTCGCCAGCGCGTCGATCAGGTAGCGGTCGTGGCTCACCAGCAGAATCGTCCCGGCGAAGTCGGCCAGCACGTTCTGCAAAATCTCCTGACTGGCAATATCAAGGTGATTGGTCGGCTCGTCGAGGAGCAGAAAGTTCGCGCCCGCTAAGGCCAGCTTCGCCAGGGCGACGCGGCCGCGCTCCCCACCGGAGAGCGTGTTGATCGGACGGAAGACGTCATCGCCGCGAAACAGGAACTGGCCTAAATAGTTGCGGGCTTCGCTGATGGGCATGGCCTTGACCGTTTGAATT
The DNA here is from genome assembly GCA_937988705.1 of uncultured Chloroflexota bacterium. Taxonomy (GTDB): domain Bacteria; phylum Chloroflexota; class Anaerolineae; order Aggregatilineales; family Phototrophicaceae; genus Flexifilum. Next base: position 2,685 of record CALKIA010000106.1, on the reverse strand, counting down.
TCGTCAAGGATGCTGTTCTTCTCGTTGAGGAGTTCGTGCGCCTGCGCGAAATAGCCGATCTTGACGTTCGCACCGACAATCACCTCACCCGCCAGCGGCTGCAAATCGCCAATCACCGTTTTGACGAACGTGCTTTTACCGACGCCGTTCGCGCCAATCAAGGCCGCGACTTCGCCGCGCCGCAGGAAAATATCCGGCGATTGAAATAACTTGCGATCCGGATAGCCGACCGCGAGGCGCTTGGTCGCCAGCACCCGATCACCGCTGCGGGACACACCGCCCAGGCGCAGACTCATCATCTGGCGGCGGCGCGGGCGCGTCATCAGCCCACCTTCGCGCTTCAAGCGTTCAAGGCGCGTCCGGCGCCCCTGCGCCTGCTTGGTGTTCTGCCCGGCGAGGTTGCGCCGGATATATTCGGTTTCTTTGGCGATGAATTCCTGCTGCGACTCGAACTCTTTGAGCATGCGCTCGTGGCGTTCGTCGCGCTGGGTCACATAGGCGCTATAGTTGCCACGATACGATTCGAGCGAGCCGAAATCGAGTTCCCAGATGTTATGCGCGACCGCATCCATGAAGTAGCGGTCATGGCTGACGACGATCACCGCGCCGGGGAATTCGTTGAGAAAGCCTTCGAGCCATTCCACTGCGTCGATATCGAGGTGATTGGTCGGCTCGTCCAATGCCAGTAGATCAGGTTGTTCTAACAGTAAGCGACCGAGCAGCACACGCGTCTTTTGCCCGCCGGACAGGTGATCGATGCGACGCTCATATTCCTCCGGCTTAAAGCTCAGGCCGTGCAGCACCGTCTTGATGCGCTGCTCGTAGTTGTAGCCGCCCGCCGCTTCGAACTGTTCTTGCAGTTCGCCATAGCGCCTGATCACCGCATCATGCTGCGCGGGGTCGGCCAGTGCCTGTTCCAGCGCGAACAATTCCGCTTCTTGCTGGCGCAGATCGGCGAAGGCGGTCAGCATCTCTGCATAGATCGTGTGGTCACCGTAGATTTCCGGTCGCTGCGGCAGCCAACCGATTTTTAGTTTCTTCACGCGGCTGACCGTGCCTGCGCTCGGCGTGTCCAAGCCGATGAGGATCGATAGCAGCGTGGTTTTGCCCGCGCCGTTAGGTCCCACCAGCGCGATGCGCGCCTTATGCGGAACTTCAATCGTCACGCCAGAGAAAATCTCGTCCGGGCCAAATTCTTTCGCCAGATTATGCGCAGTCAGTAGGGACATATCAGCCTCTTACATCTTCGAGGCTGATTATAAAAGAAATTAACCACAGAGAACACGGAGAACACAAAGGAGAAGGAATAAGAGCGAATTAACGGGGCGCGGAGAACGGATTGAAGATAATTCACCCCACCCCCGACCCCTCTCCGAATTCAGGGAGGGGAGACAGATTTTTCCGTTGCTCCGTGGGTGCGGCAGATCGGTATGGTCGCCTGAAGGCGACCATACGCTAACGGCTAATAGCTAGCCGCTAATGGCTTTATTCGCCTTCGAGGTGGGCGCGCAGCATCCACGCCATTTTTTCGTGGGTTTCTAGCTGCGCGGTGAGGAAATCGCTCGTGCCCATGTCGTGATATTTGTCGGCGGTCGTGTCGATATCCTGCCGGAGCTGTTGAATCACCGTTTCGTGATCGCGGAGCAAATCGCGTACCATCTCGGCCGCGTTGGGGTTATGCCCCGGATCTTCTTTGATCTTGCTCAGGGTCTTGAATTCGTCGAGCGTGCCAACGGCCATGAAGCCCAACTGACGCACGCGCTCGGCTACTTCGTCGATGGCTTCTTCGAGGATGTCGTACTGGGTCTCGAAGAACGCGTGCAGCTGGGCAAATTCGATCCCGGTGACGTTCCAGTGATATTTGCGCGTCTTAGTGTAGAGCACGTATTCATCAGCCAGGCGCCCGTTGAGGATTTCGCATACGCCGACCCGCTGATCATCGGTCAAGCCAATGTTTGGTTTTGCTCCGACTCGTGAGTTGGTTGCCATTGTCAGTTCCTCCGTAATCCAAATCTTCATCTTATAGAATACCGCGATTTTAGGACGAAGGGGTAACGTTACTCACTGCCTGCTTAGGAAAGACGAACAACGTGTATGGACGCCCCACAAAGCGGCCGTATGCGTTGTTGGAAATGGCGGACGCGCAACGGCGCGTCCCTACGAGAAGATCGCCTCACCCTAAATCCCCCTCCTAAAGGAGAGGGACTTGGGGAGTCGGCACTACGCGTTTTTCATCTATGCGGGGTGGAGTTATGCCTTCGACGTGAAGTAGTTGCCGATGGCGAGCGCGTCCATGTGCGTGCGCACAAAGCAGTCAATCGCTTCGGCGGGCGACTGTACAATTGGTTCGTTCTCATTGAACGAGGTGTTGAGCACGACGGGCGTTCCAGTAAGTTCACCAAAGGCGTGGATCAGCGACCAGTAGAGCGGCGCGTGTTCCTTCTGCACGGTTTGCAGACGTCCCGTGCCGTCGACGTGGGTCACAGCGGGGATCTCTTTGCGCTTCTCTGGCAGCACGTTATACACCTTGATCATGAATGGATCGGGGTACATCTGGTCGAAATAGTCGCCGGTCGCTTCGAGCAGCACGGAGGGCGCGAACGGGCGGAACTTTTCGCGGTGCTTGATGCGCGCGTTGAGGATGTCCTTCATATCGTCGCGGCGCGGGTCGGCGATGATGCTGCG
>CALKIA010000105.1 GCA_937988705.1 uncultured Chloroflexota bacterium | reverse complement strand
GATTTATCAGGATTCGGCGCTTGTGCCGCAGCTCTCGATCGCGCGGAACTTGTTTCTGGGGCGTGAACCCGTCAAAGGGTTCAATCGCATGGATCAGCAGCAGATGAACGCGGTGGCGCGCAAGCTGTTGAAGGAGGTGGGCATCAGCAAAGACATTCCGCCGACGACCCCGGTTAGCGCATTATCCGGTGGCGAACGGCAGGCGGTCGCTATCGCCCGCGCGATGTATTTTGAGAGCGACCTGATCATCCTCGATGAGCCGACCAATAACCTCGGTGTGGAAGAGACGCAGGGGGTGCTGCGCTTTGTCCGCAACGCGCGCGATTCGGGGCACTCGTGCATTTTCATTGCACACAACATTTACCACGTGTTTCAGGTGGTGGATCGCATTGTGGTGATGCGGCGCGGTAAGCTGGTCGCGGAGGACATCAACCCGAAGCAGACGACGGTCGAGCAGGTCGAGCAGGTCATCACGGGCATGACGTTGACGCACGAGTAAGCGACGGCTAGCGCACCGTCCAGCCGCCGTCCACGGTGAGGACTGTACCCGTCACAAAGCGCGCGTCATCAGAGATCAGGTAGGCAGCCGCGGCGGCCACGTCGTCGGGCAGCCCCAATGCTCCGGTGAGCGGCTGCAGCTGGGCCATGCGTCCGAGGATGTGTTCGTCGCTTTGCGCGCGCTGACTCATCGGTGTAGCGATCAATCCCGGTGCGATCACGTTGACGCGCACGCCCTGCGGCGCATAGTAGGACGCCATCGACCGCGACAGGCTGATGATTGCGCCTTTGCTGGCCGCATAGGCATGGGTGGCGAAGTCCTCATCGCCGCCAACGAGTCCGAGCACTGATGCCAGATTGACGACCGCGCCGCGCGTTTCCAGCAAGGGCGGCAGCGCGTATTTGCACACGTAAAACAAGCTGTCGAGGTTGAGGGCGAGCGTTTTGTCCCAGCCTTCGACCGTGCAGGCGTCGACCGGGCCATCGCCGAAGCGGCGACCACTGCCGCCCGCCGCGTTGAATACGCCGTGCAGCCCACCCCACACGGCGACCGCGGCGCGCAGCGTGCCTTCCACCGCGGCGGGATCGGTTAGCTCCACCTGAAACGGATGACACATGCCGCCCTCTGCCTGCATGAGCGCAACGGTGGCATTCAACCCGTCGGCGTTGCGATCCAGCAGCAGCACCCGCCCGCCTTCCGCCGCGAAGCGCCGCGCCGCCGCCCGCCCGATACCGCTGGCCGCGCCGGTCACCAGCAGGTTACGCCCTTCGAGGCGTCGCCCGTTATTTGCGGTTGACATCATAGACCTGAGCCACGCGTGCCCGATAATCATCATACGTCTTGTCGAAGAGTTCTGCGGAGGCCTGACCGCCAATCAGCACGCTGCTTGTCAGTACGAGCGGCGGTTGGCCGCGCCGCGTCAGTTCGTCGGCGACCATGGCCTTGAGCGCGTTGACCAGCACCGCATAGCCGATGGTTGAGCCGGGGGCGACGGGGTAGGGCAGATGCTCGATGTTGACGAACGCATCTCCCGCTGGCGTGCAGTTGTCGAGGATCACATCGGATAGGTCGGTCAGCTTTTTGCCGGAACTGTGCTTGGCCGCCGACGCGCTGCAATGGTCGAGTGACACGACGCCGATCACGGGCAGACCGCGCTGCTTGGCGCCTAAGGCCACATCGATCACCACGCCGTTGATGCCGCTGTTCGAGAAGATCATGAAACTGTCTTTGGAGCTAAAGACGAAGTTGCGCAGGATGATTTCGCCGAAGCCTTCGATGCGCTCGAGATACATCGCCTGCCGTTGCCCGTTCGCCCCGACGACCTGTGTGTGATTCGTGAGGGACAGCTCGACAATGGGGTGGAAGCCGGGAAAGCTTCCGTGCCGGGGAAACATCTCTTCGACGGGCATGCGCGAATGCCCTGTGCCGAACAGATGCACCAAGCCGCCGGACGCAATCGAGTCCGCGCAGATCTGCGCCGCGCGCGCCAGATTATCCATTTGCGTGTCGCGGATGCGCTGCACAATGCCGAGCGCGCCATCGATAAAATCAAAGGCCGGTTGTGTGTTCACCATTGCTATCCTTATCTCTCTACTGTTGTGACGCCCAGATGGCCGCGCCGATGACGCCTGCCTGCTGACCGAGCGCCGCTTGCGTGATGGTTACCTGTTCCAATGGGACGGTGTGGCAGCGCGCGCGCACGGTCGCCCAGATGGGGTCGAACAGCCACGCGCCCAACTGCGTCAAACCGCCGCCGAGTATCACTTTATCCGCGCTCAAAATCGTTAAGATGTTGGCCACGCCAATGCCGATGTAGGTTCCGACGCGGTGCAGCATGGCTATCGCTGCTGCATCACCGCGCTCTGCCGCCTGCATGATCACTTGGGGGGTGACCGCCGCCGGGTCACCGTGGGCGATCTGCGCGATGAGTCCATCTGGTTCGGTGGTCAGCGCTTGTACGCCGAGCGCGGTCAGCGCGTAGCCGCTGGCGTGGGCTTCGAGGCAGCCGTGACCGCCGCAGCCGCAGGGTGCGCCGTCTGGTTCCACGATCTGATGGCCGAATTCGCCCGCCGCAGCCTTCAAACCCCAGTGGATGCGTCCGTTGAGCGCAAGTCCGCCGCCGATGCCGGTGCCGAGTGTGAAGCAGGCCACGACGGTGCCACCGCGACCCGCGCCCTGAGTCGCTTCCGCGAGGGTGAAGGCGCGCGCATCGTTGATCAGCGCGATGGGCAGGTTCAGTGCGGTTTGCAGCTCAGCGCGGATCGGCCGCTCGAACCAGTTGCCGGGCAGATTCGGGATGAGCAGCGTTACCCCGCGCTCGTAGTCGATCACGCCGGGAATACCCACGCCGACGCCGGTGAGCGTCACGCCGGTGCTGGCCGCCAGCGAGCGGACAATCCCCGCCATGGCGCCGACCACCGCATCGATACCCTCATGGGAGCGTGTAGGGATCACGTCATGGGCGATGAGCGCGCCGCGCTCGGTGTCAAAAATCCCGGCGGCGATCTTGGTGCCGCCCAGATCAATGCCCGCGTAGTAGCTCACGGCTCGATCACTTTCTGAACGACCTGACCGCCGACTTTCTCTTTGAGGATCAGCTTGGTGCGGCCGTCCGCCAGCTTTTCCTGCTTGATCAAGTAGTGGTCAGCGTTGTAGTCGGTCAAGTGCGCGCTGGCTTCGATTTCATCCGCGCCGCGCCAGACATCCAGCTGCACGGGTTCCCACTGCTTCGACGCGATGGAACGATAGGCCGCGTCGATGATGGCGTTGACGACATAACCATCGTAGAAGTCTTCCATGGGTTTTTGCCCCGCGTCGAGGGCGTTGAGCATATCGCCGAACATGGCGTTCATGCCGAGCGCGCTGGACTCATCGCCAACGGGGAACAACCAGCCCGTCGGGTGTTCGGCTTTTTCTGCGACATAGCCGGTTTCGCCCGTCGCCGTGAACATCTCGAAGCCGGTGCGCAGCCAGTGATTCAACCAGATAGTGCCCTCTGTGCCCGTCACCTCGTCGCGTAAGTCCATGCCGCCGCGAAACGCCCAGCTCACTTCAAATTGACCGAGCGCACCGCTGGCGTAGCGCACCAGCCCGACGGCGTTATCTTCGGCTTCAATGGGGTGGACTTGCGTCGCGGCCCAGCACATGACTTCCAGCGGCTTGATCGCTTTGCCGATGAAGTTGCGGCTGATCTCGATACAGTGACAGCCGAGATCGATGATCGCGCCGCCACCGGACTGCGCTTTGTCCCAGAACCAATCGCTGTGCGGGCCGGGGTGCGTCTCGCGGGAGCGCGTCCACAGCACTTTGCCGACCGCGCCATTCTGCACCGAACGCAGCGCCTTGAGCGTTTTGGGCGTGTAGGCGAGGTCTTCGAGATAGCCGTGAAACACGCCCGCTTTTTCGACCGCGTCCAGCATACGGCGCGCTTCAGCAGCGTTGCGACCGAGCGGTTTGGTACACAAGACGGCTTTGCCCACCTGCGCGGCCAGCGTCACCGCTTCCTCGTGCAAGTGATTCGGCAAGCCGATCACGACAACATCCGTGTCGGGGTGCTCAATAGCGGCTCGGAGATCGGTCGTGTGTTCGGGAATGTTCCACGCGGCGGCAAAGGTGCGCGCGCGGTCGTCTGAGCGGGAATAGGCGATCTGCACCTGATCACGATTGCGCTGACCATGCAGCGCTGAAGTATAGGCTTCACCGATCAAGCCCGTGCCCAGCATGGTAATTTTGTGCATAAACCGGATCTCCTGACAAAATTATTCTTGATCTAAATTGGCTGACGACTGGCGACTTCGTAAAATGACTGTATAGAAGCTGGCCGTCACGGTACACGAGTAAGGTACAAATCGGTTATACTGCGCAATATCCGATTGTCCGGACATTTGTGGTGCATCAGTGAGTATAACGATGGGCTGGGCCGGAGTCAATCAAGCGAAGGGGGTAGGATGGCGCTAAAACGAATCCATATTGACGAGCTTCCGCTCGCGCCGGTCAATTCAGACAGTCCACTGCCACTCTATCATCAGGTGGAACTGGATTTGCGCAAACTGATCAAGTCGGGCACGCTGCATCCAGATGATCTGCTGCCCCCGGAAAGCGAACTCTCCCAACGCTACGCTGTTGGGCGCCATACGATGCGGATGGCCATGAGCCGCCTCGTCGCCGATGGGATTCTGGAACGGCAGGCCGGACGCGGAACAACAGTCAAATATCAGCCCGACCGCACCCGCTTCTATCTGGATCGCAGTTTTACGCAGCAGATGGCCGACATGGGGATGCAGGCGCATTCCCGCGTACTGCGTACCGCCTTCGGGGTGATTGACGAGAGTTCGCCCGCGCCGCTGCACGCTAAAATGGGTGCACCCTTCTTCCAACTGGTCCGTTTGCGCTTCGGCGATGACCTGCCGATCGGCCTACAATCGACCACGATCATCACCGAACGCTGCCCCGAACTGCAAACGCACGACTTCAACGGGCGGTCGCTGTACGAGGTGCTGTCAAGCGAGTACAACCTCGCCATCACGCAGATTAGCCATGTGGTGAGCGCCGTCAACGCGGGCCGCACCGACTCACAATTACTCGATGTGCCGCTGGGCGATCCGCTGCTGGTAGTGAAGACGAGCGCCTACCTCAAGGATGAAGAACTCATCGAATACACGTACAGCCAGTACCGCGCGGATCGCTACGAGTACCACACCACGCACACCTTTAGTCGGTAAAACCGAGTTCGCGACGGACGATCTTCGTCCCCTCGACCAGCGCCTTGAGCTTGCCGCGCGCCGCCCAGCGCGCCGTCTGACTGAACCCGCAGTCCGGCACGATACTCAGCTTCTCCGGCGTGACGTATTTCAGCGCCGTGCGAATCCGTTCGGCGACTTCTTCGGGTTTCTCAATATAGTAATTTTTCACATCGACCAAGCCCGCCGCCAGCTCTTTGTCGGTTGGGAATTCGCGCCAGAGGTCAATTTCCGAGAGTTCCCGGTTGGCGAATTCCAGCGCGTACTGGCTGGCGTTCATGTCTAGCACGAAGGGGAAGACGGGGTGATAGGTGCGCTTGGCGACCGGACGCCCGACGAAATTCCCAAAGCACAGATGCGTGCCGATCTTCGCGTTAACGCCGCTCACCGTGTGGTTGAACAGCTTAACGAACGCGTCGGGCGTGCTGGCATGCACGGCGTAGGAGGGTTCATCGACCTGCACGAAGTCGGCACCCGCCGCCACCACCGCCTTGATCTCCGCATTGATAATGTCAGCCAGTGCATAAGCCACTTCCAGACGATCCTTATAGATCGAGCCCGGTTTCAGGCGTCCGGCCAGCGTATACGGGCCGGGAATCGGCATCTTGATCGCGCGGTCGGTCTGCTGGCGCAGATACTGGAATTCGGCCACCAAACCGAGGCCATTCGGCGCGGTGAGTGGTTCGACCACTTCGTAGCTTTCGCGCTGATCATGGCCGATGACGCCGAGTTTACGGCGCGCGGGGAGTTCGCGAATGCCCGTCATATGGCCGTAGAATTCCGCCGTGAAAAAGCCAATACGGCGCATTTCGCCATCGGTGATGATGTCGACGCCCGCCGCTTCCTGATCGCGCACGGCGAGATTCACGGCGTCATCCTGCGTTTCGTGGAGGTCGTCGATGCCGAACTCGCCCCGATGCGCGGCGTCCATGGCGACATGCAGCCAACCCGGCCACGCATACGAGCCGATCACACTCGTCGGTAAAAGGGGTAATGGTTTTGCGCTCATCATAACTCTCTTTTAATTTAGCCTTGCGCCAGTGTAGCATACGAGGTATGACTCCATCAAACTTTGTCCGTACATTTACGGGGTAATTCTGATGATCGAACCCGTGTTGCAACACACAGCGTTGCTGAACGATATCGCGGCGGCGCAACCGCAGTCTGGCGAAGTGTGCATCTGGTGGTTGGGGCAGAGCGGGTATGCGATCAAGACTGCCTCGATTCTGTTCTACATTGATCTGTATCTGTCTGAGTCGCTGACCACAAAATACGCGAATACCGAAAAGCCGCACGTGCGCATGACGAGCGCGCCGCTGCGCGGTGCAGAACTCACGGACGCCCGCTGGGTGTTCGCCAGTCACAAGCACTCGGATCATCTTGATCCGGGGACGATGCCGCCGCTGTTCGCCGCTTCGCCCGCCGCTCAACTGGTTTTGCCGACCGCCGTTGTGGAGCACGCTGTGACTCTAGGCCTGCCGCGTGCACGCCTGATCCCCACACGCGGCGACGAGGCGATCACGGTGGGCGGGATGACGGTTCGCAGTGTGCCGTCAGCGCATCCCGGTCTGGATTACACTGAAGACAAGGGCTATCCGTTCCTCGGCTATCAGTTTGAGGTCGATGGATTGAAGATTTATCACAGCGGCGACACGATCATCTACGACGGGCTGGCGGAGCGCTTGCAGCAGCTTAAGCCGGACATCATGTTCCTGCCCATCAACGGGACAGATGCACGCCGGGATGCGTTTGGCACGCCGCCGAACATGAACATGCAGACTGCGGTCGATCTCGCCACGACGGTGCAGCCGCGCCTGCTCATTCCGCATCACTACGACATGTTCACCTTTAACACCGCGGACGTCAACGACTTTATCCCGCTGGCCGAACGCGCCGGGCTGAATTTTGCCGTGCTCCGTCCCGCCGAACGGTTCACATGGCGCACTTAAGTAGACTCTCGAAAGTCCCAATGTAGGGGTAGACCTGTGTGTCTACCCGGTTTCGGGCGCACACACAGGTGCGCCCCTACATCCATTCGTGG
>CALKIA010000104.1 GCA_937988705.1 uncultured Chloroflexota bacterium | reverse complement strand
CCGCTCTTGAATCTCATGAATATACAGAGGGGACGGAACCTTTCTCGGCCTTACCATTAAAAACCTACCCCTGACAGGGGGCCGGGGGTGGGGTCAGAAGGTCACCTTTTTGACGCGCTCATGGTTACGACCGGGAACGGCTGTGCTCCTCGGTGAGCGCGCCGCTTGATTCGCGTACAATCAATTCGGTGGAGAAGATGATGTGGCTAGTCGGTTCATCCGGATAGTCAATCCGCCGGAGCAACCGTTCCGCCATCGCGCGCCCCATCGCTTCGATTGGCTGGCGCACGGTCGTGAGCATCGGTCGTGTTGCCAGCGCCACCGGCGTGCCGTCATAGCCGACAATGGCGATATCTTCCGGAATGCGCAGTCCCGCCTGCTGGATCACGCCGACAGCCGCCGCTGCCATCGCATCCGAGGCGACAAACACGGCGTCAACCTCTGGGTGCCGGGCCAGCAGCGTCTGCATCGCCGCCGTCGCCGACGTGGGATTATAATAGTCCCCGGCGGCTTCCATGCTGGAATCGAGCGGCAGCCCCGCCGAGACGAGCGCATCACGGTAACCTTCGAGCTTGTCGCGGCTGGACGGCATATCCAGCGTGCCGTGAATCGTAGCAATGCGGTGGCGGCCACCAGCCACAAGATGACTCACTGCCAGCCGCGCGCCGCTTCGGTGGTCGGCATCGACAAAATCAACGTCGAGATCGACGGCTGGTCGCCCGCTGAACACCATCGGAATGCCATGTTTCTGCAATTGTCCCGGTACGCTGTCTTCGCTGTGTGAGCCGACCACAATCACGCCGTCAACGTGCCCCTTTTGCAGATACCGCTGGACGCGCTCATTGTCGCGCCGCGTGGATGTCATCATCAGGACAAGCTGGATATCCGTCTGTTCCAGACCAGCAGAAATCCCGAACAGCAGCGGCCCGATCACGGGGTCGATTCCCCACTGGCTGATCGGTTCGGGCAGCACAACGCCGATCGAGTCGCTGCGGCTGGTAACGAGGTTACGCGCCGCGCGATTCGGCACATAGCCGAGCCGCACGATGGCGCGTTCGACCGTCTCGCGCACATCCGGGCTCACGGGCGTGCGGTTGCTGACGACGCGCGAGACAGTCGATGGAGACACCCCCGCTAGCTTCGCCACATCATCGAGCGTGACGGCGCGCTTGCCGGAACGATCCGGTCGTTTCCCGTTCGTTGACCGTGGGCTGCCGTGCGTCTTCGATTGATCAACCCCCGCTTTCGACTTCTCGTCCTTCCATGCCATAATCGCCCTTATCCTTCAGGTCACTCGAACGTACATCTGAAGTTTACTCATCGCCGTCGCTCCGCTTATTCTACCCTTTGAGCGCCCCTTGAGTAAGCCCGGCGACGAACTGCTTCTGCATGTTGATGTAGACCAGCACCACGGGAATGATCGCCATGGTGAGCGCGGCCGTAAGCGCCGGCCAATTGGTATTGAACTGTCCCACCAAGTTGAAGATCACAGGCTGGAGCGGCTTTTTATTCACATCCTGAATCAGCACGGTCGCATAGAGGAATTCATTCCAAACCGCGAGCAGCTGCAAGATGACCACCGTGCCGATCCCCGGTCGTACCAGCGGAATCCCGATGCGGTAGAACGTCCCGAATTCGCTAGAGCCGTCGATGCGCGCCGCCTCGATCAACTCGTCGGGCACTGTCTCGAAGAACGAGCGCATGAGCAGGATTGAGAACGGCGACATCGACCCGATGTACACCAGAATCAAGCCCACCTGCGAATTAAGCAAACCGAGGCTTTTCACCTGCAAATAGAGCGGAATGATCAGCGAGGCGGCGGGCATCGCCATTGTACTGAGGAGCAGGATGTAAATGACGCGCTTGAACGGAAAGCGCAGCTTCGCGAAGGCGTAGCCCGCCGCCGTCGAGAAGAACAGGATACCTATCAGCGAAAACACGGCGATGAACACCGTGTTCAGGAAATGTGCGCCGAATTCGGTCTGCTCCCACGCCTGCGGATACGCGTCGAAGATGAACGTTTCCGGGATGAAAGGCCCGTTAAAAATGGTATTGCGTTCGCGCAGCGAGGTGAGCACCAGCCACACGAACGGATACACGCCCACCAGCGCCATGATGATCAGCGCGACAAACGCGGCGATGCGGCTCGGTGACCAGAAGAGGCGCACGCGGCTCAAGCCGGTTTCAAAGTTCATTCTGAGTCCTCCAAAAGGGTGTCGTCATTAATATTTCGCGCGTTTATTCATCCAGATTTGGAAGAAGAGGACGAGAATGCACAGGAGCAGAATCACCGTGCTAAGCGCCGAACCATAGCCAAAGTCCGGCAGGCCGGGGTTGGCGAAAGCCACGCGATAGATATACGTCCCCAAGGTTTGGGAGGCGTTGACCGGACCGCCGCCCGTCATCACGTAAATTACGTCAAAGAGTTTGATGCCGTTGAGCAGATTGAGCGTGATCACCATGAGCGTCACCGGGCGCAGCATCGGCACCGTGACACGTAGAAAACGCTGCATGCTGTTGGCGCCGTCAATGGCGGCGGCTTCGTAGAGCGCACTGTCGATGCTTTGAATGCCGGCGAAGAAGATGATCACGTACAGGCCGAACTGCTGCCAGACCGCGACACCCGCAATCGAATACAGGACGAGGCTGCGGTCGCCCAGCCAATTGTGTTGTAAAGCGGTCAAGCCCATGTTGCCTAAGATCGTGTTCAGGCTGCCGAGGTTCGGGTCGAGAATCAGCTTCCAGAGCGCGCCCGTCACCACCCACGAGATCACGCTGGGCATGAACAGCATGGTTCGACCAATGGTGCCGAACACCCCCCAGCCCATGTTGAACAACACGGCGACGATCTGTGGGAGCGTGGTCAGGATGACGGTCAGCGCCGCCGTGAGGATCAGCGTGACGACCAGCGACTTGATGAACACGGCGTCATCCAGCATGTGCAGATAGTTGTCCAGACCAACCCACTGTGCCGGGGCGATCGCGTTCCATTCCTGAAAGCCGAGCAGCACGGTGCGCAGAATCGGAATGCCGATAAAGAACATGAAGAAGATGAACGCGGGCAGCGTCATAGCCAACCCGGTGAAGCGTTCCTGACGGCCGTTCGGGCTGCCCAAAACAAAGGAGGCGAGCCTCCCTAACCAACCTTGACTTAGAGACATGCTCACCTCCTGAGATGAACGCCAGCGACTGAAGTGGTACGAATGGACTAGCTGTAATCCAGCTCCGAGGCGCCTTCATGCATGAGATTCGCGGCTTCGACCGGATCCGTGATATCACCGACCGTGAACGACATGACCGTGTCTGCAACCACCTGACCAGCGGGGCCGGTCAGCCAGTGACGGCAGCCATCCGGCAGCCAGCTCGCCATCGTGCTGATGAGGGGGTCAGTCACCTGTTCCGCAGCCGACCGGGTCGCGGGCAGCGACACCGAATCGCTCATCACCCAGGCGTAAACTTCGGACGAATACAGGTATTCCATGAACGTGAGTGCCGCATCCTTGTTCGCGCTGTTGTTGGCGACCGAGAACGCCGCGCCCGCCGAATTGCCCGTCCAGTGGCGACCGCCCGCGGTGACTGCCGGCGTCTTCATAACCTTCAGGCGTTCCAGCAGTTCTGGCGGGGCATCCTTGTAGATGCGACCGGGGTTCCATGAACCCGAATAGAACGCCGCGCCGCGGCCCGCGTAGAGTGCATTCAAACAGGCGACCTGATCCATGCCCGTCTGACCTTCTTGCCACAGTCCACCATCCAGCGTCCGGCGGTACAGCGTGAGCGCATCCACCACGGCCTGAGTGTTCCATTCCGTTTCGCCGCGGTCAAGCTGGCGCACCGTGTCCGGATCATCCGAGAAACCGGTGATCATCGGGAACCACAGATCGTTGACGCTGAAGCCGTTGGTCGCGTCCTGCATCATGCCGAGGTTACCGGGGATGCGGCTCTTGATCTGGTTCGCGACGGCGATCATGTCGTCCCATGTTTCCGGTTCGCCGTCAATGCCCGCCTCTTCAAACATCGCCGGGTCATAGTAGAAGCCCATGGTCTGCGCCATCCAGCCGACCGCGTACTGCGCGTCCCCATCAAGGAACATGCTGCTGGCGGACGGGAAGAAGTCGGCCATGAAGTCCGCGCCCAGTTCTGTGAGCAGATCCGCACCCAGCCCTTGCTTGCCAAACTCGACCGAGTACACATGGGGAGCGTAAATTTCCGGCAGGTCGTTGGCGGCGGCGGCGGCGAGCAGTGCGGGTAGGTAGGCGCCCGTGACATCCGCCATGATTTGCAGTTCGACGCGAATATTCGGATTCAGCGCCTGAAAATCTTCAATGACCTTCGGGAATTGATCCTGCTGATCCGTGTACCAGCTCCAGAAACGAACGACCGCCGGGTTGCCGGTCGACTGGCGAACCATCGGGGCGGCAAAGGCCGGAACGGCCGCCGCGGCGAGGCCTGCTGCCCCGGCCGCACTCATTTTCAGGAAATCACGCCGGGAGATGGATGGTTTGCTCTGGCGTTTTTCATTCTTGTTCGACGACATAATCTAAATCTCCTTTAAAAATTTCACAGTGTGAGGAGTGCTCACGAATTGCTCTATCGATCTGCCCGGAGCGCAAGCGCGTTCCAGCCCGACACCAGCGTTTGACCGTTCACGGTCGTCAATTTTTCTCGCCTGTACCTCCCATCAATCTGCCTGACAAGAGTGCCCGAAGCAAGTACTTCTGCCTGTTTTTATACATCTTTCTGCAAGCGCTGTCAAGCAATTAGCCGAAGGCAGCAAGCACTTATTTTCAGTTATTCTGTGCCTAAATTCACGATCAAAGACGACTGTGGCGTATAAGCATGATTGACGTCTGCAAGTGACCTTGCAAGTCCAGTTGACTTTCTTTGCAGCCGATCTACAATACGTGATGTAGGTGCGGAGTATTTGCCCCTACCGAAAAAGTGCGCAAAATTGCACCCTCTCCGTCCGCAGGCTGCTCACGGGAGGCGCTTTCAGAAAGGTTTAAACCAAACATGACTTCTTCCGCGAGTACCATCCCCACCGACTGGTTTACGCAGCATAGTGATGTCGGCGTCGTCCACTTTCCGGGCACCTGCGTCTACGACCCTGTTCGCCAGAGCTACACCGTCAGCGGGGCTGGAGCCAACATCTGGGGCGACCATGATGCATTTCACTACGTCTGGCGGCGCATGACGGGCGACTTCATCGTCACCCTGCGCGCAGAATTCGTCGGCGCGGGCGTCAACCCACATCGTAAATTGGGGTGGATGGTGCGCACCAGCCTCGATAACGGTTCCGCCGCCGTCTGCACAGGAGTACATGGTGATGGATTGCTCACGCTCCAGTACCGGCGCACGGCGGGCGGCTTGATTGAAGAAGTGACCGCGCCCACGAACGGCGCCGACGTGATCCAGTTGGAACGCATGGGCCGCACCTACCGCATGTCGGTCGCGCAGTTTGGTGAACCGTTCACTACCGTCGACGTCGAACTGGATCTCGGTGACGAGATCTATCTGGGGATGTATGTCTGCTCGCACGAAGCCGAGGTCGTCGAAACGGCCATCTTCCGCGATGTTCGCCTCGTCGTGCCCGTCAAACCGGGTTTTGCGCGGGAAACCGATCCTTTTGGCAGCCGTCTGGAGCTGCTGGATGTTTCCAGCGGTCACCGGCAGATCATCTATGAAACGGATGATGTGTTTGAGGCGCCCAATTGGACGCCGGATGGTCAGGCGCTCATCTTCAACACGCAGGGTCGGCTCTACCGGTTCGATCTCGCCAGCAAGGCGATCACGCCGATTGACACGGGCGCGATCGTCCGCAACAACAACGACCATGTGATCTCATTCGATGGGACGATGCTCGCCATCAGCAGCCATAACGGCGCGGACCACGCCTCGCTCGTGTACATCGTCCCGCTGAAAGGCGGCACGCCTACACTGATCACGCCGATCGGCCCATCGTATCTGCATGGGTGGTCGCCGGACGGTCAATCCGTGGTCTATACGGCGCAGCGCCGCGGCAAATATGACATTTATCGGATGCCAATTACGGGCGGGGACGAAGTCCAGCTCACCGACGCGTCCGGTCTGAGTGACGGCCCGGAATACACGCCGGATGGCCAATACATCTACTTCAATTCGGTACGCACAGGGCAAATGCACATCTGGCGCATGCGGGCCGATGGCAGTGATCAGCAGCAACTCACCGACGACGAATACAACAACTGGTTTCCGCATATTGCGCCGGATGGCCAATCCATCATTTTTCTGACGTATCTGGTCAATGAAGTCGATCCGGGCGATCATCCGGCGGCGAAGCGGGTGTATCTGCGGACGATGCCGCTGAATGGCGGCACACCGCGCGTTGTGGCCTATCTGTACGGCGGGCAGGGAACGATGAATGTGCCCTCGTGGTCGCCGGACGGTCAACAGGTTGCATTCGTCAGCAATACCGTTCCCGTCCAGGCGTAAGCCCGCTCAATTCAAAGCTGCGGGGCGAAACCTAAAGTCGGTTATCAAGAGCAATTCACGAAGCAACTGTAGGGGGCGGCCTATGAGGGCGTGTGCAAAGCCATCGTGCAGCCTTCTGAAATTCACACTTACCAGCGGATGCGATAAATCGCGTCCCTACGAAGACCAAATCCGCTTGGCGCGGACGGTTGGCTCCCCTCCCTGAATTCGGGGAGGGGCCGGGGTGGGGTGGAAAATGACCTTTTTCAACACCCTCATGTGCGCCCGTGCTGGGCAGACACATAGGTCTGCCCCTACACAAACAGTGTCGGCATTCTACTGAAGATCAGCCCTGCCGTTCGCCAAATAAGCTGCGCAGATTCTCCCCATACCACATCCATTCGCGAATATCGCTCGTAACGCTCAGTTTCGCGGTCGTAAACGGAACCTCGACCACCGCCGTGACTTCCACCGTAGTTTCAGGTGTGCTAGTGGCTGTCGCGGTGGGTACGTCGGTCGCGGTGGGCACGTCGGTCGGCGTGAACGTCGGCGTCGGCGTGGCCGTTGGCACATCGGTGGGCGTATCGCTCGGCGTCGGCGTGTTGCTGGGCGTGGGCGTATCGCTCGGTGTCGGTGTATTGCTGGGCGTCGGCGTATTGCTCGGTGTCGGTGTATTGCTGGGCGTCGGCGTGTTACTCGGCGTGGACGTCTCGGTCGGCGTGTTGCTGGGCGTCGGCGTATTGCTCGGTGTTGGCGTGTTGCTCGGCGTTGGCGTATTGCTCTGGGTCGGCGTATTGCTCGGCGTTGGCGTATCGCTCTGGGTCGGCGTGTTACTCGGCGTCGGCGTATTGCTGGGCGTGGGTGTGTTACTCGGCGTGGACGTCTCGGTCGGCGTGGGTGTGTTACTCGCGGTCGGCGTATCGCTCGGCGTGGACGTCTCGGTCGGCGTTCGGGTGGGCGTACTGGTCGGGACGTCCGTATTCGTCGGCGGGACGGCAGTCGGAAGGTCAGTATTGGTCGCCGTCGGGGTATCCGAGGGCCGCGCCGTACGCGTAATCGTGGGGGTATCCGTAGCCGTAGCCGCCTCCGTCGGCGTGCGCGTGAAGGTGCTCGTTGGCTCGTTGGAGGGCGTGCGACTCGGCGTCAGCGACGCGGTCGGTTCGTTGCTGGGCGTCCGCGTCGCCGTCAGCACATTCGTGGCGGTGTTGGGTATGATCGGCGTCGATGTCCGCGTGGCAGTGGGCGCGTCTTCGCGCGTCGCGGTCGACTCTTGCCGTGTGGGTGTCGGTTCGGGGCAACCATTGTTGCTCAGAGTGCCCGCTTCACGCGGACACTGATCTACCGTATCGAGAATACCATCCCCGTCGAGATCCAGCGCGAGCGTCGCCGTACGTGTCGGCGTCGGTCGGCGTGTTGCAGTTTCCGCAGTCGGGCAGCCATTGTTCTCCGGTGGGCCAGCTTCCAGCGGGCAGAGATCGGCGTCACCCGCGAGACCATCACCATCGAGATCGGGGAGCGGGGTTGCAGTCGGCAGCGGGCAGCCATTGTTCTCTGGCGGGCCAGCGACTTCAGGGCACAGATCGGCACTGTCGATCACACCATCGCGGTCAGCATCCGGACAACCGTTGGTTTCCCGCAAACCAGCCTCGTTCTCGCACACATCGTGCGGATAGGCGATACCATCACCATCGAGATCGAGGGCGGTGGACATACACTCCAGCAGCGTCGTATCGCCGCCAGTGAAGCGAATGGCGCTCTCATAGTACGCGCGCGCTTCGGAGTACGGGGCCGGCACGCTCTCGACAAACCGGGGCGGCACACTGAGTTCAAAGAGCGACCGACTGCCGGGCGTGAGCATGGTCAGTTCCTCACCGGGGAGCGTGTACGAACAGGTCTCCGCTTGCAGCGAATAACAGGTGAAGGCGATTTTGTCCTGATCCCCTTCGATTTCAGGATCCGCCGGAATCTGACGCGCCGCCATACATTCGCTGAGCGATTGCAGCAGCACTTCCCGATTTTGCAGCGGCTCCACCGACACCCCTTGATGCTGAAAATCGCCAATATTGGCGAAGAAGTCACTTGCCGGGTAGAGCACAAGGCTGGCGTTTTCCTCGTTCGGCGTGTTATCAACGCGTCCGAGTTCGAGCAGTGTTCCGCTTTCCGCGAACAGGTTGAGCGGGTTGATCACCAGCGTTTCGCCCTCCGGATGGCGACCCTCCACCACCATCAGGCTGTCATCGGACGAAACGATGACGCTGCGCAAGAAGATCGGCGCGGGTTGGTTCTCCAGAAACAACTGCAAACCAATCTGATCGGCGGACACCTGCGTCGGGCGCAGGGTCGGCGTAAACGTTGGCGTGAGCGAGGGCGTCAGCGTCGGCGTGACGGTCGGCGGCGCGGTCGCCGACAGGTTGAGCACAATCACCTGAAATTCCGTTTGCGTCGCGAGGAACAGAACGTTGCGGGCTTCCGTCACGCGCAGCTGAAAGATGAAGAACCCGATCAGCACTAGGACGACCAGCAGCGACAAGCTCAAACCAGCGCGCTGTCGTCGAGATAAAGACGCGGCCAGCACAACCGGACGACGGCGCGGCGACGGGACAAACAGCAGCGACAGCGCAGTATTATCCTGTGGGCTGTGGGCCGTGGCATAGCCCATGATCGCCTGCCCGGCATGGTCGACCTTATCGTCCATGGCATAGCGGATAAATTCCTGCTCGATCTTGTACTCGACCGGGCCGTCGGGATTGACCGAGAACAAGCCATCGGATGTGACGAGGATCGAGTCGCCTTCCTTAAGCGCCAGCCCCTTCTGCCCGAGCCGGAAAGCGCGGCGACTGCTGACGAAATCCTTGCCCCGTTCCGCATAGAAGCCAATATCAACCTGTACTTCAGTATTGACGCCGACGGCCCGGGTGACAAAATCAGCATTGGGCAGTTTTCCGGCTTCTTCCGGCGACATTTGCCCAGCATAAATGTATTCGTTGCCCAGCGTGTGATCGATGTTGAGGCGAACGACACGACCATCGCGCAGTAGATAGACATGGCTGTTGCCCACACTCGCCACATACAGGCGACCGTGCGCACCATCGCCAAGATCGACCACGGCCAGCGCGAGGGTCGTCGTACCTGTGCCACGCAGTTCGCTGTACACAACGCGATTCGCCTGCTCGACCGCCGCAAACAGCAGTTTGGGGATGCTCGTGCCGGTGCTAACCTGCAAATGATCCATGATGGCGCGCGCCGTCAGTCGGGCAGCTTTTTCGCCCGCATCACCGCCGCCTGCCCCATCACACACGAGGGCGAGCTGGAGATTGAGACCACCGGCCGTATGGATGACCGTATCGGCGGCGTAGTCTTCAAGACGGTCACGTGTGGCGATATTTCGTTCAGAAAATGCGGTAATCTCGGCCATGTTTTCTCAAATTATGCAGGCGGACGTAAACCAGCTTGACGCTTCTCTAACGACGCGACCCTCGTCTATAGCGGACTGTAATCGTCGTCGACGGCTTCCTCGTCGTCGACATAGCGAATCCCCAGCATAGGTCGGAAGAGATGTTCGGTTCCGGTCACCTGCGACCCCTGCGTCTGGGTGACGGTCGAACCCATCCGCGATACATTCCGGTTGACGACCGTCGTCGGATCCCATAGTTCCACGATAATATTCTGCGTGATACCGACTTCCGAACCGATCGGCACGATCACGTCGCGCTCGATCGGAATCCGTTCGCCATTTACAAACACCCCGTTTTTGGCCTTCAGATCACGAATGGCGAAGCGGCCATTACGATGGATGATCATGCAGTGGCGCGGGCTGATATACGGTTCAGCGATAACAAAATCGCAGTTACCCGCCGCGCTCCGACCAATGACAAATTCTTCCTTCATGATCGGAATTTCCATTTCCTTCAGCCCCTTCATGACGATCAACCGTCCGAGGAGCTTATTTTCGACGGGCGCGGCCACTGGCGCTGACTGAGCTGACGCCGGAACACCGGGCGCACTCGGCTGTCCAGCATCCGTGCTGAACTCGTCGCCAGTAATTGGATTAAGGCCGGCGCGCCGCGTTCCCCGGCTGACCCGCCGCAAGCGGACCAGCATCAGCACGATGACCAGCACGAGAAACAAGATGATCCCCGCGAACAGGAGGATCAGCGAATTGTCGCTGGCCGTCACCGTCGACTGGGCGGCGCCAATGGGCGACTGCACCGCAGCGGCGGCCGTGGGCGCGGGCGGCGGTGTGGCCGTCGGCGCTTGGGTCGGCTCCGGCGTGAGCGTCGGCAGCGGGGGCAGCGCGGCGACCGTTACCCGACCTTCGAGTTCGGCTGTCCCGCTCAGGCCGAGCTCATCGGTGACGGTGACGACCAAACGGAAAGGCGTCGTGCGGTCGGGCTGCTCAAAGCTGTCCAGCGGGAGCGTCAGCGCAAAGTTCCCCAGCGCATCGATCTGGGGATCGAGATTCAGCGCGGATTGCAGCACCTGATCATCCACCGCGTTCAGAATGTCGACGCGCACGCTTTGAATCTCGCGGGTGACGTTATCAGGAAACAGCACCCGTGCCGTCAGCTGATGCTCGCTCACATCGAACAGCACCTGTTCATCCGCGCGGCGCGGGGTGCGGCGCAAATCAAGCGCAGCCTCCGGCAGTTCGACCTGCGGGGGCGCGAACGTCCGCTCATAGGTGTATGTCGCGCTGAGCCGCTGCTCGGCGGTAAGCTGAAGAGTGAGTGTGACTTCCGGTGTGGTGGTCAGGTCACGCCGCTGCGGGTGATAGCTCAGCGTGTACACACTGCGACTGCTCTCCAAGGCTTCATAGGCGAGCGCCAGGGTACTTACCGCCGCCCCGGCTTGCAGAAAGCGACCACCGCGGTTGTTAACGAAGATGCCGCCGCCGGTTTGCGCCAGCGTGCGCAGTTTCTCGGTCGTATCATCGCGAAAGCGGTGCGCCTGAATGACATGGAGCGGCACGCCGAGCGCGGGAAAGCCCGCGGACATAGCCGGATCATCATTCGAGATCAGGTACGAGCCCACGAACAGCGCCTGAAACGCGCGTGCCGGATCTTGCGTCAGTTCCGTCTGCAAGCGTTCCAGTCCGCTTGTCACCAGCGCATCGACCGGCGCATACAGTGTCGACGCCGTCAGACCGTCAATCACGGTTTGGATGGCCGGGAGATCATCCGGCTCGAACATCTCCACCAGATTGGGGCCAAACACGTAGAGGATCGCCTCGTCGCCGGGGCGGTAATAGGTGTCAAAGTAGGCCTGCAGCGTCGACTGGATCAGATCGACATCGGAGGCGAACCCCAGGTTGACCATGACGATCATGGTCAGCGGTGCAGCAGGTTCACTGTCCACCTGAACCGCCTCCGCGGGCTCATCAAGGCGGAAATTCGCGGCGGTCAGCAGATCATAGCGCTGTAACCCCGTGCCGCGCACGAGCAGGTGCAGCGTAACCTGATCCTCCACCACAACCGGCGGCGTCAGAAAGATCAGATCCCCGCCATCCTGAGCAAGAACAGATACCGGATGCAACAGCAGCCACACGGCCAGCAGGAGGCTCAATGCCCACCAGAAGCCAGAATATCGATGAGGAGTGCGCTTCATTCTTCCAACCATCATGAACTACTGCCCTCCCGGGTTCGGAATGGCATTGCCCAATGCGCCGGGCGCAGGTGTCGCAGGCAGCGGTTCGAGATAGAAGTTTTCTGCTTCGCCCTCCGCCGTCCAGCCGATCAAACCGCCGTAATTGATCTGCCACCAGCGGATTTGATCTTCGGTGTCACAGGTTGGCCCGCCGACCACGAGGAAACTCGACCCCGGTGTCATGAGCGCGGTCACCTGCCCTTCGGCTTTGCCGGGCACTGACCGCACGCGATTAGGCAGACCGCCCGGCGTCACAATGCCCGCCATGCCGACCGCCATCCGTGAGGGGGCGGGCGATCCGGAGCAAATATCACCTGCTGTGCCGGGCAAGGTTGGGAACGGTGTAATCGTCGCCGTCGGCGGCAAAATAGGGGCGACATCTTCGTTGTCAGGGACGCCGTCGCCATCTGTATCGCGGTTCAGCGGATCAGTGCCCAGTTCAATCTCTTCGCCGTCGCTGAGTGTGTCGCCGTCCGTATCGCGATTCAGCGGATTGGTGCGCCACACGCGCACTTCGACGCCATCCGGTAAACCATCTTCGTCTGTATCGGCCAGCGCCGAGAATGTTTCGAGCGTGGCTTCGCGCCCATTGGTCAGCCCGTCGCCGTCATCGTCGCCCAACGCGATGGCGGTGGCGGTCGCCGCGAGGTCGGTCGCCTGCACCAGCGCGACTTGCGTTTGCCGCTGCGCATTCAACGCCGTGATCTGCGTATAGCCAAAGACTGCCAGCGCCGCCAGCAGAATGATCAGCAGCAGACAGCCCCCGAGCAGCCAACCGGGAATTAACGACTGGACGGTGACTTCGCCCGAAGCCGACTGCGTCCCGCCATACGATTCGGCGGGCGTCGGAATCACGCTGAATTCAAACGGGAAGGTCTTCGGCGCTCCCAGCAGATGCCGCCGTTTCGCCAGCACCCGCACCGAAAACTGCTCATTTTGTCCCGGCGCGAGCGTGTACTGCTTCGCGGTCAGGTCAAAGCGCAGGGCTTGTTCGCGGTCGCGGGCTTGCAGCGTGTATTTGCCGAACGTATTCGCGCTGTTGTTGATCGTGATCTGCACATACTTGCCCGACGCAATGCGTTCTGGTTCCATGTCGATCACGTAGCTGTAGAACGGCTGAATAACCAGTGAACCCTGCACCGCCGCCGACATAATTCCCTGCGCGCGCGCGCTGACGCGTACCTCAAACGCATGCTCCCCGGCCGTACTGGTGCTGTTCATCGGCGGGTTGAAGGTCACCGACGTGGTATTCCGGCTGTTGGGCAGCAGAAAGAGCGGTTCCACGGGCACGGTCACCCACGAAGCCGGGAGGCCGATCAATTCTACGCGGAAATGATCGACAACATCGCTGCGATTGACAACCTCAATTGGGAGCGCCACTTTCGTGCCGGGTGTCACTTCGAGATGCGGCTGTTCAATGTTGACCTGAATCTTCTCCGGCAGCAGCGGCGGGTAAGCCGGAACAACTTCGGGTGCGGGCGCGGAAGCGGGCAATGCCGGAACGTCCGCCTTGGCAGCGGCGTCTTTGCCCGGGCGCTCAATGCGCACCCAGTAACCACCCATCCGCACCGTATCCACCGGATCCCAGATTTCGGCGATCCCATTGATGAGGCGGTAGCTGCCTAAATACGTCCCGTTCTTTGAGCCGAGATCGATGAGGCGGTACATGCCGCCCAGCGCGACTTCGACCCGGGCGTGCTGATGCGAGACGCGCCGATCATCCAGCACGATATCCTGACCATCGCCGCGCCCGATCGTCAGCACATTCTTGTCGAGCGGGATCGCGCGCGTCGGCAGGGTATCGCTGTAAAAGATCAGGAGCGCGTGCTCAGCGTGCGGGTTCGGCGCGCGGGTCGGCTGGGGCATTTCTGCCGAGACGGGCGCCGACATCACCTGCGTGACTTCGCTTTCCATCTCGAGGAGCGCGCTACCCTGACCGCTGCGCTGACCTTCCAGCGCCACGCCGATATCGCTGCGCTGAAGCGCGCGCGCCAGCTCAATCGCCGTCTGCCAGCGATTATTCGGGTTCTTCTCCAGCATCCTGAGGACGAGGATTTCGAGTTCTTCGGGGATGTCGCCGCGCGTGTTGCGCGGCAGCGGCAGTGGTTCGCGGGCGTGCATGCGGATCGCTTCCGCCATCGAGCGCGGTTGATACGGCGGCGCGCCCACGAGCATCTCATAGAACACGACGCCCATTTCGTAGATGTCGCTGCGCGTATCCACGCGTTCGCCGAGGCACTGTTCCGGCGAGGCGTAGACGTAGTTCACGTCGGGCTTGTCCGACATGTACAGATCGCCGTTTTCCGACGCCTGCGCGACGGTGAACTCGGTCAGCACGGGGACATACTGCACGATTGGCCCAATAATCGGCGTGGGGCGCAGCACGATACTGGTCGGCGACAATGCACGGTGAATCATGCCCTGCTGGTGCGCGTAGTTCATGCCGTCAGCGATTTGAATCATCAGCGCGACGGCTTCCGACAGGCTCATCTGCTTATTTGCGGCTTTGAGCTGGTTGAGATAGTTCCTGACGGTATTGCCCTTGACCAGCTCCATCACCATGAACAACTCGTTATCGACGTTGTCATAGGACAGGATGCGCACGATATTAGGATGCTCAAGACGGCTCAACACACGCGCGTCTTGGAGAAACCGCTGCTTATAGGTTTCTTCCGCCGCGAGGTTCGGGTGCATGATTTTGAGCGCGACTTCGCGATCCAGCGGCAGTTCAGTCGCTTTGTAAACCGAGTTCAGGTCGTTTTGACCGAGAAAGCGATCAATGCGGAAATTTTTGATGCGCTTGCCGACCAAGCGCCGGGAATCTTTGCCCACATCCAGCGTGACCGCGTCCAGCAAGCGACTGCCGCTCTCAAATTTAAGCCAGTAGTTCCCCAAGCGAACGATTTCGTCTTTGTCCCACAGCACGTGGGTCTGTGGAACGAGCAGTGTGTCGCCCACCCATGTGCCATTGGACGAACCGCGATCCAGAATGAGGAGGCTGCCATCCGCCCGCAGTTCGATCTGTGCATGGGCGCGCGACACGCGTTTGCCATCCAGACGGATATCCTGATCATCGCCGCGCCCGATCGTGATGAGTTCGGACGCCAGCTTGATCACCTGCATCGGGTGATCCTCGCTAAAAAACACGAGGCGATCATTGGCCTGAAGATCAACCGTCAGCGGCGGGGGCGAATAATGCGGCATCTCCTCGTCGAGCGGTTTGATCATGACGACGGTCGCATTCTCGTCGTCTGCGGACTGGTCTTCACCGAAACCCGGCACGCCCGCCATCAACGAGATGGGCACGACCCGCTTCAACTCATATTGCAGCCAGTACTCGCCAATCCGGAAGCTTCTTTCCGGTTCAAGACGAATCGTCGCGCCCGCCCCCAAGCGTTTGCCGTCCGTCCACACGCCATTTTTTGATCCACGATCCCGCAGATAGAAGCGACCATCAACCGCGCGTTCAATCGAAGCGTGGGCGCGCGAGATACCCGGCCCGGTCAGCAGCACATCCGCTTTGCTCGACCGCCCGATTTCGTAGCGATCACGATCCAGTTTGACGGTGAGCGTAGGCTGTGTGTCGCTGTAGAGGATCAGGCGGTCATAGCCCATCTGATCCGGCGCAATTTGCGGCGGGGTATGCCGGGGTGGTTCCGTCCACGCGACCAACGCGCTCACATCGGTCGCCAGCGCGTCGCCGGGGGACGGGGGACGCTCCACCGGCGGCGGAGACGGCGGCGCGATCACCTCACCCACCTCGTCGACGGGCACGGGCGCATCTGCGCTCAGCATCTCGGTAGGCAGCGGCTTGAGTTCAAGCTGCATCCAGTAATCGCCCAACCGCACGATCACACCGGGGTTGAGCAGCACGGGCACGCCCGCTTCCAGACGCGTCTCGTTGACCCAGACACCGTTGGTTGAGGTGTGGTCGGTCAGGTAGTAGCGACCATTGGGCTTACGTTCGACCTGTGCGTGTAAGCGGGAAGCCTTGCTCCCTTGCAGGACAATCCTGCTGCTGGCATCACGTCCGATATCGACCGTATTCTCCGACAGCGGTGCGGCAAATGACGGATGCTCCGGACTGTAAAACAACAGCCGATCATTCACCGGGTCGCCCGGCGGGATGGCGAAACCGAGCGGCAGCGCCGTCGGCAGTGCCATCGTCATGATCGACGTGGCGATATCCGTCGCCACGCGATCATCCGCCGAATTGAAGGCGGGCGACTGGAACACGGGCGGCGGCGTTATCACCGCGGACGACGGCGGCGACAGGATCGGCCGCAGCAGGGATTGCAGATCCAGCGCCAGTTCATTGGCCGTGGCATAGCGCTGCACCGGGTCTTTTTGCAGACAGCGCAGCACAATCCGTTCCAGATCCGCAGGATACCCCGGTCGCAGCGTCGACGGGATCGGCACAGCTTCGCGCCCATGCATGCGCGCCGCCTCGGCAATCGACTTGGGATTGAACGGCAGGCGCCCGACCGATAGTTCGAACAGCATGATCCCCAGCGAGTAAATATCGCTCCGATGATCGATCTTCTCGGCCAGACACTGTTCCGGCGACATATACGGGTACGTGCCGACGGGCTGCTGCTCGGTAATTTCACTGGCCGTGCTGACGGTGAGTTTCGCCAGCCCGAAATCGGTCAGAATCGGGCGATAGCTCAGACGCGGCGCGCTGCTTTCCGGCTTGAGCAGCACGTTATCCGGCTTGATATCACGGTGAATCATGCCTTGCGAATGCGCGTAATCGAGCGCTTCCGCCAGTTGGCGCACCACTTCAATCGCTTCGGGATAGTCGATGAAGCGGGCTTCTTCGCTCAGCCGCTTGACGTACTGGCGCATACTCCCGCCGGTAATCAGCTCCATGACGAGGAACAGATCGCCGCTCAGGTTATTGAAGGTCAACACACGAATGATGTTTGGATGATCGAGCCGCGCTGACGACCGCGCTTCCTGCAAGAACCGCTGCTGGAAACTGCTGTGCGCGGCCAGATGCGGATGCATAATCTTGATGGCGACCTGCCGCTGTAGCCGCAGGTCGGTGGCCCGGTAGACCCCGGCCATGCCCCCCTGCCCCAGCATCAGATCGATGCGATAATGCTCAATCGTGCGTCCAATCATCCCATTACGCATGCGTTACTGGCTGCCTTTTTTCTTGCGGCTGACGGCATTCTGCTGAATAGTGTGGGTGAGTTCATGCGCTAACAGCCGCTGCCCTTCGGTGCTGCCCGGTTGATATTCACCTTCGCGGAAGAAGACATCGCTCCCGGTGGTAAAAGCGCGCGCGCCGACCGATTCATTCAACTGATCCGCTTCGCTGCCTGTGTGCACGCGGACGCCGCTGAAATCGGCACCAAAGGCGTCGCCCATCGACCGCTGGAGATCGGCGCCGAGGGGCTGACCGCCGCCGCGCTGCGCCTCAATCGCCTGTTCCATGTTGGCATCCACGTCAAAGCTGTCGGCCAGCGACTGGGGCGCTTTCTTGGTCTGGAGTTCCTCTTCCTCTGCCTGCCGCTGCATGATGCTCACAGCACGCTGCATTTGCAGTTCTTCTTCCTCACCGGCCCGCTGCACAATGCTCGGATCGCGCTTGGTCTGGAGTTCTTCTTCCTCTGCCTGCCGCTGCACAATGCTCACAGCACGCTGCATTTGCAGTTCTTCTTCATCTTCGGGTCCACGCTGCACAAGGCTCGGATCGCGCTTGGTTTGGAGTTCTTCTTCCTCCGCCTGGCGCTGCACAAGGCTCGGATCGCGCTTGGTCTGGAGTTCGTCTTCCTCTGTTTGCCGCTGCATGCCTTGCATCCGCTGAAGCACTTGCTCGGCGACGCTATCAGCTTCCCGTTCGGACGCATTGTCGGCGGAGGTGACGGTCAGCTTGGCTTGCACGACGCTGCCCGCCGGTAGACGGGTGCTGCCCTGTGTCATCAGGCGCTGCACGGCTTGATTCCCGATCAAACCCTGAAGTTTGAGCGTGGGATGCAGATTACTCGCGGCGGCAGCTTCGTCCGTCTTGCGGGGCGGCTTGGACTGCGCACGGCTAACATCTTGCTGATGTTCGGCCATCTTCAAATCCCCTTTTCATTTCTAAATCACTTCGAGCAGATAGGACGCAAACGCGGGGCGCTGCGAGTTGATCAGACGATCAGCGACCTCAGCCCCCAGTTTCGACTTAGATTCACTGAGCGGCAGCCTGACGACAAAATGACAGGGCACCGTCTCGATGATCTCCGGCGTGACCTCAAAGTACAGTTCCAGCAGCCGCTGCAACCCCATGCGCGTCCCGCGGCGCAAAAACAGCCACCCTAACTGCCGCACGATCTCGCGCTGACGGGCGATGGGCAGTTCCGGCAGCAGCAGCAGATCAAACCAGCTCGCCATCCACGCCAACCATTCCTGCGGCGCAGTTTCGGGCGAGAGATAAAAATCAAAGTTGTCGACCATCCAGACGATGGGATTCATGATCGACTCGAAGATGAGCAGGAAACGCCCCAGAAACTCATCATCCGAGTAGACCGCCGGAAGATATTGCAGCCAACTGCTTTGATCAAACGGCAAGCCGGGCACAAAGCCGGGCCGCGTCTCCAACGGCGAAACCCTTTCGACGGGTGCGCCCGCGGGGGGCGTTACCACGATTGGCGCGGCGTACCTTAGCTGTACGAAGCTGAACTTATAGGGTCCCGCGCGCAGAATATCGCCCTCGTGCAATTCTTGCGGAACCCGCGTCGGAATCCGCGCCTCGTTGAACCATACGCCATTGCTGCTGTTCAGGTCTTCGACGAGATACGTGTCATCGTCGCGCCACAAGATGCGAAAGTGCTGGCGGCTGATCTCCCGGTTGTTGAGGACCAGATTATTGTCTGACCCGCGTCCCACGCGCAGTCCCTGACGGCCCACGACGATCTCTTGCTCGTCCATGTCCGGCCCGCTCGCGCGGAATACCGCTTTGATCTCTTCCATCGTGCGCTAGTCCGTGACGATTGTATGCTGGAACGAGACGACGATGCCCTGCGGGGGCAAGCGGATTTCCTGCGTTTCCGTGCCGCGGGTAAACTGCCGTTTGTCGTAGTTAACCGGGAACAGCTTGACCGACCGCACAAAATTCACACCCGGTACGGACAGCAGCACGGCGGTCAGGTCAGACACGAACAGGTCACGCCCGAACTTCCAGCCCTTGCCATCCGTGCCACCCGTCAGCGGATTGACGAATTCAAACAGCCGCTTCTCAACGGCCGCACGCACCTGCTCGGTGTCATACAGGTCGCTGATGCTGATGCGTGTTTCACTTTCCACCCACTGGTAGGTCGGCTGCGTGATTTCCAACTGCGTGGACAGCAGCCGCCGATCATCGAGATAGGTCTGCACCGCCTCGCGCAGATCTGCCGCAAGTTCCAGACTCTCCGGCGCGATAAAGCCCGTCAGTCGCGGCACCTGCGGGATGAGCAGTACCTTGATTTCACCGCGATTTGTGAGCGGCGGTTGCAGGCAATACGCGCGGCCGATACGCCCCGGTGCCGCCTCTAACGCCAAGTATTCGAAGTCAGCGGCGGTCACAGCCCGCCCCAGCGAACGCAGGAAGTGGGGCACGCGCAGTTTGGCACTTTCCAGCGATTCCGTATCCATGCCGCCGCGCGCGGGGAAACGATTCGTCACCCGGTTGACATAGGCCAGCGAGGTTTTCAACTCATTGATGGTATTGATCGCAACATTGCCCGCTAACCCACCGCCATAGCGATAGCGCGTCATGATCAGCATGGCATTCTTCGGCGGGAGCGCCCCGTAGCGCCGCACCTGTCCATCGCGCATAGGCAGCGCTGGCCCTAAGCGTAGTTCCCCCGTATCGCTGTCAATCGTATAGTGGCGGTCGTTCGGCATCGAACTGGAGAAGTCGGTGACTTCCTGCCAGCGTTCCTCGCGGCCATCATCCCGCCGCACCACTAGATATTCATTGACCGAGCGCGCAATCAAGGGGCTGTGCGCCAGATAAAAAATCTGACCGGGGGAGCCATCCGAGCGGCCAATGACCTCATTGGTCACCACATCGATATTTGTCGCACCGATTGTCCCACCCCAGCTCGACACCATGACCCGCCGCAGACGCGGGCTGACATTGTAGCGGCTCTCCACCGTCATCGACTCCAGACGGCAGCGCAGCCAGAACACGTTGCGATCATTGCGCACGGCGCGCCGTAACTGCGGCAGATGCATCTTGATGAGGCCGCTGATGTTCAAGCCGAGCGTGGTATCCTCTTCGACCGTCACCCGCGTCCAGTTCTGCGTGAGATCGGTACTGAGCACTTCCCACACATACGGCGGATGATTCGGGTCAATGCCAGCGCCTTCAGCCGTATCAACTTCCAGTTCGACCCCGATCAAGTGATCACTGAGGTCATTGTCGAAACCGAGATAAAAAGCGTCATCGTTCGCCGGCGGGTTCGATGTGAACGCGGTGATGGTCTCATAGCCGCTGCGCACGCTGTCCGCATCGAACATATTGAATGTACGCTTATCATCTCCGCCGACCGAGGTCAGCACGGATGCCAGCTCAGGCACACGGATCGCCAGTTCCCCATCGGTCGTGTAGACGATGGCCGGTTCATTCTCCGTCCGCGCGGTCGCCACCTGGGTCCCGTTCGGGATGGCGAGCTGCGTCGCCTGCGGTGCGCTTAGCCAGAAGGTGACACTCGTCCGCGCCGGTTCGGCTTCTTGCAAGCGCAGGCCGATGAGTTCCATAAACTTGACGAAATGCTTATCCGGCACACGGTTAAGCCGGTACAACACAATATCAGTCATCCACGCGAACAGCTCAATGAGCGTGATGCCGGGATCACTCAGGTTATGATCGGTCCATTCCGGGGCGTAGAGTGGGATACGCGCCCGGGCTTCTTCCACAAGATCGTTGAACGAACGATCATCCAACCGAGGTGTTTTTAAGCCCATAATGATCTATCACCGGGGAACAAGATAATAAGGAAAGACGAGACTGCGCGGTTCATATTGCCCCTTGATCTGATACGATACTGCAATCGACATTTCGCCGAGTTCCGTGTTTCCGGGAGTCACCTTGACCTCCTGAACATTGATGCGGGGTTCCCAACGCAGCAGCGCATCGCGCACATACCGCTCAGCCACCACCGCCGTCTCATCATTCACCGGGTCAAAAACGAGCGAGTGAATCTCGCACCCGAAATCCGGATGCATCACCCGCTCACCCGGGATCGTATAAACGATAATGTAGATGGATTGACGAATGGCCAGATCCCCAGACACGAGCGCGATCTGGTTCCGATCGCCGAGCTGGAACGGAAATGCGAGTCGACTGCCGACAAAATCATCCATGCTCACCACTTCTAGTTAATGTTGACAACTGCACCCTTGAGGTTCGCCGGTCCGGTGGCCTTCAAATCGAGCGTCGACTGCGCCTCTACCTTGACAGCCATGCCCTTGATTTCGACATTCCCCGTTGCGGTGAATGTCATGTTGGTGGTCGACTTAACCTCAATGTCCCCGGCACTCTCAATCGTGATCTTTTTGGTCGTCGTGTCGATGATAATCTTGTTGCTCGCGCTGGAATCGATGATCTGTATGCCCTTCTTGATAGCTCCGCTGTCCTCATCCGCCATGCGCAGTACATGGCCGACGCGGGTTTTCATGATGCGAATCGACGTTTTTCCCGCGCTCACCGCGGCTTTGTCTGGCGGCGCATCCTTGCCATTCCAGAGGCCGCCCAGCACATAGGGATGATTGATGTCACCAGCTTCAAACGCCACCAACACCTCGTCGTTGACTTCGGGCAACCACTGAATCCCCCGGTCTGCCCCTGCCCCGGGCGCAACCAGCGGCGCCCACGTGCTGGTATGGGTGTCATTCAACGTGGGGAATTTAACCTTCACGCGATTCATCTTCTTCGGGTCAACCGTATCGGTGACAATGGCCGGCACAACACCTTGCCAGGTGGTCGGGCGCTCCGCCGTTCCCGCAACCAGATCCGAGACTTGCTGGGGGCGCGTACCTTCAATCGTAAACTGGGTGTCATAGCCGTCATAGGCCGAATAGACGTGGCGGGTAGACGATAGGGTGTACTCACCGCCAAAGCGGGTGCCAATGTTGCCGATCTTCACCCGCACACCCGGTTTCAAGGCCGCATTGCCGAAAGCGAGTCCTTCCGCTTCCGCAAACCCCACTCCGATTTGTGTCGCTAACGCCGTAGCGAGGTTCTGAGCTTCGGTCTGGTTTTCGACGGGCACGTTCGTTTCGGTGAATTTACTGGCGGAGTAGACCGAACCTTTGGCCGCAGCCAGCGCTTGACCGCCAATCTTGGGTACATGAGCATCGGGCGTCGCCGTGGTTACGATAGCTTTCTTCTGGAGGCGATCCCAGCTTCGCACCTCAACCGACCCTACCTGCTCTGCCAGTGAGAGGCGCGGACGAAAGCTGCGCAGGTTTTCGCGCCATTTCAGATCAATGGCCGCGGCCGTCGACGGTTTGCAGAAATCCAACTTACCTGCTTCAGTCACGGTGAGTTCATAACCATTGCGTTGGGCCAAGCTCTGAATGAGCGCCAGATCAATTTGGTTATCCTGAAAGAGGTGTTCGCGCACCACGGTGGTGGCTTCCACTTTACCGACCTGAATCCCCGCCGCTTGCAGCAGCTTCTTGACAATATCGCTGTCGGTCACATTCAGAAAGGTCTGTGTGTGCGCTTTCTGCAAACGGTGGCGCACGTCGTAACCGCGCAGCACGAACACAGCAACCGAGTCATCGCTGAACTCCGGTTCCAGTGCGGTGATCTCCCCTTTGAAAATCACGGTGGATTGCGGGTCTTTCGCGCTGCCCATCGAAATTTCAATCTGCGCGCCGAGGGCGAACAGGCTGTTATCCATCATTGTGAAGTCATCGTCGTGGAAACGCAGCGTGAACATACTCGGCAAATACAGCGTATTCTCCACCTCGGCGAGATAGAGCAGATTCATCATGGTGGTGGGCAGATCTGCGCCACCCACTTTGATCTGAATCTTGTCGATGTGCGCCGTTTCGTTAGGCATGAGCGTTCTTCTATTCCTAAGTCTTCAAGACCGTGCCCGGCGGAATACGCATCGGGTTGTCGATGTTATTGTTCTCGGCAATCTGACGATAGTCCGAGGGATTACCGCCGTTGTTCGCCGCAATATGATCCATCCGATCGCCCTCCCGCACTTGGGTGTTGGTCACCGGGGGCGCTGTGCTCGCCTGAGTACCGGTCTGCGGTGCGACTTCTTCCGCGTCTTCATACTGGCGCAGCGTGATTTGCACGGTACAGCGCAGCGGAATACCCTCGTCCGTGAACAGCGTGAATTTCTCGGACATCGATGTGATGACAGACTTGAAGTACAAATTACCCCATTCAAAAGCGACGGTCGGCGGCTCGCCCTTGTTCGAAACCGGATTCTTCTTCGTCTGGTCGATCATCATCATCGACCAGAGCGGTTTCGTATACGTGCGCACGTCTGTTTTCTTCAATTGGCTGTCGAAATAGAGCGTCAGCGTCAGCGTCTGCGCGCCACCTTGCCCGAACGACACTAACGGCACATTGCGACCGGAGGGCTGTTTGTCCGTCCAGTTATTGGTTTTGCTGATCGTATATTCATAGGGGTTGAACATAAACTGAACCACCTCTTGCGGTTTCAAGAGGTTCGTAATTTTTGCTGGTTTGAGCTCACCGCGCGTCGTCATTTAGATACCTTCTCTTACCTGCGTCGCCCACGTTCAGATTCTATCCGGAGGCGGTCTTTCAGTACGCGGTAGACATCCCGCGCCAGTTGTTCCAAATCAGCTTGATCGAAGTCAGGTTCAGCTTCCGCTTCATCGGCATACGGGTTGAATGCGTCAACCTCGTTGATTTCCCGCTGAATTGCCGGGACCAGCGGCTCACGCTGCATGGGCGGTGCGGGCGCAGCATAAGCCGAGCTTTCCGGTTGCGGTGAACGCTGGATGGACGCTTGTTTCGATTCTGATCCCCGAGCGGCCGGAACTAGCCCCATCGCCCGCAGCGCGGTGTACACATCGACCGAGGGCGTCGGGAAAGTTGCAGTGCCCGTGTCACCAGCATCGTCGGCTTCCGCGGGGAGATATGCTCCCGTAAAGCGCTCCTCAGCCACAGGCGCATAAGCCTCAGACTGCCCATCAGCAGCGGCGTCCGCATCCGTTTCAGCGACAGAGCGCGCCACCATTCCGGCAGAGAACAGCGCCTCGAACACATCCATCGGCGGTTCCGCTGAATCATCTGCGGCCTCGGCCTCCAAGCTATGGGACTGCTCTTCCGGAGTTACCGCCCAGTTATTCACCGCTTCTCCTGAACTGACCAGCACGTTTGTCTCACGGTTCTGCGCGCGCGGTGGTTCGCTTGCGGAAAGCCGCTGGTCATCCGTCACAGAAGCCGCGGGCAAATCATTCGGGAAACCGATGGGCGGTGGTGGCTGCATTTCGCGCTGCGCAACGGGTTCACTCGACACAACACTCGCCAACGGTATATCTGTTTCGACGGATGGCTGCGCGGTTTCGGCAACTTCCGCGGTCGGCACCGTCCTGCTCGGCGCAGAAATCGTCGTCGCTGACACATCTGGTTGCGATAACATTTCGCGCTGCGCGACGGGTTCACTCGGCGCAACACTCACCGACGGTAGATCTGTTTTGACGGACGGCGGCGCAGGGTCTGCTACTTCCGGGATCGGCACTGTGCTGCT
The DNA here is from genome assembly GCA_937988705.1 of uncultured Chloroflexota bacterium. Taxonomy (GTDB): domain Bacteria; phylum Chloroflexota; class Anaerolineae; order Aggregatilineales; family Phototrophicaceae; genus Flexifilum. The sequence continues at coordinate 1,228 of CALKIA010000104.1, read as the reverse complement.
CGACGCAGAAATCGTCGTCTCCGGCCCATCCGCTTGCGACCACATTTCGCGCTGCGCGACGGGTTCACTCAACACAACCCTCACCGACGGTGGTATATCTGTTTCGACGGACGGCGGCGCGGTTTCGGCGACTTCCGCAGTCAGCGGGGCAACAGCCGGCGCAGAGCTGATCGGCGCTGACATGTCAGTCTGAGTCAGCGTTTCGCGCTGCGCGACGGGTTCACTCGGAGCAACACGCACTGAGGGTACATCGGTTTCAACGGACGATGGCACGGTTTCGGCGACTTCCGAGATCGGCGGGACAACAGTCGGCGCAGAGCTGATCGGCGCTGACATGTCAGTTTGAGTTGGCGCAGAGATGATCGTCTCTGACACATCCGGTTGCGATGACATTTCGCGCTGTACAACGGGTTCACTCGACACAACGCTCACCGACGGTAAATCTGTTTCGACGGATGGCGGCGCGGTTTCGGCGACTTCCGCGGTCGGCACCGTGCTGCTCGGCGCAGAGATGATCGTCTCTGACACATCCGCTTGCGATAACATTTCGCGCCGCGCGACGGGTTCACTCGACACGACACGCACCGACGGTAAATCTGTTTCGACGGATGGCGGCGCAGGGTCTGCTACTTCCGGCATCGGCGCGGTGCTGCTCGACGCAGAAATCGTCGTCTCTGACACATCCGGTTGCGATAACATTTCGCGCTGCGCGACGGGTTCACTCGACACAACACTCACCAACGGTAGATCTGTTTCGACAGACGGCGGCGCGGTTTCGGCGACTTCCGAAATCGGCGGGGCAACAGTCGGCGCAGAGCTGATCGGCGCTGGAATGTCAGTCTCAGTCAGCGTTTCGCGCTGTGCGACGGGTTCACTCGACACAACACTCACCGACGGTAAATCTGTTTCGACGGATGGTGTCGCAGGGTCTGCTCCATCCGGCGTTGGCGCTGTACTAAGCGGCGCAGAAATGATCGTCTGAGTCTGCGTTTCGCGCTGCGCGACCGGTTCACTCGACACAACACTCACCGACGGTAAATCTGTTTCGACGGATGGCGGCGTAGGGTCTGCTACATCCGACGTCGGCGCTGAAATGTCAGTCTCAGTCGGCATTTCGCGCTGCGCGACCGGTTCACTCGGAGCAAAATGCACTGACGTGCCGACGGACGACGCCACAGTTTAAGCTACTTCCGGGCTAGGCGATGTACTAAGAGGCGCAGAAATGGTC
>CALKIA010000103.1 GCA_937988705.1 uncultured Chloroflexota bacterium | reverse complement strand
TAAATGGGCTGATGTACGAGGCGGGCAGTGAGACGCACGATGCGCTCAACGCGTTCTACGCTGATCAGATTTCGAAGCAGGGCGATGAGATTGACGAAGATGTGCTCAATCGCTCGCTGCAGTATGGTCAGGAACTAGGGAAGGGGATTCTCGCGTGGGCCGATACGGATAACTACCGGGAGACGCGCGACCTCGAATACGAAATCCCGACCGGCGATCCGGCGCTGTGGGTGGCCACCAATCCCGATCTGGCGCCCCTTGAACCGTTCTGGGGCGATATTCGCACGTTCGCGCTGGATTACACTGCTGTGTGCGATGTCCAGCTCGACATGCCGTTCAGCGACGCGGCGGATTCCACCTTCTACCAGCAGGCACTGGAAGTGATGAACACTGGCGATGATCTCGACCGGGAACGGCGCGATATTGCGGCGTACTGGCTCGATAACCTGGGCGAAACGGGCACACCGGCGGGGCACTGGCTGCTGATCGAAAATCAGTTGGTCGACCACCTGAACCTCACGCTCGATGTGGCCGCGCAGATGTACGGCATGACCAACATGGCGATGGCGGATGCGTTCACATCGTGCTGGGGACTCAAATACCGGGTGCTGCTGCTCCGTCCCGAAACCTATATTCAGGAATATATCAGTCCGCGCTGGCGACCCTATATCACCACCCCGATGTTCCCCGAATACCCGTCCGGTCATTCGGTCGTCTCGGGAGCAGCTGCGGAAATGCTGACCACGTTGTTCGGGCAGGTCGCCTTCACCGATACCGCCAAGGAGCAGTTTGGCATGGCGCCGCGCTCGTTCACCTCCTTTGATGCGGCGGCGCAGGAAGCAGCGATCTCCCGTCTGTACGGTGGCATTCACTACCGCGTCGCCATTGAAAACGGCGTTGATATGGGCGAATGTGTGGCCAATCACCTGCTGGATCGCATCGTCATGAACCAGATCACGCAAGGCGAGTAAATTCGCGCCGATCTACCTTTCGCCGAAACCCCCGCTATAATCAGCGGGGGTTTTTACTGGATAGAAAGAGATTCGCATGTGTAGTGGCGCTGCCTTCATCATCGGTTTGATCCTGCTCTTCAAAGGCAATACGCGCTTGTTTGAACGCAACATCCCCGCGCCCAAGGTGCGCGTGATCGGGATGATTTTGATCTCTCCCTTTATTGTTGCGGTGTGCGCGGGGTTCACGCTGGTCTCGGCGGTAGTCGATGAGAACACGACCTTTGATGATTTGATCAGTTCGCCGGATGTGCAGAATGTCACGCTCATCGAGTATGGTGCGCTCGGTCTTGCTCTGCTGCTGGCGGCCTACAACGTGTTTACGCTGCCCAAAGAAGCGCCGCTCAGCGCGCCGCCCTCCCAGCGGTTCTCATTCGACACCGCGCCGCAGGGAGAAACACCGAAGATCATGACGGTCGCGGAGGTGGCCGCTTACCTGAGGGTAAGCGAAGATGAAGTGCTGCGCTTGATTGATGCGGGGAAACTCGGCGCGGCGCGTATCGGTAGCACCTACCGGATCGCCAAAATCGCCGTCGATGATTTTATGTCGCGGAAAGAATAGAAAAGCGATTAGCCATTAGCCGTTAGCACTGAGCGAAAACCAGACTGCACCCTCATTAAAATACCACGCTTCGCTAAGCGCTGATTGCCAATGGCTAACCGCTGGGTTGTTTAGCCCTCGTAGTACCCGTCGATCAGCGTGAGCGCCGCATCAACCCCGGCCAGCCCAACCTGAATTTGTTCTTCGCTGATGGTGAGCGGCGGAGTGTTGAAGATCATATTCCAGCGCGTAAACACATTCATGCCGGATTCTTTGAGCGACTTCGCCACCTTCTGCATCGGTTCGGTGAGCGGCTTGTTGTAATCGCTCAGCGGTTCGCGCGTCTCGCGATTCTTGACCAATTCCAACACCTGATGCAGACCCGCACCGCGCACTTCCCCGATGACCGGGTGTTTCTCCGCGAGGTCGTTCAAGCCCTTGCGCAGCACCTTGCCCATTTCGCGCGCCCGCTCGATCAGATTTTCCTCGCGGTAAACCTCAATGGTGGCGATGCCTGCCGCCATCGCCAGTGTATGCGCGCTGTACGTCAAGCCCGCCCACAGGGTGTTCTTGTCGAAATAAGCGGCAATCTTGTCGCTGACAATCGTCGCGCCGAGCGGCACATATCCGGAGGTGATGCCCTTCGCCATGACCATGATGTCCGGTTTGGCGTTCGGGTAGTGGTCGATGCCGAACCATTCGCCTGTGCGCCCGAAACCGCTCATGACTTCATCCACGATTAGCAGGATGCCATACTTGTCGCACAGGGCGCGCAGACCGTTGAAGTAGACCTCGCTCGGCTGAATCACGCCGCTGGTGCCGCTGTAGCCTTCGACCAGAATCGCGGCACAGTTTTCGGGGCCTTCACGGATGATGATGTCATCGATCAGCTCAACGATGATCGCGTCGCCTTCAGCTTCAGTGCGCCCCCGGTAGACCGGGTTACGGTACGAATACGGATCGGGTGTCCGGATGATCCACGGGACGCCGGGCTCATTCGCCAGACGGCGCGGATCGCCGCCGGCGCTGGCCGCCGCGAACGTGCCGCCATGATACGAGTTGTAGCGCGTGAGGATCTTCTGGCGGCCGGTATACAGACGCGCCGCTTTCATCGCGTTTTCGATGGCATCCGTGCCGCCGTTGGCGAACAGCGTCTTGGTCAGGCCGCTGGGGGTAACTTCCGCCAGCAGTTCGCCCAGTCGCCCGCGTTCCGGCGTGCCGAACGAGGGATTCACATAGCACAGCTTGGCCGCCTGCTCCTGAATGGCGCGTACGACTTTGGGATGGCTGTGACCGATGTTGACGTTGACCAACTGCGACGCCCAGTCGAGGTAGCGCTTGCCGTCCGCGTCGTACACGTAGACGCCTTC
>CALKIA010000102.1 GCA_937988705.1 uncultured Chloroflexota bacterium | reverse complement strand
TCACCAATCGTTCACAGAGACGCCGTGTATTTCGGCGGAACAGACGGTTATTTCTACTGCTTGGGCGCGGACAATGGCAAAGAGCGGTGGAAATACAAAACCGGAGGTGCGATTACAGCAACGCCGTTTGTTGCCGGGGATGTCGTCTTGATCGGCTCACTCGATCACAACCTGTATGCCTTCCCAATCGGCAGTTAAGCACGCACCTCGGAGAATATCATGAATCTGTTCCGACGCATCTTCAACAATGAACCCGGTAAAACAACACCCGAAAACGGAGCGCCGACTCCGGCTGCTGCGCCGCCGCCCCAACCCGTCACCGAAATCAAGGTGGAGGCGTCCGAAGTACCGATCACGCAGGAAGTGGCCCCGCACATCATCGCGGATGGCGCGACGCGCCCCCTGTCACAGGAAGCGCTGCTGAGCTATCTCGGCAACGATCACCTGATGTTCGGGCAGTTGAGCGATGTCGGCATGGTCAGAAACAACAATCAGGATGCCGTATTGTGCTATTTCGTCAGCAGCCGCAGCGCCGACGAACGCCCCGACTTCGGGCTGTTCATGGTGGCCGATGGCATGGGCGGGCATCACGATGGCGAGAAGGCCTCGGCGCTGGCCATCAAGACGGTGGCGGCGACGGTCGCCAATACGATCTGGCTGCCGATGCTGAACGGGCAAACCGACAACCAAGCGCCGATCACCGAGGCGCTGACCGACGCCATCCAGAAGGCGAACGGCGACATCATGGTGCAAGTGCCAGATGGTGGGACGACGTTCAGCTCGGTGATTCTGATCGGCGATCTGGCGTACGTCGCGCATGTGGGCGACAGCCGCGTATATATGATCTCGAAAGACGGCGCGATCGAACAGCTCACACGCGATCATTCGCTGGTGCAGCGGTTGATCGAGCTCGATCAGCTCACGCCAGAAGAAGCCGCCGAACACCCGCAGAAGAACGTGCTGTATCGGGCACTCGGTCAGAATGATGTGGTCGAGGTGGATACCATGTTCCGCCGCGTACCGCCGAAATCCAGCCTCGTGCTGTGCAGCGACGGGCTGTGGAATCAGGTGCAAGACCGCGAAATCGTCGACATGGTAAAGCAAAACGCCAATCCGCAGGATGCCTGCAACAAACTGGTAGCACTCGCGAACAAGCGCGGCGGTCTGGATAATGTAACCGTCGTGGTTTTGCACTTGCCAGGATGAAAGGACGTCCACTAGACTATAGGGTGTACGTCAACTTTACTTAGGAAGACTAAGGGTTCGCCCGGATACCGCGCTTATGCCTGTCGACTTTGACCCATATGCACTGCTAGGCATCTCGACTGATGCCTCAGAAGAAGAAGTGAGAGACGCATACCGGCGTGCCGCACGGCGGCTGCACCCTGACACGAACCGGAATAATCCCGGAGCGGCCGTGCAATTCACCGACATCACCGCCGCGTACAACGTCCTCGTCAATGCGCGCGAACGGCGCGCCTATGATGAGGAGGCGCAGCAGCGGTCGCCCGATACGCTCACCTTCTCGCTGCGCGTGACACCCAGTAAACGCAACCTGTTCCCGCTCAGCGAGACGCAGGTGGTGTATATGCTGGTTGAAATCACGCCTGACCCACGGGCGGAGACGGTGCAAGAACAGATTCGCGCCCAAACGCATCTGAATCTGACGCTGGTACTCGACAAAAGCAATTCGATGAATGCGGGGCGCATCGAACGCGTGCAGATCGCCGCACACAAAATCATCGATCAGCTGGACGTGCACGACATCCTCTCGGTGGTGGCGTTCAATGACCACGCGGAACTCGTCATTCCGGCGACAACCGTCAGCGACAAACCGGCGTTGAAAGCCAAGATCAGCATGCTGAAGGCGTTCGGCGGCACGGAAATGTATAACGGACTGGCGCTGGGCATTGAGCAAAACAAGAAGTTCCTCGCACCGCGGCTGACCAATAACGTGATTCTGGTGACCGACGGGAACACCTACGGCGATCAGGAGCGCTGTCTGGAGCTGGCGCGCGCCGTCGAAAAAGAGGGCATCAGCATCAGCACCATGGGTTTGGGCAGCGAGTGGAACGATCAGTTTCTGGATGAACTGGCGGCGCTCACCGGCGGCGCATCCACGTATATCAAATCACCGCGTACCGTCGTCCAATTCATGAACGACCACGTCCGCGGGTTGGCGAATGGGTTCGCGGAACGCCTGATGCTGTCGATTGCGCCGGATATGGGCGTAAAACTCGAATCGGCGTTTAAACTGATGCCAAATCCGCAGCCACTGTCGGTTGAAGAAGGGTACATTCCGCTCGGCAGCCTGCAGATCGACCGAATGACGACCGTACTGCTGCAATTCGAACTCCCCGCGGATATGGCGGAGGGGTATCGATCAATTGCGCGAATTGTGGTGGTCGGCGATATCATGACCAATGAGCAGCGCAAGTATCAAGCGCTGAGCGACATCTCGCTCGGAATCACGCGGGCGACGTCCAACGAAGAGACTCCACCCGCGATCATGGATGCACTGGGGCGGCTGACGCTCTACAAAATGCAAGAACGCGCGCAGGAAGCCATTGATCAGGGCAATGTGGCGGAAGCCACCAACCGCCTCGAAAAGCTGGCTACGCGGCTGTTCCAGCTGGGCGAAGGCGAACTCGCAGAAGAAGTCCGCCAGAACGCGATCCATGTCCAGAAGACCAAAGCCCTGTCCGACGAAGCGCGCAAAGACATCAAGTATCAAACACGAACGCTTGTGAGCGGCATGAAGCGAAACAGCGAACTTGAAAGTAACAGTTAGGCAGATGGTATGAAGGAGTGCAAGTTCTGCGGGCATTCTAACCGTGAGGGATTTTTCTTCTGCGAGGATTGCGGTCAACCGATTGCCAAAGATATGCCAACAAGTGTGCTCACGACCCAGCACATTGATGATTCGCTGGAGCATTATGAATGGCGCACGAGCTATGGGACGGCGGAATTCAAAGCCGATTCCAGTATTTTGCTGCGCATCGTCGGCATCTCGACGCCGATCGTTTTGAAGCCTGCCGATCAGGTGGTACTGGGACGGTTGGATGTCGATAACCGGATCACGCCGGATATTGATCTCGTCCCGTATGGTGCGGTCGAAAAAGGCGTGTCGCGCATCCATGCAGTGATTGTACGCGCGGAGGACGGGCTGATGCTCGTGGATAAGGGCAGCGCCAACGGCACCCACCTCAACGGTCAGCGGCTCGTCGCTCAACAACCGCATATTCTGCGGGATGGCGATGAGATCCGACTCGGCAGACTGGTCGCACGAATCTATTTCAGTACCTAATTTGAACAGGAACAAGCGCATATGCTGACCGTTTTAGTCCATATCTCGAACACTGACCCGATTAAGTGTGATGTTGATGACCTGCCCAAACCCAGCGATAACGTGTTTGTGGGTAGGAATGTGCGCGATAAAGCCGACAAAGATCTCGAATTTGTCGAAGATGGCGTAAACACATTGATCATTCCGTGGTGGCGCGTCACGTTCATCGAAATTCTGCCATCGGCCAGTGATGGCGATGAATTCCCGCTGCCGTTCCGAAACGATTAGGAGCAAGAAAGCAACCTCACCCCCTAACCCCCTCTCCCAAGGGAGAGGGGAAAATAGCAAAAGATAACCTCACCCCCTGCCCCTCTCCGAAAAGAGGAGAGGGGAAAATAGCGAAAGATAGCCTCACCCCCTGCCCCTCTCCCAAGGGAGAGGGGTGAAAAGCATGGGGTAGGAAGAAGGATCGATATGACGAGTAAAATCCCGAAAACGACGGGGCGCGACGGTAAGCGCGTGCTTGTGGTGGATGACGAGCCGCGCATGATCAGTTTTATTCGCATGAACCTCGAATTGGAGGGGCATCAGGTGGTCGAGGCGCACAACGGCCTCGAAGCACTGGAAGCAGTGCGGACGAAACTGCCCGATATCGTGCTGCTCGACGTGATGATGCCGGAGCTTGACGGGTTTGAGACGCTGCGGATGCTGCGCGAATTCACGAACATCCCGGTGATCATGCTGACAGCGAAGGGCGAAGAAAACGACAAGGTGTATGGTCTAGAACTCGGCGCAGATGATTACATCCCCAAGCCGTTTGGCCCGCGCGAACTTTCGAGCCGCATCAAAGCGGTGATGCGCCGCTTCGACATGCCGTCCAGCTCACCGGATCAAGCGGTGCTGCGGATTGACGAACGGCTGAGCGTGGACTTCAACCGCCGTGAAGTGCTGGTCAACGGCGAGCGGATCAAGCTGCGCCCGACCGAGTATCGGCTGCTCTATCACCTGATCGAGAATGCGGGTTGGACTGTGCCGCACGATCAACTGCTGGCGAAGGTGTGGGGCTACGAGTACCGGGACGAAGCGCATTACGTGCGCCTGTACGTCAACTACCTGCGCGAGAAGATCGAAGAAGACCCGAGCAACCCGAAGTACATTCTCACCGAGCGCGGGGTCGGGTACCGGTTTGTGGATTTCAAGCGGCAGCAAGCGGACGGGAAGTAAGAGAGAACAGCATCACCCTCTAGATCAAGAGCAACCTCACCCCCGGCCCCTCCCAAGGGAGAGGGGAGAAAGATTCACCCCACCCCCGCCCCTCCCCGAATTCAGGGAGGGGAGACAGATGGCCTCACCCCCGCCCAAGAGCAACCTCACCCCCGACCCCTCTCCCAAGGGAGAGGGGAGAAAAGCGGTGGCGTGAGCGGAACAATGATTACCGCGCGATCTTGCTGAGGAAAGTGCGCGAATACTGGATTGAAGGCGTCTACGAGAAGAACAAGATCGGGGATGTGTGGCTGGACTTGCCCGCCGAGCAAAAGCGTGAGGCAGTTGAGCCGCAGATCAAGAAGCAGTTGGCAAACCCCGACTATCAGACACTCACCCTCAACTCGGGTACGCAGCTTACAGATGTGTTCCGGCGGACGGGACGGGCATTGCTGATTTTGGGTGCGCCCGGTTCCGGCAAGACGATGGCACTACTCGAACTGGCGGAAGATTTGATCGCCGAGGCCAAAAAGGACGACACAAGACCCATTCCAGTCGTGGTTAACCTCGCATCGTGGGCGGAAAAGCAGCCCGAAAAGCTAGAGGATTGGTTAACGGAACGGCTCAACCGGGAATACGGTGTGTCGCGTAAGCTCGCGGATCAACTGGTGGGAGATAGCGCGTTCCTGTGGCTCCTTGACGGGTTGGATGAAGTACCGGAAACGAGCCGGGATGCGTGCGTGACGGCGATTAATAATTACTGGAAACGGATTTCGGCACATGTTGACAACGGCATCATCGTGTGCAGCCGCATCGAAGAATATGAAAAGCTGACGCAGCAGCTCAATTTGCAGAACGCGATCCAGTTGGGGAAACTGACACCGGAGCAGTCTGATGGATATTTGGCGCAGTTGGGATCGGCTTGGGAGAGTCTGCGGGCGGCACTGAAGAGCGATACGGTGCTTCGGGAGTTTGCGGACTCACCGCTGATACTCAATATTATGGCGATTGCATATCAGGGGTTGCCGATTGAGGAAATCACCGAGTTTGCTAATGACAAGATTCAGACCCAACATTTGTTCAACAGTTATGTTGACCGCTGTTTGGCGCTGGGAAATGTCCAAACCAAATATAGCCATGATCAGACGCGGCATTACTTGGGTTGGCTGGCGGATAATCTCTTCGCACGCAAGCAAATTGTATTCCAGATAGAGAACTTGAAGACAAGTTGGCTTCCTAAATCGCTCACGAGCCGGTATCGAATAACGGTACCACTCCTCGGTGCAGTTGGTTTGGGCTTGACCGGGGGATTTATTGGGCGTGAAATCGGAAAGCTATTGGCTCGGATTGGCTTCGGATTCACAGTAACTTCAATTGGCGAGTTGTTCTTTAGCACGGTTGGGCAGGACTTTTTCGGTTGGGTTGGCTGTCTTATTTTCGGGTTACTAACTCTGCTATTATTAGCAGGTACCCTAAATGTTTCGGATTATCTTAGCTGGACATGGCACTCAGTCCTAATCAATCTGAAGCTTATCATATTGTTTAGTTTATTTGGTTCAGCTGTGTTTGGATTGGGACTTGTATTCCTATTTGGATATGATGCAGTGGTTGTCTACTACGGCATTCATGTTCCAACAATTGTCGCCTTAACCGGTGGGGGGATATGCATGCTAATTGGTCTATTTATAGGGGGGGTTAAGCAAGAGTCCTTGGAAATACGTGTAACGGCCAATCGCGGAATATATCGTTCATTACATAACGCATTACGTAGAGGAGTATTCTTAGGAGCGGTTATTGGATTTGCGTTAGGCATAAACCTTGACTCAATCTTTGCTGAATCGGTGATTTCTGAATATATCTTTAACATTGCTCTTTTGTCCGGAATTGGCGCATCTCTGCTATTTGGGTTATATTTTTGCGGTTCAACAGTTATTAAGCATACAATGATACGTGTTTTCATATGGAGATCCGGACATGCGCCGCTGAACTATGCGAAGTTCCTCAAGTACACGACGGAGCGCGGGCTGACGCGGCAGGTCGGCGGCGGGTTCGTGTTCCGGCATCGGCTGCTCATGGAGCATTTCGCGAAGTCGGAGTGGTAAAGAAGCCTCATCCCCTAGCCCCAAAGAAACCTCACCGCAGATCAAAGACAACCTCACCCCCGGCCCCTCTCCTAAAGGCGAGCGGAGAAAGGTAAGTACGCTGGTAGGAGGGGCGGATTTTTAGACACGCCCTAGCGTGTGCCTATTAATTCTCCCTCTCGAAAGACAAAGACCGGCTCCCCTCCCAATAGGGGAACGAACATAACATGATATTCATCAACAGTTGTCCCACGCCGTACCATTTCAGCTTCTACCCACAGATAGATTTCGCGTGCGCGTTCTTCTGATGCTGGTTGACGCGGGACTTCTACATGCGAAATAAGCAGGAAGTGGAGTTTGCGTTTGTTCCATACCCAACCTCTGAATTGGGTAATATAGATTAATTCTAACGTATTACCTTGAAAGGCGGTCTTCTCAGTGGGTGACATTTCGGAATTTCGTTGGAATCGATAAAGCATGACATTGTCTCCCCACAAATCACAAAACTCCATTTTACCAACTGGACGCTACCCCTCTTACACCATTCCTACGTTTTTTTGACAGTCGTCATATACACCCGGCCTATAATGATGCTTGTAACGTCAAATGAGACTAGTGAAACGTTGAGCGTGTGAAACAGCACGCGTGACGAGGGGTGTAATGGATATGGCGAAAATTGTAGGCATTGACCT
>CALKIA010000101.1 GCA_937988705.1 uncultured Chloroflexota bacterium | reverse complement strand
TGGCGAAGAACCTTTAGAGGAGGGGATGATTCAGTTAGCGGCTCGATCAACCTATGACCGACTGATCCTGGCGCTAGGCGGTGGGCTTCCTTCCCATCAGTCCGCCATTCTTGAGAACGGCTTGGCTTACCCATCCGTGACGCGAAATCTGGTAGAACTCATTCGACGCGCTGGAATTGACGGAAAACAAGTTGAGCAGATATTGGTTCAATATGGACCACAGTGGTTAGAACCGTTTAAAAAAATGCTCGCAGAAGGATTGAATATCAAACGGGCCGGGAATTTGTTGAGTCAGGCGACGATTAAGCCGCTTGCCGATTTTCGAGAGAAGATTGACGTTCAGATAAGAAACGCCCCGCTACGCAGCAAGGAATCATTTTGAATTGCTGGCGTAATTCTCGATTTTGAATGCGATTCACGAAAAAATCAGCTTGTGTGTCATTCTCTCGTACCCGGTAAAGCCGTACCAAGTCTGCATAAGCACTATCTTGACTTAAGCCAATCAAATATTCGTCTTTTGTATCAGGATCGTCAAAGTACAGAGTATTTAATTCTTGCGTGGTGACGCCGTGATCATAGATCGTTTCCATCGTTTCGCCCTCCTCGTTCGTTGAGAGCATACCCCCGCCAACAAGGTTCATCAAGCATGACTGAACTTACCAAGCTCTATCCCTGCATCGGCAATCATCCAACCTGGCCGGACCCAACGCCGCACCACTTGGCTGACCCGCGATTTGACTTGATCTCTGAATCTGTCCGCCGATCCGTTCCGCCGAATAGATCAGACTTTGCAGTTCCCCGGCTTCGGCCTGGGCGAGTAGCTCGCGTAACAGTTCAATCGTATCGGTGTCCGGCGGGTGCAACGGAATGACGTGCATCAGCCCTCTACCTACCAGCGCAGGGCGAACAGCTTGTAATGCGGCAAGCGATCCTCGTCGGTGAGCGTTTCCACGAAGCGCAATTCGATGAACGCGCCCTGCTCGTTGCCTGCCTTGATCAGCTCGAACTGCATCGCTTCCAGAGGTGGCGGCTATTGGTGCCGGTGGGCGGCGACCAGCGACTGGGAACAATGCGGCGCATCAATCGTAGGTGGCCGGAGCATTGGAGTTCAGGCAAACTCGACCGACTCTACTTCCTTATCGTGTTCGATCATGGCGTAGGCGGAGTGATTGTGAATGGACTCAAAATTCTCCGACTCCACCGCATACGCCGCGATCCGTTCATCCTGATTCAGTTGAGCAGCGATGTCGCGCACCATATCCTCAACAAACTTCGGATTCTCGTAAGCCCGTTCGGTCACATATTTCTCATCCGGACGTTTCAGCAATCCATACAGTTCGCAAGACGCTTCTTTTTCCGCCAGATCGATGAGATCTTCAATCCAGATAAAACCATTGATCCGCGCGTTGATAGTCACATGGGAACGCTGGTTATGCGCCCCGTATCTGGAAATCTTCTTCGAACATGGACACAGGCTGGTGACGGGAACCACCACCTTGAGATTCATCGCCGGCTGTCCGTGGCGAATCTCACCAATAAATGTGACCTCGTAATCCATCAAGCTCTGCACTCCGGAAATCGGCGCGGCTTTGTTGACGAAATAGGTAAAGGTCATTTCGATATGCCCGGCTTCCGCTTCCAGCCGCTCGGTCATTTCCGCCAGCATGTCCTTGAAGGAATCGACTGAAATCTCGCGCCCGGGGATGTTCAGAATCTCTACGAACCGCGACATGTGCGTACCCTTGAAGTTGTGGGGCAGGTTCACGTACATGTTGAAGGTGGCGATGGTGTGCTGTTCGCCGCCGCTGCGGTCGCGGACGCGGACGGGATGACGGATGTCCTTGATACCGACCTTGTTAATCGCCAGGCGGCGGGTGTCGATACTGTTCTGCACATCAGGAATCGGGATCACCGTGGACATAGCCGCGGAACTCATGATCAAGG
>CALKIA010000100.1 GCA_937988705.1 uncultured Chloroflexota bacterium | reverse complement strand
GAGGATTATTTCAATACGGCCTTCTGCCCCAAGCAGGAATACAGCGCCCCGTATCACGGTGTGATTCTGTATCAAGGCACGGACGATTGGCCGTGGCGTGGCAAAAATTCGGTCTACCGCTACCACATCGAAGACCCGATTTTCTTCGAACAGTCGATCAAAGTCACCATCGAACATGGGCACGCCAACAAGCTGACCAACGATTATTCGTCCACGGCCTACTGGTATCAGGCAGAACCGCACAAGCCGTTTCCCGCGCTGCTGCCCGTCGAACAGCGCCTGCCACGTCTTTAAGATCACTGCTCCGGTAGTGAGACGTTCACTGCCCGAGCGTGTATTCAGAGAAGTCAAGTCGTCGTAGATACCCGCATCGGGACGGCCTGCGTCGGACAAAGGAGCTGCTTTCGTGTCATCATCGAATTCTCTGGATCAGCCACGGTCGCCCGTCACCGCGCCGCGTCGCTTGCTCCGCTGGTTAGGGTGGGCTGCTTTAGCGTATCTAGTTGGCCTGACGGTTTACCTCATCCTGTACTTCACCATCGGCGAGAATTTCGTAGTCGTCGCGTTCTTCAATCATGCGCTGATGTGGTTGCTGATGGCCGCCCTGCCCGCGACGGTCGTCTGTTTGTTGGTGTTTCGCCGCCGCGGATTGCTCACCGTGCTGCCTGCAATTGTTTTTATCGGCTGGTACGCGCCGCAATTTGCGCCCAAGCCGCAGGTCGAGGAGGGGCTGCGAGTCGCCACGTATAACGTGACGGGCTATTTGGAGCCAGCCGACAAAATCGACGTCATTCGGAATTTGAATGTCGATATTCTCGGCATTCAGGAATCCGCCGCGCCGGACACGCTCCTTGCTGAGCTGCTCACCATCTTCCCGTATGGCTTTGTGCAGGACGATCCGCCCGATGTGTACGAACACTTCGGCTTGTTCAGCGTGTACCCCATTGAGACGGATACGGTGGAGTATCTGGATCGCTCCACGGAGGCGATGCGTCCGGTTGCGATGCGGCTGACCGTCGATGTGGAGGGACAGCCCGTGAGCGTGTACGTGATGCATGCCGTGCGCCCGAACCTGCCAATTTTCAGCGTAGAGTTGCGGCACTTCGGCGTACTGGCCATGCTCGACGCACTGCGCGCTGACCCGAACCCGGCGATCGTGTTGTGTGACTGCAATATGACGGAATGGACAGAGGATTATCGCCTGATGAGCAGCGTTGTGATGGATGCGTGGCGCGAAAAGGGGGTTGGTCTGGGTTTGACCGTTCCGGCGACGCAGATCCGCGCACCGTTCCCGCTGTTTCGTGGGGATTACATCTGGCACTCCAGCGAATTTACCACGCAGTCGATTCAGATCGTGCCCGACAGCGGCGAGTCGGAACATTTTCCGCTGCGGGCTTACCTCACTCTCAATTCGTCTAGGTAAGTCCGACCGGATCTGAAGACTTAATTGGTCGGGGCGCATGACCGTGCGCCCCGACGAGAAAATGCTGAATTCGGAGAAGGCCGGCCGGCCAATGTCGTCAACGAGAAGCGAAGTGAAGAGACCCTTTCACCCGTAATTGACCTTGAATTAGCGCCGGAAGGCCGGGATCAACAGCGCAGTCGTCGGAATATCGGCTGTCACCGTCCCGTTCAACTCCTGCCCCTGTGCCTGCAAGTCCTGCCACGTCCGCGCCGCGTTGTCCCAACCCCAGTAGGGATAGAGCAGATCACTCACATAGTAGCGGTTGAAGTCGAACCGATTGCTGCTCTCCGCCCAGAAGTCGCCCTGCGTCCAATCAACGGCGGCGCCGTTCATGCCACCCGCCCCCAGATGGAAAACGCGGTTGTTGTGGATGTAGTTGTTGGCGGCGAGATGATCGCCGTGTGTGCCAGCACCACGATCTTGCTGGATGATGGCAATGCCGTTGCCGCCGTATGCGCTGACGGTCACCTCGTTGTTGCTCACGTCGACGCTGCCGGAACTCGACAGCAGAATTTGCGCGCCGTACAGCCAGTCAACGGGTGAGGCGTTGTTGAGCTTGACCGTGTTGCCCCGGATGACGGCGGCGTAGCTGATTTCGTGGAAGATGCCCATGCTCGCGTTACTGACGACGATATTGTTTTCGTATGTCGTGTTCAGGTTATCAATGTCGGTCCACAGGCCGGGGCCGTTGTTGCCGAATACATAGTTGCCGCGCACGACCAGGTTGTTCGTGAGCACGAACTTTGCACCGCCTGCTTCCCAGCCGGAATTAAAGTTGGCGTAATTGTTAAAGGCGATCTCGTTGCCTTCTATGAGGATGTTATCGCCGATGCCGGACACACCGAGCTGACCATTGCGGATGATGCGGTTATGCAGCACGCGCATCCCGTTCCCGACGCCAATGCCCACGCCGTGATTGAGGCGCACCGTGTTGTTCTCGACCGTCCAGTTGGTCGATTCGGTGCCGTTGAGCGCGCTCACCTGACCCGGTCCCGCGTATTTTTCGATAATCAGGTTACGAATCGTGACGCCGCTGGCTGTCCCGTGAAAGGCGTAGTAAGTGATACTCATTTCGACGACATGCTCGGCTGGGTCGTCGGCGAGATACACCGTGCCCGTGTCGTAATCGATGAACCACGCCCCGGCAACGACCTCAGCCTGGGTTGTCACGCGCAGCAGCGGGACATCATCGAAGAACACGTCCTCGGCGCTGCTGCAGCCGGGGAAAGCCTCAACACACTCGCCTGAGTACCACGGCGTGAGATCGACACCCGTCTTGATCCACAGGTCGTCTTCACGGGTAAAATCCGCCAGTATCAGCGCCCCGTTCAGAATGGCATGGTCTTCGCCGATGAAGGTGTCGCCGTCCTTGGGTTCGATCGACTGTCCGCGATGCACGCCAGCGCGGAGCAGGTAGGTGGTATTCGGCGGATACTGATCAACGACCGCCTGTATATCCGTACCGACTTCAATGACAATGGGCTTAGGTCGCAGGGCTAACCAGCCGACCACAACAGCGGCGATGATGAGCACGGCGAAGAGGACGATTCTTCTACGAGAAAATCGCATCGATTACCTTATCCCGGTGATATGCTGGCGCTGCGGCAATCGTCAAGCGGCTGCCAGATGCGCAACGTACAGGAGTTCGTCCCCCTGCAGTCGCGTCGTTTGCCCAGCGCGAATCTGACTGAGATCATAGTGACCATTCTGGCTCACTGACGACGAATAAGCCTGACCCTGAAAACCATAACGCGCTGCCATCGAATCCAGCGCGCGGTGACTGAGCAGCAGCGGGTGCACGCGCCCCCATAACTGCGCGTAGTGACCCGGATTTTCGCGCTGATAGTCACTATCGCCATTGGGCATGAACAACACCAGCGTGCCGCCCGGTTTGAGGACTTCGAGCGCCGTCTGCCACAGCAGCGACGGATCAGGGAGATGTTCGATGACGTGAGCGCTGAAAAAGCAGTCGACTTTTTCGGGGACGCCGGTGGCTGTCGCCAGCATGGTGCATCCCAGTTTTTCGCCGGCATAGCGCGCCCGCGGTTGGCTGACTTCGTAAGCATACACGCGATAGCCCGCGTGTGCGAATTGCCAGCTACCATAGCCCCACGAGGCGCCAAAGTCAAAGAGACTTTGCCCGGGATGCACATTGGCCGCCCTGAGAACATCCAGATACACTGAAAAATCCTTTTCCGAGTCGTGAAAGCCCGTCGCGATCAGATGGGCGAGCGTGGCTGTATCCGGGCAGTCCGTGGTGAACCCATAGGTGTAGTCGGCTTGATAAAACTGCTCGGCTTCGTCCGGTGTTTCTTTGGGCACGCGAAAGCGCAGCCCACACTGCTGGCACTCGAACAGTTCCAGCACGACATGCTTATGGGCGATCAGTTTGCTGGTCGGTGAACTACAGAACGGACACGTCCGATCCGGCGCGGTGGTGTGGAAGGCCGCGCGGCCGTAAAACTTGATCCGGTAGGGCAGTTGTTTGAATGCCCATGTGAGGTCTTCTTGCAGCGTTGTCGGTTTCATAGTCACACCCCAGATGGAAGGGCAATACTCTGATAGATCTCGATGAGGCGGTCATAGTTGCGCTCGGCGGTGTACTTCAGTTCATACTCCCGGCGTCCAGCGCTGCCGAATGCCTGGACTGACGTTTGGTCATTCCACAGTTGGACGACCGCGTCCGCGAGGCTGGCGGGGTTACCCGCTTCGAAATGCAGGCCTGTTCGCCCATGTTCCACGGTTTCAGTCGACGCGCCTAGCTTCGAGGCGATGACCGGGACACCACACGCGAAGGCTTCGATCACGACGCGGCCAAAAGTTTCGTACCATTCCGACGGGAAAATGACAAAGCGCGCCGCTTTGATGCTAGCGAGGACTTCGGCAGGGCTGCGCCAGCCAAGCAGCTCCACATTCAGCCCGTGCTGCGCAATCAACGCTTGCGCTTCGTCTTTCAGTTCGCCTTCCCCAAGGATTTTGAGGGGGATGTCGTTGGGCAAGTGGCGCCACGCTTCTAAAAGCGTCCGCACACCTTTTTCAGGATTGAGCCGTCCGATGAACAGCGCGAATTCCCCGGTGCCAGAGCGCACGCCCGGGTCGGTGTCGAGGAAATTGGGCCGGACGACGAGTTTATCGCTGGGGAAACCCGCTTCAATGAATTTGCGCCGCCCGAAGTCGGTCAAGGCGATGTAGCGATCAACGTGGGTGAACCACGTTTTCCGCACCTGATGCGTCGTATTGAGAAGCGCGACCGCGCCGCTCTGAAAGCGTGAGCCGCGATAGCACCCATGCAGGATGCCGGGAAGGGCTAAGCTCGAATGCAGGCAGTCTTCGCAGACATGCCCGTCGCGATACAGGATGGCGCTGGGACAGAGCAAACGGAAGTTGTGCAGGGTTTGCACGACCGGAACGCCGCTGTCGCGGGCGGCTGCATAGGCAGCGGGCGAGATCAGCGGGAAGGTATTATGAAAATGGGCCACGTCGAACCGATCACCTGCAAACAGGTCACGTAACTGTTCGTAGACCTGCTGATTCCACAGGGTTGCGCGGATGACTTGTACCCGGCTCATGGCCTTCACAGCATCATTGTGCATGGTGAACTGGTGCACGTCGTGCCCGTGCGCTGCCAGAATCGCGCAGTCAGCCTTGAAGGCCCCATCTTCACCGCCGGGGTTTTGATAGTAGTTGTGCGCGAGAAAAACTTTCACGGGTTATGTCCTTGTAGGCAGGCTGAGGTAGAACTGACGCCAGGCGGCGACGAAGGCGTCCGTGCTGTACATCCGCACGCTGTCGGCAGCCGCTTGACCCACCGCCACGAGTTTATCCGGTTCCGCGGCGAGCTGGCGCAGCCGTGCCGTGATCAGGGATGCATCGCGTTCAATGGTCCACCCGTTCACGCCATCGACGAGGAATTCCTCAACGCCGTGCAGTCTGGACGAGAGCAGCGGGAGTCCGGCGGCGGCGGCTTCCAGCGAGACGAGCGGAAACACCTCGTAGCTGGATGGGAAGGCGAAAACATCTGCCGCCCACAGGTAGGGGCGCACATCGCGCTGCAAACCAACAAAGGCAATGCGGTCGGCGATGTCCAACTGGGTTGCGCGCGTGGTGTACTCCTCGATCATGCCGGGCGACCCGCCCACCACGATTAGTTTGATCTGCGGACATTCGCTCTTGGCCAGTGCCTCCAACAGCAGCGGCAACCCCTTGCGCTCAAAGTGACCGAGCGCGGCGAAGACCAGCACGAGATCGCCCGTTTGGAAGCCGAGATCGCGCCTAAACCCTACGCGATCAAAATTCGCTTCGGGACGCATGCGCGCAATGTTCACGGGATTGGCGATGACCTGCACGCCGCTTTTGGGAAGAATGCCGGCGTAGATGGCGCTCAGTTCGCGGGCGAGGCCGCGGGATGGAACGACCACCTGCTGCGCTCGGCGGTAGACGATCGGTTCCATGAGGGAGAACAACTGGTGATTGAGCCAGCGGGCGATGCGGCGTGCGCCGCTGGGGCGAGTCGCCTGCCAGTGATCGCGCAGATAGGCGCGGTGGCAAAAATGGCTGTACAGGATGGTCGCGGACGGCATGATGCTCTCGATGCTCTGGACAGCATCAAACGTGACGTGCTCGCGGCGGCGGTGCAGGAAGAGCACGATGGGCGCGAGAAAAAAATACACGAGATACATCAGAAACAGCGGATGCTTGGGCGCGGGAATGCGCACGAAACGAATCCGGTCCGGGCGCGGATTATCAAATTCGATGGCGAACACGGTGAATTCGTGCTCGTCCGCCAAGCCTTCAAGCATGGTCCGGTCGCAATTTCCGACGGCGTTGGTCGGGACGACGAGGTAATCAAACAACGCGATGCGCATAGGGATGCTCCGACCTAGGTTGGTACAGGCAGTGACTTTTTATCGTCGGGAACGAAGTACACAAACACAAAGCCGATGATCGCCCAGAACCAGATACCACCCATCGGGCCTTCGAGGAACACATCGACGCCCGCGATGATGGCGAAGGCGACCAGATAGGCGAGCAGCCATAAGGCATAGCGCGCGCGTTCCGAATGCACCCCGCCCTGAAGGGCAATCCGGAACAGTCGCAGCGCGATCATTACCAGAAATGCCACCCACAGAATAAAGCCCGGCACGCCCGAGCGCGCGAGGTAGGTGAGGTGACCGTTGTGCGGACTGCGCAGCGAATTATCCGCCTGGACTTGATATCCGTCGGAGTCGGCCAGATTGATGCCATACCCCTTACCTGCCCAGAAGTACTGCCCATGAAATGTGTAGTCGATGATGCTGTTCCACCAGCGCAGACGCCACTGCTTGGTGCCCTCCAACCCGCCTGCGGAATTGTCACCTTCGCCGACGATGCTGGTGAGATTCTCGACCAACTGCTCGACCGAGACTTCGCGGGCTAGTCCGAGATCGACCTTGAGGGTCGAGTACAAGCCTGTGATGAGCAAGATACTGATAACCATCAGCCCCAGAATCAGCGGCCGATCCCAGCGGCTGCGGAAAGGACGAAGCAGCATGACGGTGCCGATACTGCCCCCGACCGCCACCATGATGCCGCGTCCCATCGCCCCGAGCAGGACGACATCGGCGCTCCACATCAGCCAGTTGAACCAAGTGAGCCACGTCGGGAGCGACTTGCGCCGATCCAACTGCAAGAGCATGTAGGCGCCGATCCCGGCCAGATGCACGCCAATATCGCTGCCTTTGGTGTAAAAGATGCCGTTCGGCGCGCCGGGGAAGCGGATATTCACCGCGCCGGTGCGGGCGAGCACAAACAGAATGGGATACCAGATCAGCACGAACGGGATCAGCTTGCCGAAGAGATCGAATATGCTTTGGACGTCGCGCTTGGGAGTCATCAGCATGATCACCAGCGCAAACACCGCATAGCCGTACAGCATCGCATCGCGCAGCGCGTCAAACTGGTAGCGCGAGACATACGGGATGGTGCACAGTACCTGCCAGATCAAGAAGATGAACAAGAGCAGGACTTCGGGACGCAGGAACGGCTTCCACTGGACTTTGACGTGCGGGATCAAGGGAATGAGAACCACCGTCAGGATGCCAACGCCCATCGTCGCTTCGCCAATGTAGAGTGGGAAGAAGCCGATGACCGCAAAGCCCTTACTCAAGAAGAGGTAACCGAGCAAGAGAAACACGAGGATGCGCCACCACAGTTTGTAGCCGTACAGCAGCAGCAGGATAACGAGCACGACGCCCGCCGCCAGCCCCAACGTCAGCACACCGAGGCGTGCTGTAAGCAGCCCCGCCACCAGCGCCAGCGCGATGGCTACCACCGTCAGCAGCACGTCCCGCAGATTAATGCGCGGGAGAAATGGAATTGACGGTAAATTGGGGAACTGGGGCACGAATCTCATACTTTGACCACTTCCCGATAGATTTTGTCGAACTGCTTCGACTTCGCATCCCAACTGAAATGCTCGTTGACGCGTTCACGTGCTGCCACGCCCATGCGCAGACGCAGATCTTGGTCATCGGCGATGGTGGCGAGGGCTTGCGCGAGGTCGTGAATGGTTTGCTGTGGCTTGTCGGCGCTGACCCGGAAGCCGGTCGCGTCGTCGATCAGGGTGGTCAGCCCACCGCGCCGCAGGCAGACGATGGGACGGCCAGCGGCCATCGCTTCCAGACAGACCCAACTGCCTGTATCGTGTAGACTGGGATGCAGCAGGACATGCGCGTGTTCGAGATACCGCAGCGTTTCCGTTCGTGGGATCGTGCCCGTGAAATGCACGTTGGCGCTGATACCAAGATCTTGCGCCATCGCTTCCAGTCGTGGCCGTTCCGGGCCATCACCTACCAGCCAGTACTCGCTGTGGGGATGCGTTTTCAGCAACTCGGCGAAGGCGTGAATGCCGAGGTAATAGCCTTTCCAACCGAGCAGTCGCCCCATACTGAGCAAACTGAACGGAGTTGAGTCTTCGCGCACCTGCACTTTGGACAGATTGGCAATGTCACCGGTCGAGAGCGCGCATTCGTGCTGAATCCGGATGTTTGGTGCGCCGAGGCTGCGAATTTTGTTGGAGGTTTCGAGCGTCGTCGGCAGTGCGATCGCTGAGCGGCGCGCAGTAACGCCCACGAAAGGATCGACATGGTGCGCAATCGCGCGAACGACATCCCGCAGGAGTTCGTTATTCCGACTGTCAGGACTCAAAATCGGGTAGAAGGCGGGGGGCGTACCGTCGCCGCCGCCGACTGGACCCCAGACAAAGGGCGCGTCCAGCATGGCAAGGTAGCTCGGCGTCCAGTAGGACACAAACGTCACATGATGGATGATGTCGAACTTGATTTCCTGATGCAGCTGTTTGCCGGCGCGGTACGCCCAATACTGCCACAGCATATAATGGATGCGGCGACCGCGTTCCCCTTTTTTCCAGAAGATCAGCCAGCTTGGCACTTCGACGAACACCCAGTGTACGTTCGGCAGCGGGCGGATAGCCATCTCGCGTTCAATCGCTGCGCGCTGCTCGGCGGCCGTCAGCACCCAAACTTCATGTAAGCGGGCCGTCTGCATGACGCTGTGCCAGCCGACTCCCGGTTCTGAACCGAGATTCGGCGCGCATGAATAGGCGGACAGCAGCACCTTGAGCTGCTGCGCGGGGTGAAGCTCGCCGCTGGTGACAGGAGTCGAGGAAGCGTCGTTGATATGGGCAGGTTGCATCTAAATATCTCCCGTGCCCGTGAAGGCTTGCGGCTGAGAATCCGCACGTCGGAGTTTGGGCGCAATGACCTGTTTCCACGCACGGCGGATCACATAGGACGGATTGAGCAGCGCGGCGATGGTCAAGAAGTACAGTCCCTGCGGGGCCTGACGCATGCCGTAGGCATTGCCCGCACGGCGGTAATACAGCGAGACCAGACTGTTCCGCTGGTCGATGATGCGCACCAGCAGTGGCTGGTGCGCATAGCTGGCGCGATATTCTTCAATTGTCAATTCGTGCCCGGTCGCCATGCGCTGCCGCTGCCGCGCCTGAATGTAGCGCGCGTTTTCCTTTTGGGAGTGATGCTTCTTCATGCTCAGGCTGCTGTTGTGGATGCGATAGTTGAGCAGCGGTTCGGTGATGGTGACAAGCGGCCCATACTTCAAAATCCGGTCGAAGATTTCGATGTCTTCGCTGCCGTCGAAGTTGGAGTCATAGCCGCCCGCTTGCAGCGCTACATCGCGCTTGAGCAGAACGGTGGGGTGGATGGCTTGTACGGTTTCCCCGGCTTTCCGCAGTGCTTCGCATTCGGCGACCGTGGTCGGGCCGACGCGAAAGTGACCAATCCGTTCGCCGTTCGCGCTTAGGTGATAACCGTCCGTCCCCCAAATGACGACCGACGGATCCGTTTTAGTGGCTTCCCACTGACGCTGAAGGCGCTGAGGGAGGGCGACATCGTCGGAGTGCATAACGGCCACCCAGTCGTAGCGGGCCGCGTGCAGTCCGGCGTTGAGCGCGCTGCTGACGCCCCCATGCGGGTTGTGAATGACGCGGATCCGCGGATCCGACTTGGCATAGGACTCAATGATATTGAGCGTCGCATCGGTCGAACCGTCGTCGACGATAATGAGCTCAAAGTCGCGGAGTGTTTGCTGCAAAATGCTTTCGATCGCTTCAGCAAGGAAGGCCGCGGCGTTATAAGCGGGCATGACTACACTGATCAATATGATTTCTCCGTTTCCAGCGTTGGGAAGCCGTCCGGCGACCCTTAGGTAGCGTTCGGGCTGGCTTCGGTTGGCTGAGGCTGCTGAACTGCTGCCGGCTCATCTTTCATGCGCCGGTAGAAATAGACCAGCGTCAGTGAGGTGATGATGCCAATGATGATGGACGCGATATTCGCCCCGAGGATTCCGTTAGTAGCCAAGAGCGCCACGCCGAGGGTGAGGGTGAGTACTCCCGGAAGGACGGTTGATAAGAACGACTGCTTTACAGCACCCGTCACGCGCAGTGCTGCATCAAGCACCACGTTGATGCAGACATTGAAATTGGTCGCCGCTGACGTGATCAATATCGGCAGTGTAGCATATTCGTTGTACTGACCGTCAAACAGCAAATTCATCAGGGGGATGCCCAGAAGAATGAAGAGTAGGTTGAAACCGGCGGTGATGAGCAGAAAAGCCGCCAGCACAACCTTCACACGGCGTTCCAGACCCGCTTTCCCGGAATGGACATACATATTCGCAAACATCGGCAGCAGCAGGCCGAGAGTCGCTGTGATGCCCATGTTGAGCGGCATTTGCAGGATGTTGATCGCCCGAAGTGCGCCCGTCGCGCTCAGACCCGCGAGCATGGGCAGCAGCACATAATACAGGTTGATCGGGATCCAGTTCATCATTTTGGAGGCGCTCGACCATTTCCCATAGTTCCAGTGTTCCCGCAGGAGTGTCTTCCGGGAGAGGGAAGTCGCGCCGCGAAATTCGGGCTTGATCAGGAATTGGGTGAGAATCGTGCTGGATACCAAACTGGCGATACCCATCGCTAACAGCGCGCTGACGGGTGTGAGCTGGCCGACTTGATCGAGACCAAAAATACCCACGAGTCCGATGACGAAATAAATGAGGCCGCCGACCGCCGACCACTGCGGTTTGGCCAGAATGTAGAAGGGCTGGCGGGTTAACCAGCGTGTCAGGAGCAGGGG
>CALKIA010000099.1 GCA_937988705.1 uncultured Chloroflexota bacterium | reverse complement strand
CCGAGCTCAATCTCGGCGCCGATGACGCGCATCCGCGTGATCGAGTCTTCCGTCTCCCCCACATTGGTGTGGTTGACGCTCGGATTCATGTTGTAGGGGACGATGCTTTCGGCAAACGTATGCCCCGCCCGATAACGACTGCTGACGACGCTGCCAAGAATAATCTTGCGCCCGGCATATTCTGAAAGAATGACATTTCCGCTCGAAGCATCTGCGTCATCAGTTTTATACAGGCTGACCGGCGCGCCCACCGCTTCGGAGAGGCGGTCGAGGGGCAGGGTGTCACCCGCATGCTGCAGCGTTTCGAGTTGGCGGTTGAACTGCCGCCGTTGGCGCTCAATCTCCAGCCATGGAACGTCCTGACTGAACGCCGTGAGTGCGTCATTAGTCGGCAGAGACATCCGCATTGTTGAAACTCCCGTGATATTTCTAAATACGCCGTAATTGTGTCTTATCCTAGCCTATCCTTCAAGGCATTGTGTTCGCGATTTTGGAAGCAAACCTGAGGTCGGGCCCGCCTATGGCCAAAGTGAGCGGGTTCGCCCCGTGTGATCGAAAATAACCGCATTGTGCTAGCGATTGGAAAAGAAACGAAAATCCGAGTATCATCAAGCCAATAAATTGCAGCCCTCATTTAACGGAGAGCGCCCTGAATGACGACGATCTATTCCCTCCCTAACGTGGAGATCACCCATCTGGTCGATATTGTAGAACATCGCCCGCTTGCCCTGCTGGCCGGGGATCGCGCGTGGCGGGCAGTCAACTCGCTGTTGAGCCTGCCGATCGTGGTGCAAGCCAACCCGGAGCGACTGGAAGCGGACTATCTGGACGGTCTCGCGGCTGATCTGCCGCAAGAAGTTGAAGTCGTGTACGGGATCGGTGGGGGGATGGTGGCCGACGCCGCCAAATATATCGCCTCACGGCGCGGGCTGCCCGCCGTCGTCATGCCCACGGCGCTCACGGTCGATGGCTTCTTCACGCCCATCGTCGCCATGCGCGGCGGGGGTTCGGTCAGCTATGTGGAAACCGGCCCGGCGGAACGCATTTACATCGACTGGGATGTAATCCGCACTGCGCCGCAGCATTACCGGGGCGCAGCGATTGTCGAACTGCTGACCATCGTCACGGGTTTGCTCGATTGGAAGTACGCCGCCGAGCGCAACAAGAACAAGCCGGAAATGCGCTATGTCGAATGGGCGGCCAAAATCATGGCGGGGATCGCGCAGCAGGCGTTCAAGATCGCGGCGGGGGTCGGACGTGGCAACGTCGAATCGCTGCGCAATCTGCTCGACCTGATGTGTTTGGAAGTGCAGATCACTAATCAACTGGGGCACACACGCCCGCAAGAAGGCAGCGAACAGTATTTCTCGTATGCACTCGAACCGCGCATGCTGGCCAGCCGACATATGACCTATGCCGATCTGGTCGCACCGGGCATTTTGATCGCCGCCTCCCTGCACAATCAGGATGTCACCTCGATTCGTTCCACGCTGGAATCGGCGGGCATCCGCTTGAATCAACTGACGCCGGAAGACATTCGCGACACGATCAACATTTTGCCGGAATACGTGCGCAAGCACAGCCTGCCGTACAGCATTCTGAACGATCTCGACCTCACGTCGGAACGCGTCGACGAAATTCTGGCGCAAACCGGGCTCGACAAGTCGGGGTGAACGCCCCAGCACCGCTCAGTGCGCACTTAAAGCGTGCTGTGAACTCATATCGGGGCAAGTTTGGTGGTCTTGCCCCGGCAGTGCCGAGTGCAGCATCCCTATCAACAGACGCACAATTCAAGCATGAAGGACAACGAACACTATGATTCGGTTTGGTACGGATGGTTGGCGAGCAGTCATCGCCGACACCTTCACGTTCGCTAATCTGCGCATGATTTCGCAGGCAGTGGCCGATTCGGTCAAGAAGACGCACACCGGCAGCGAACCGCCGCAGGTGGTCGTCGGCTACGACACGCGTTTCCTCTCGGATCGCTTTGCGACCGAAACCGCGCGCGTGCTGGCAGGCAATGGAATCGTCGCGTGGTTAACCCGCACCGACACGCCCACCCCGGCGATTTCCTACAACGTCAAAGAGAAGGGCGCAAACGCAGGCATCGTCATCACGGCGAGCCACAATCCGCCGCGCTACAACGGCTTCAAACTGAAGGCGAGCTATGGCGGCAGCGCCACCGCGGAGGAATGCTCCCGCGTGGAGGACGCGCTGGTGGATATGGAACGCGACGCACGCGGCCCGAACATTATGGAGTATCAGAAAGCAGTTGACGCTGGTTTCATTCGGCGCTTTGACCCGGCGTGGTCGTACTATCAACATCTCGCCACCTTGATCGACCTCGACAAGATTTCCGAAGGTGAGCTGAACATCGTCTCGGATGCCATGTGGGGCGCGGGACGCGGAGCGTTCACCAGTATTTTGTCGCGCACACGCTGCCATGTGACCGAAATTCGCGGCGCGCTCAATCCCGGTTTTGGTGGCATTCACCCCGAACCGATCCTCAAGAATCTGAATGAACTGGTCGCCGCTGTCCAGCGCAATCAGGCGGATGTCGGCCTCGCGACCGATGGCGACGCCGACCGGATCGGCGCGGTCGATGCGCGCGGTAACTTCATCGACCCGCATCACATTATGGCGCTGGCGCTGCGGCATCTGGTTGAGCGCAAGGGGCAGACTGGCGAAGTCGTCAAGACGGTCTCCACCACACTGATGATCGATACGATCTGCAAGAAGCACAACCTCACGCTGCATGAGACGCCGGTCGGCTTCAACCACATTGGCGATTTGATGATGCACAAAGACGTGTTGATCGGCGGCGAGGAGAGCGGCGGTATCAGTATCAAGGGACACATTCCTGAAGGCGACGGCATTATCATGGGGCTGCTGCTGCTCGAAATCATGGCGACCGAAGGCGCGCCGCTGCACGAAATCGTCGCAGATTTGCAGGCGGAATATGGCCCGGCGCACTATGCCCGCTGGGATGTGCATCTCGCCACACAAAAGCCGAAAAAGCAGGTCGTCAAGCTGATACAGGACAGCGCGCCCACCACGTTCAACGGCGAGCAGATCGTGCGGGTTGACACGATGGACGGCATCAAGTTCTATATGAGTGATAATTCGTGGCTGTTGATTCGTCCGAGCGGAACGGAACCTGTACTGCGCATCTACGCGGAAGCGCGCACGCCAGAAGCGGTTAAGGCGCTGCTGGAAGCGGGCGGCGCGCTGGGTCAGCGCGTCACCGGGGGCTAAGCAAGACGAAAACACAAGATTCAACGCAAAGGCGCGAAGCCGCAAGGACGCAAAGAGAAAATTCTAATCTCTTTCCTTGCGACTTCGCGTCTTTGCGCCTTTGCGTTAAGCCGTTCACTTTTTCATCAGCGCCTCGATCTGCTGCTTGATCCCTTCGGCGTCGCGAACCTGCCATCCAATCGCCGCTTGACCGCCCTCGCTCGTGAAGTTCACCTTGAGAATCGGTGAAAAAGACCAGCGCCCCATAAAGTTCTGCACTAACTCCACCGACTGAAGCGCCCGGGTCGGCACACGAAATTCGCGATTCGTCACCCACTGCTTAAAGTACAACTCATCGCGTGTGATGACCAGAATACCGTTGCCGCGCAGGCGCACGCCGGGATCAGCGGTCAGGCCGGAGAAATTGGCGTTGAGTACAGCGAGCGCCTGCGGAAATTGTTCCCGCGCTTTGGCGATTTGCGTCCGTGACACCCGGCTGAGAATCAGCAGCGTCACTCCGATGATGACCCCGACGATGACGAGCGTCACGAGGGTGATGAGGATGCCGAGTTCCAGTGGGTTCATCGAGCACGCCTCCGTTAGCTGCTGGAACTGCTGCTGCGCCCGCGCACGAGGCGGTTGAGCAAATCGAACCAGAACGGTGCGCCCTGCGCGATGGCGAGGCTGGTGATCGCCAAACCGATCAGCTTGCGCAGGA
>CALKIA010000098.1 GCA_937988705.1 uncultured Chloroflexota bacterium | reverse complement strand
ACTTTAGAACAACTGCCCATTCCGCACGAGCGGAAAACCCGGAATGGGCAGTTACTTATTGTGGGGACACGGCGGTGGCGGAGACGGGTTTGAACGGCAGCGTCACCGTGAACGTGCTGCCCGCACCGAGGGTGCTGGCAACACGGACCTCCCCGCCCATGGTGGTAACCAGCCGCTTGACAATCGCCAGCCCCAGCCCCGTCCCACCATACTCGCGTGTCTCGCTGCTGTCCACCTGATAAAATTCTTCGAAGATGTGGTCTTGCTTGTCGGCTGGAATGCCGATGCCGGTGTCGGACACGCGAATGCTCCAATGCCGCTCATCAACGCGGCAGACGGACAGTGTAACCGTTCCCTGCTTGGTGAATTTGAAGGCGTTGGAAATCAGGTTAACGACAATCTGTCGCAGCAGATCGTCATCGCCGATGATGCGCTCAGGCAGCTGCGGATCGATGTCGGATACGAAACCGAGCTGTTTGTTTTCGCCCAACACGGCGATCTGCTCCATCACATCGTCGATCCAGTCATTCAACACGAATGATCGGTCGATCGGGTTGATGTGCCCGGCCTCCAACTTCGATAGATCAAGAATGCTGTTAATCATTTGCAGCAGCTGCTGCGAGTTGACCATCACGCGCTGTTGATAATTGTGTTGGGTGGGGTTGAGTTCCCCGACCATGCCAAGCAGTTGAATTTCCGTATAACCGATGATCGCATTGAGCGGCGTCCGCAGTTCGTGTGACATGGTGGCGAGGAATTCGCTCTTCAGGCGATTCGCTTCTTCGGCCTGCTCGCTGGCGTAACGCAGCTTTTCATTCGCTTCTTTGAAGGTAGTGACATCGTGCAGAACAACCACCCGTCCGGTCAATTCCTGCTGGCGATTGCGCAACGGCGTAATCCGCAAGTTGTATGTGCGCTTCTGCCCCTCGATCTCGGCCGTTACCTCAGTATCGACTTCGTGCGTCTCACGAAACTGCGTCACGAGCGTCTGCTGATTTGCCAGTGCTTCGGCAGCGGGCCGCCCGATGATGTCATCAGAGGAACGCCGCCCCAGCAGCTTCAAGGCGGTCTGATTGATATCCAGCACCCGGTTAATGCTGTCAATAACGAGAATTGCGTCGTCCATATTATCGATGATCGTACCACGCGCTACGGGCAGCACATCCATCAACCGGAAACGATAGAGACTCCAGCCGATCGCCGTGCCCGTCACGACAAAGGCGATGGGGGTGAGGTCAATGTAGTCAGGGATGGGGCTCAGGCCAAAGAGATAGAGAAAATTGAACACCCATGGCGCGATGATCGCGACGAGCATCAGCCGAATTTGACCCCGATAGAGCTGCGGCGACCGCATAAACGCTTGTACCAGCAGCACCGCACCGACCAGCAGCAGCACATAGGAATACACGGTGTGTAACCAAAAGGCTGGGCCGTGGTTATACGTGATCAACTGCAGTCCATCGGCGCTGTACCAGTCGAGGCTGGAGTAAAACAGATGATGCGCGTCATTCGTCAGCAGCAGGAGATGGACAACGATCGGTTCAATGACGAATAGCAGCAGCCGCTTGCGCGTCACCCATTTTTCGCGTCCGGTATATTGCAGGGTAAATACCAGCCACGCGGGCTGCACCATCACAATACCTAAATACAGAATTTGCACGGCAAGCAATTTGCCCGTGTACGACGTCAAGAGCACTTCTAAACTGGAAAATAGCGTCCAGATCGTGGTGCCAAGTCCGATGATGGTGAAGGCGGTCACACCCACCCCCGGACGTCGAGACCAAATCGCGTAGGTAAGCCAAATCGTAAAGACGGCTGCGGCTAAGGTGATCAGGGCAAAGAGTGAGAACTGCATACGCAACCTTCTACGCCACTCAAAAACTTCGCTGTTTCTAATAGAATAGCATGGGTAAAAATCAAGTGCCTGCGCGCGCCGGTCGTTGAGATAAAGATCATGTGGACCCTCCTGTCTTGACTGTGACAGTGTCCCTGACCAGCGGCAGCGTAACCGTGAAGGTACTCCCCACCCCGAGCGTGCTTTTCACCACAACTTGACCATCCATCTTCCGCACTAACCGCTGAACGATGGCTAAACCTAAACCGGTACCACCGAATTCACGCGTCAGCGTGTTGTCCACCTGATAAAACTCTTCGAAAATCTGCGCCTGCTTGTCCAGCGGAATGCCGAGCCCCGTGTCCGTTACCGAAATATCCCAGCGATCATCAGCTTCGCACCGCAGTGCGAGCTTCACCGAACCCGTTTTCGTGAATTTAAAGGCATTGGACAGCAGATTCACGACAATCTGGCGCAGCGCGTCCGGGTCGCCGATCAGTCTCTCTGGCAAGGTTGGATCAAGTTCCGAGATGAACTCAAGCTGTTGATTCTGTCCGAGTACCGCCACCTGCCGCGTCACATCGTTGAGCCAGTCACGCACACCGAACGGCTTACTGACCAGAATGATGTGCCCAGCTTCTATTTTTGACAGATCGAGAACGCTGTTGATCATCGAGAGGAGCTGCCGCCCATTGATCAACACCCGGTTCTGGTAATCCGTATGCAGCGGGCTGAGCTCACCGCCGATGCCCATCAACTGGATTTCGGTGTAACCGA
>CALKIA010000097.1 GCA_937988705.1 uncultured Chloroflexota bacterium | reverse complement strand
ATGCTGCTCAGTTTTGTGCCCAGCCCCATGGAGGTGCAGCGCATGATCTTCGCGCAGCGCGATCAACTCCAGCAGCAGAACGCGCAGCGCCGCAAAGACCAGATTCGTTCGGATATTGAGCGGGCAATCGGGCGCGATTCCGCGCAAACTCAGCCGATCCCGGGGGCGTCTCCGACCGAGCAGAAGGACGACAGCGATACGACCATCGGCCTGAGCTTCCTGCGCACGAAGTTCATCAACGTGAGCGGGGACATCACCTACCGCAAGCACGTCTCGGTGTGGTTTTTCCACATACTGCTGCCCACTCTGACCATTCTCGGCGGGATTGTGCTGTTCTTCCTGAGCTTGATCCCCACGTTTACGTTTTCCGGCGTGGTCGGCCTCGGCGGGAGTCTAGTGGTGCTGCTGATCGGCGGCCTGTGGTTCTACTGGGGCGATTGGGACTGGCGCAACGATCTATTCATTATCGGCAGGGACTCGATTACGCTCATTCGCAAACGGCCGCTGTTCCTGCAAAACCAGCGCGATACCATTCGCCTGACGCAGGTGGACAATGTGCGTTCGGAAGTGAACGGCATCCTTGATACGTTGTTGAATCGTGGACATGTGTATATCTCGCTGATCGGTGCGGAGTCGAACGCCAAAATGTTCGACCATGTGTACGATCCGCAGGAAATCCAGTCGGAAGTGTCGCAGCGCCTGTCCGCGATCAAGGCGGCGCAGTCGCAGTCAGCAGCTGAGCAGCAGCGGCAGCAGATGCTCGAATATTTCTCCGTCTTCCAGCAGCTGACCGGGAGCGATGGGCGTGATGTGACGCTCACCCAGCCCAACGCCCAAGGGCAGGCGGCGCAGCGTCCGTATACGCCAGTCGCGCCGCCCGTTGACGATGAGCCGATGCAGCAGCCACCGCCCATCCGCGATGGTAATCGACCGCCGCGCATTCCCCGCAATCGTCCCGGTGGATAACGGGACGAGACACGGTATAATCAGCCTATTCCGTACGTAATTCGCCTCACCCTTAAGCGCCCGCTCTCCCGGGAGCGGGCACTTGAAAAGACTCGTGTGTCGCCGCTCTCTAGGCAGAGAGCGGCGGGGTGAAATCACAGATACAAGGTTACAGGTATGTCTATACGCGAAATCATCAAGCCGGACAATCCGGTGCTGCGCAAGAAGGCGCACAAGGTTACGAATTTTGGCGCGGATTTTCAGAAGGTGGTCGACGACATGATCGAGACCATGATTGCCGCGCCCGGCGTCGGCCTGGCTGCGCCGCAGGTTTCCCTGTCCCAGCGCCTGATCGTGGTGCGCTTGCCCGATGACGAAGAGAGCAAGAAGGAATACGGCGATCAGGCGGGCATCGTCTACGTGGTGGCGAACCCGGAGATCATCAAGGCGAGCAAGGAGCTGGTCGAAGGTGTGGAAGCGTGTCTCTCGATCCCCGGCTATTTTGGTCGCGTCGATCGGCATGAGAGCATCACCCTGCGCGGGCTGGATCGCCACGGCAAAGAGTTCCGCCTCAAGGCGAAGGGCTGGCAGGCGCGCGTCTTCCAGCACGAAATCGATCATCTGGATGGGCGGCTGTACATCGACATTGCCAGCGAAGTCTGGCGGGAAGATGAAGAACCCGAAAGCACGGAAGATCAGCCCGTCCACAACCCGGAATAGTCGATCACTTGAGGACGCCCTGAGCGGCGTCCCTACCATCGAATGCTGACGTAGGGACGCCCAATGGGGCGTCCGTTTTGTTTTGTGCCCGTGCTGGACGCGCCGCTGCGTGTCCCGACATTGTGACGATGGAGTCTTCCCATGCGTATCTCGCAATTATTCAGCCAGACCCTGCGCCAAGCGCCCGCCGAAGCCGACGTGCGCAGCTATCAACTGCTCCTCCGCGCGGGCTACATCCGCCAGTTAGCGACGGGCATCTTCTCGTATTTGCCCCTCGCGCAGCGTTCCCTCGGCAAAATCATGGCCATCGTGCGCGCAGAAATGGACGCCATTGGTGGGCAGGAAATCACCATGCCCGTGGTGCATCCCGCCGATTTGTGGAAAGAGACGGGGCGCTGGTATCAGATCGGTGCCGAGATGGCGCGCTTCAAAGATCGCGCGGATCGTGACATGGTGCTCGGCATGACGCATGAGGAAGTCGTTGGCGATCTCATCCGGCGCGAGATTCGCTCGTATCGCCAACTGCCGCAGCTCATCTATCAGCTTCAGACCAAGTTCCGCGACGAGCCGCGCCCGCGCGCCGGGCTGATCCGCGTGCGCGAGTTCACGATGAAGGACAGCTACAGCCTCGACGCCGATTGGGAAGGGCTGGATGTGCAGTACCGGCGGCATTATCAGGCTTACTTCAACATTTATCACCGCTGCGGCCTGCCCGTCATGGCGGTGCGCTCGGATGTCGGCATGATGGGCGGCAGCATGGCGCACGAGTTCATGTACCTCACGCCGATTGGTGAAGACACGCTGCTGATCGACGATGCGAGCGGCTATGCGGCCAACCGCGAAGTGGCCACCTTCCACAAACCCCCCGCTCCCAGCGAAGCCTCCGAGTCGCTCACCAAGGTCGCGACGCCCGGCACCACGACCATTGAGTCACTGGCGGACTTCCTCAAAATCCCGAAGAGCAAGACGGCGAAAGCCTTCTTTGTCATGGCGACCGTCCCTGAAAATGAGGGTTATGTGGATCGCTTTGTGATCGCCATCATTCGCGGCGACATGGACGTAAACGAGACGAAGCTCCAGAATGCGCTCAAAGCGAAAGTCATGCGCGCCGCCACCGAAGAGGAAATTCGCGCGGCGGGGGCGGTTCCCGGCTATGGGTCGGCAATTGGCGCGCGGAACGCGGTCGTTGTTGTCGATGACATGATTCCTGCGTCACCAAATCTCGTCGCCGGCGCGAATGAAGCGGGCTATCACCTGCTCAATACCAATTATGGGCGCGATTATCAGGCGCAGATCATCGCAGATATCGCCGCCGCGCGCGAAGGTGACCCGGCACCGGAAGGTACGGGCACGCTGCGCGCGGTGCGCGGTGTCGAAGTGGGGAATATCTTCAAGCTCGGCACGCGCTACAGCAGCGCGCTCGGCGCGACCTTCCTCGACAAAGACGGCGAAGCCAAACCGATCATCATGGGCTCGTATGGCATCGGCATTGGTCGCCTGCTGGCGTGTGTGGCCGAACAGCACAACGACGACAACGGGCTGATCCTACCGATCAGCATTGCGCCGTATCACGTGTATCTGATCCTCGTCGTCGGCGATGACGACGCTGCGCGGCAGGCGGCCAATGACCTGTATCGCGATTTGCTGGCGGCAGGCGTCGAAGTGTTGTTCGATGACCGTGACGAACGCGCCGGGGTCAAGTTCAATGACGCCGACTTGCTCGGCTTGCCGCTGCGGATCACGGTTGGCGCGAAGTCGCTGGCGCAGGGCGGCGCGGAGATCAAGCGGCGCGGCAGCAAAGACAGCCGCATCGTCCCGGTGGATCAGGTGGTCAGCACGATTCAGGGTGAAATTCAGGCGCTATACGCGGAGATCGCCGCGACCGTCGTGGATGTGCCGTTTAAGGAGTGATTAGCTTCCCACCGGCGTTGC
Organism: uncultured Chloroflexota bacterium; assembly: GCA_937988705.1. Classification (GTDB taxonomy): domain Bacteria; phylum Chloroflexota; class Anaerolineae; order Aggregatilineales; family Phototrophicaceae; genus Flexifilum. Next base: position 7,298 of record CALKIA010000097.1, on the reverse strand, counting down.
GGAGACGTTCGTCTCTCGCCGCTGCAACGCTGGTTGTTCGATCAGGCGGTAGGCGACATAGGCGAACGCGAGGCACACGCCGATCCCCACAGCTACCCAGCCGAAATCACGTGGCAGTCGGGGCGACTGGGCCATCAGGAAACCGCTCAGAAATACCAGAATTGGGAAATGGGTCACGTACAGTGTATACGAGAAGTCGCCGAGCGGCTTAAGCCATTCCAGCCAGCGTAATGAGCGGCCGTGCACCTGCCATGCGCAGCACAGTGCGAGTACACCTGTGAAGCCAAAACCCCACAGTAGATCTTGAATTTGCGGACGCGCGGACGTATCCGGTAGGAAGCGACCGGACACAAGCGCCAGCGGTACAAATAAGATGAGCGGCGCGATCCACGCGAAGCGCAGATTGATCCGCCCGGTGTACACATCGGCGAGGAGCGCCCCGAACCACCAGATCAGTAGTGCCGACGAGGTCAGCTGTACGATGCCGAGCAGCGGCGGATAGGCGATCACATAACTAAGTGCGTAGGCGACCGCGATCACCCCCGTCGCCAGTCCGATTGATCGCTTGGACAGCCACCAGCAGAGCGGATAAGTCATGTAGAACCACCACTCGTAGGTGAGCGACCAGAATGGACCGTTCGATCCCCAATCCTGTGCATAAATCTTGCCGACAAAGGCCAGCGTCGCGAGTCCTGTGGGCACGTCGAAGATTGACGTGATGTTGCTGTTAATCAATGGGTAGATCGTTTGCTGGTTGTATATAGGATAGCCGAGTGTGCGCCCTAGCGTATCGAGCAGCAGCGTCAGCAGCATGGCAAAGAGGAACGGCGGATACAAACGGCGCGCACGGCGACCGACAAACGGCAGCCAGTCGAAAGTTGCCTGTGCCCCGTGCTGTTTGAGTTGATCTGCGTAGCGTAGGTGGATGACAAAGCCGGAGAGCACGAAGAACAGAATCACGGCTTCGTGTCCGAACACAAAGGCGGAGAGCAAATACATCAGCACTTTGTGCGGCAGTGAATATAGTTCGGGATGCTGGACGAAGCCTTGAGAATAGCCCTCCCAGAGCAGCCACCGCGCATGACCGATCATGACGTAGACTGCGGCGAGACCGCGAAGACCGTCTAGAAAGTGGAGTGATTTTCGCATCTTCTCCTCGAAGTCTTTCGACTAGGGCGCAAGTTGCCGATCTACGGCGAACTGACGGCCTCCGGAACACCCCACACATAGATCGCGCCGACCGCATCAAACAGCAGAATCAGCCGCGCGTCGTCCGTCCAGCGCACCTCGTAGATCTGGCGCGTGCCGACGTCGAGCGGCGCTTGACTCAACTGCTCGTCCGTGACCGCGTTCAGGTTCCACAGATACACGCCCCGGTTGAGCGTCGCGGTGATGAGCAGCGTGCCATCTGGCGAGAAGGCCGCTGAGACGCCATCGCCTGCCGTGTCGGGCAGCGTGCCAATCAGGGTAGCATGCGGCGCGTCCCACAGCGTCAGCCCATCGGAGCGGCTGCCTGCCAGCAGATAGCGCCCATCGCTGTTGAACAGCAGCACATCCGAGCCGCGGGCGTCGAGCGGGATCGGCGTGGTTCCGGGCGTCCATAGGCTGACGCCTGTGCCCAGTCCAAGCGCGATGGTCGCTCCGTCGGGGGCAAAGCTGGCGCGGAGACTGCCCGCGACTTCAGTTTCGGCGACGAGTTCGCGCTGCCGCCAGTTCCACAAGCGCGTGCTGCCGTCCACATCAATCGAGGCAAGCTGGCCGGTGACCGAAAACGTCAGGGCACTGATGCGGCTGTTGTGGGCGTTCAGCGTGACCTGTGCCTGGCGTTCCAGCGTGTTCCAGACGCGGATGGTGCCATCCGTGCCGCCCAAAGCGAGCAAGCCTGCGTCCGCGTAGTACGCGGCGACGCCCGCGAAGGCGGTATGTCCGTTGAACTGATTGATCTGTTGTCCGGTCAGCGCATTGTAGATGCCGACCCGGCCAGAACTTTCCACGCTGTAGAGTTCGGTTTTGTCCGGCGCGTAAAAGACGCGGATCGCATCGCCGCGCCCGGTGTAAAATAACGTCTCGCCGGTGAGCAAATCCCACAGCGCCAGCTGATCGACGTTGATCGCCGCGAGCGCCGTCGAATCGGGGGAGATCGCGACGTCAAACCAGGTTGCGACCACATCCGGCGGATCGATGCGCCCGAGATAGCGAATTGTGCCAACGTTCTCCAGCGTGATCGGCAGGTCGCCCGTGACCCATGTCGGCGCGGTGAGCGTCGGCGGGTTGCGTGACTCAGTCGTTGGCGGAGCAGCGGTGCCGCATGCGGCAAGCACCAATATCAGTAGCAGCAGCGTGATCCTCATTATCCCTCGGGTTGGGCAGCGAAGATGTTCATATTGCCGACGGAGACGCCGTATTCGACGATCTGTTCCAATCCACACTCGCCTTCAAAGGGCTCGACCTGGGCGTTTCCATTGAGGTCGATGCCAGATACCAGCGCCTGGGCCAGCATCGTTGATTCAGTCAGATCTGCCTGCGCCGCGTCCAGACTGGCGGCGTTCAGAATGGCCGTCTCCAATGTGACGACCTGATCTTTCCACGCGCTGGCGTTGGCGACACAGATGCGGATGAGTTCGGCTTGACTTTGAACCAGCGCAGTCGACTCGGGTGATTGGACGGCGGCATCCAGCTCAGCCCACATCGCTTCGACGAAGAACATGACGCCAAAACCGCGACCGGGATTCTCGCCACGACCGTTACCGTCGTAGTCCTCGCGGGTGCCGTTCAGCGCGTTGAGGGTATGTTCGGCATGCGCGCGCATACTGCCGACGCTCGTCGCCCCGGCGGCGAGGCCGGAATGCCGCGCCGCGATTTCGGCTTCAGTCAGCGCGCCTTCGATCAGGCTGCCGTCGTAGGTGGGCTGGGCGGTGGCGGCGTAGTCGGCTTCACCCGCCGGGGCCGCGTCGGCGGCGTTCGAGCCGACGAGGATAATGTTGAGCGCTTGCGTGACTTCAATGGGAATGCGGCCAGCATAGGCGATCTCCATGTCCGGCATGTTGTCCGGCCTGGCGGTGTCCGACACGTCCGGCTCATCCAGCCCGATCAGCACACTGTTGTACTGCGCAGGCAGCACCGTTTCAGCGTCGGCGCGATAGCTCAGCGCGCCGCTGCCGACGGCGTCAAGCGTGATTTCGCCGAGGCGCAGCACCTGTTGATTGCTCGTATTTTGCAGCCATGCGGAGTACACCTGACCTTGCGGCGGCGGGCGCACATCGGTGAGCTGCACCGCGATCGTGTCGCCTAGCGTAGTTGTGGTGCTGAAGTTCACGCGCCCGTAAATCGGTTCGGCGGGCGTTGGCAGTAAGGCGACGGGTGCTTGAGTCGGCGCGGCGGCTTGTCCCGTCTGGGTTTGGCCGTCCGACGGCGGGAAGCGATCATTATCCGGCGCGCGGTTCTGGTTGACGACGATCAGCACCACCACGACGATCAGCACGGCGATGATCGCAAAGCCTCCGAGCAGCACGAGCGGATTCGTCCCCTGCTGCGTGACGATCGTGGGTGTTGGCCCGTACGTCGGATACTGCGGGTACATTCCCGGCGGCGGCGTTTGCCCCGGCGGATAGCTTCCCGGTGGCGGCGTCTGCCCCGGCGCATAACTGCCCGGCGGCGGTGTTTGACCCGACACATAGACCCCCGGCGGGGGAGTCGGTATCCCGTAGCCCGCATAGGATCCGGTTTCCACCTTCGGCGGGGTGCTCGGCGGAGGCTGCGTCGGCTGGTTGCTTTGCCCCGGTGGGAAGATAAACGTATTAGCTGATGGCGTCTTGCTCAGTTCGCCGCGAATGGCGAGGCCGAGGTCCTCGGCGAACGCCTGCGCGGTCGTGTAGCGGTCGGCGGGATTTTTGGCGAGGATGCGCCGCATCACCGCATCGACATCACCGGGCAGCGCCGGATTCAAGTCGCAGATCGGCGGGATCGGGGCGCTGACGTGCTTGAAGACTACCTGCATCGGCGTGTCGGCTTGATAGGGCTGCTTGCCCGTGAGCATTTCAAACACGACGACGCCGAGCGAATACAGATCGCTGCGGTTATCGACCTGCAAGCCCTGCGCCTGCTCCGGTGACATATACGCGGGCGTCCCGACGAGGCCGCCGGTCACCGTGAGCGATGTTCCACCCGGCCCGCTTTCGATCAGCTTGACGATGCCAAAATCGGCCAGCAGCGCGTGACCTTCGCGATCCAGCAGGATGTTATCCGGTTTGATGTCGCGGTGAATGATGCCCTGCCGGTGCGCGTAATCCAGCGCCCCGGCCACCTGCTTGACCAAATCTTCGACTTCGCGCGGCGGAACAACCCCCCGACGGATGCGGTCGCTGACCGAGCCGCCGTCGATGTAGGCCATCACCAGATACAGAATGTCGTCGGAGTCGCCGTAATCGTAGAGCGGCAGGATGGCCGGATGCTGCAACCGGGCGATCGTGCGGGCTTCTAAGCGAAACCGCTCGACAAACTGATCGTCCTGACCGGGATGGGGGGGCAATACCTTGATCGCGACGTTACGTTCAATGTCGGATTGGTGCGCCTTATAGACGGTTGCCATGCCCCCATGCCCGATGAGCTTGGTGATGTCGTACTTACCGAGTTTTTGTCCGACCAGTGAAGCGGCCACGTCGTCAATCCTTAATTGATTGCATATGCTTCTTCGAGTTCATCGCGGAGGCTAACATAACTGCGGTAGCGCGAACGGTAGATTTTGCCGGATACGACGGCCTGCCGGACAGCGCAGCCCGGTTCGATCCGGTGCTGGCAATCGCGGAAGCGACATTTAGTGACATACGGCGCAATTTCGCGGAAATAGGCATCCAGTTCTTCGGGCTCGACATCCCAGATGTTGAGCGTGCGAATGCCCGGTGTATCGGCCAGATAGCCGCCGACGGCCAGCTTGACCAGCTCACTGTCGCGCGTGGTATGCACGCCTTCTTCGCTGAAGCCGCTGACGCTTTTGACAGCGCGGCCTAGTCCCGGCTCGACGGCGTTGAGCAAACTGCTTTTGCCCACGCCCGATGGCCCGGTGAAGACGGAAATTTTGCCACGGAGACGGTCGGTGAGTTCGTCCACGCCAATGCGTTCGAGCGCGCTGGTGTAAATGACGGGATAGCCGAGTTCGATGTAGGGCGCAACCTGAGTATCTATAACGGCTCGGTCGGCCAAATCAATCTTATTGATCACAACGACCAAATGGCCGATGCCAGATTTTTCCCCGACTACGAGGAAGCGATCCAGCAGTTTGAGACTGGGGGCCGGCTGGGCGGCGGCGAAGACGAAAACGGCTTGGTCGGCGTTGGCGATGATGACGTGTTCACGTTCTGGTGAGCCTGCGCCCCGGCTGCCTTCGGTACGTAATGCCCGGGAGATCACGCTGCCGCGTTCCTCCACTGCCTCAACTACGCCCGTACGATCTTCGAAGGCCGTGATCTGCACCCGGTCTCCAATCGCCGCAATGTCCGAAGCTTGCGCTTCCTCACGCAGTTTTCCACGTAAGCGGCACATGTAGACGGTGCCGTCATCTACCTCTACCCAAAAGAACCCGCTTTGTTCCTTCACCACCAAACCTTGATGATCCAAGCACACCCCCTCACTTTTTAACACTCTTGTTATTCTACACAGATTCAATACTTTCTGATGCTTATTCATCATTTTTACAGCTTTTAGACAGCGCGTATTATTTCAAGTCACCGCTGCGTCTATGCTATGATTAGGAATGTCTTTGAAGGCTAGAGGTTTTTCCATCGTGCAAAATGAATTAAACCCGACCCCGGCTGAGTCGCCCGCTGCTGCCGAAACACTGACTACCACCGCAGCATCCACAGCCACTCCTCCGTCACCCCCGGTCGTAAATGCCGCGACCCCGATAGCTACAGTCCAGCCAGCGACTCTTAATTACATCGTCGTGGGATTGGTCTGTCTGGTCATCGGCGCGATTATGGGCATGGTGCTCGCGCAGCGCATGGAATCCAGCGCGGGCATCGATCAAACGCAGGTAGCGGCGATCATCAACAGCGCGGTCGCGACCGCGGTCGCCGCCGTGCCACAAACTGCCGTCGGAACCGCACAGGGGCTGAATGAGAATACGGTCTATACCGTCGCCACCGAGGGCGATCCGTTCATTGGCCCGGAAGACGCGCCGATCACGATTGTCGAGTTCGGCGATTTCCGCTGTGGTTACTGCCGCCGCCATTTCCAGGAAACCTTCGAGCCGCTGCTCGCCGCCTATGAAGGCGAAGTGCGCTACGTGTTCCGTGACTACCCGATTCTCTCGCAGGAATCGCTGGTCGCCGCCCTCGGTGCCGAATGTGCGCATGATCAGGATGCGTTCTGGGAATTTCACGACCGCGTCTATGACAATCAGAATGTGCTGACGCGCGAACAGTTCATCAGCTATGCGACCGATCTGGGGCTCGATGTGGCGACGTTCACGACCTGCCTCGACGAGCAGCAGCACCTCGAAGAAGTGGTGCAGGATTATCAGGATGGGCAAACGCTTGGGGTAGGCGGTACGCCGACCTTTTTCATTAATGGCAAACCGCTGATCGGTGCGCAGCCTTATGCGCAGTTCCAACTGCGCATTGACGCCGAACTCGCCGCGGCATCGACCAGCAGCGCGGGCACGAACTAAGGTTTGCTTCCTCTTCGTAGGGACGTGTTTGCTCGCGTCCGCGGATTTCTCCATGCCGGACGCCATAATTGGCGTCCCTACGAAAGGATCGTGAGCGAATGTTTGACCGGGTTCGCGCCTTCACCCGGCAGATCAAGCGCGAAATCGCCGTTTACCGGCTTGTGCTGGCCGATGCGCGCACGCCGCTCCCCGCGAAGATCGTCTTGGGGGCGGCACTCGGTTATCTGCTGCTCCCCTTCGATCTGATCCCCGATTTCATTCCCGTGCTGGGTCAACTCGATGATCTGCTGATTGTGCCGGGGCTGGTGTGGCTGGCGCTGCGCCTCATCCCGCGTGCAGTCGTCGAGGACGCACGGCGGCGGGTGTTAGATGGGGAATCTTAGGGAATTTCTCCCCTATAAAAGCAAAAAACCCTCTAAGGGCTTCTTGATGGGCGTGGGAGGGCTCGAACCTCCAAACTTCCGATTTATGAGATCGGTTTTCTACCAATTGAAATACACGCCCAGAAAACAAAAAGCAGGTGGGGGGATTCGAACCCCTCTCAGTCACCTTGGAAGGGTGAAGTGCTACCGTTACACCACACCTGCAATGCGAGGCATTTTAGCAGAACTGCGCCTCAATTTCAACCTGTTTT
>CALKIA010000096.1 GCA_937988705.1 uncultured Chloroflexota bacterium | reverse complement strand
TACCGATCATCATCTGAAATTGACTTTCTCTAAAATCTAACGAGACTCTACATTAGTGCTCCATCCGGTAAGTTATTCCAGATCGTTCGTAGGGACAGCGCGCCTGCGCTGTCCGTTTGGAGCGGACAAGGCAGGCCTTGTCCCTACGAGAAAAATAGCGCATACGCCGGATCGTGTCCCTACGATTAATTTGCGACGATTTACCGGATGAAGCATTTAGTCTACATTCGAAACAAAAGGAAAGCACCCGCCATTTGTAGGGACGCCCAACAGGGCGTCCGTTCTTTTCGTGCTGCGGACGCGATAAATCGCGTCCCTACAAAGGCGCATGCTAATCGGGTTTATGGCTGACAACGCAAGTGCGGCGGACGCGCAACGGCGCATCCGTTATCGAACTGTGTCCCTATAAAAGCAAAAACCTCGCCATGAGCGAGGTTTTTTGCTTACTAGTGGAGGTGCCGACCTACCGCCGATCGGGTCCGATAAACTCGAAACTATGCATCTACAGGTTTAGTCAGACGTTTGTTCTTATAACGCCTAGCCCCATCCGACGCGGTACGGGCGTTACCAGCCGATAGTTCTTTGGCTCCACTTATCGGCGTAATGGATGCCGCACGCTGCGATTGGTGACGCCCAGTAGCTCTCCGCACAGCGACGAAAAACGTGGACGGCTGGGTTACTATGACCCAGCACCCTGCTTACTAAGCCTTAGGCTGCGTAAGCGAGAGCAGGTTGGTTGTTTTTGGCATTTATAGCCGTGCCCATTTTAACGTAGGTAGGCGCTACGACCTGCCACATAGCCCCAGCCTCTACCGTCGAATCTATTTCACCCCCGGGTAGTGTGGTGCTTGTTACGAGCATTAGTGTAGCAGAATCTGGCCGCGAAGTAAACGCCATGCGCATCAGAAGCGCATCAGAAGTACTTCGTCCAGTAGTAGCCGACATAGGCTTCGGTGAAGCCGATGGTGTTGTAGAAGGCGTTCTGCCCTGCCCCGGACCCCGTATCGACGTGCACGTGCTGCGCGCCGACCGCTTTGAGGCGATACAGTCCCTCGAACATGAGGGAGCGCGCCAACCCCTTGCGTTGGTGATCCGGATGCGTGCAGACCGGTTCAAAGATGCTCCAGCGATTCATCGGCTCGTAGGCCATGCCCACGTGGGCCGCAAACGAGCCATCCGGCGCTTCGGCCACCAAATTCAGATCGTGGCGGAAACACGGAGCCTTCAGTACGAAATTCTCGTATTCGCGGGCGGTATGGATATTCCGGTTGAACGCCGCGTTGAGCAGCGCCGCCATGCGTTCATAGTCCGCCTGTTCGGAGCGCGTTTCGCGCAGGGTGTAACCGGGCGCGATCTCGACGGGCGGCAGCGGCTGCTCGCCGATACGCAGATGGCGCATCACGCCCCCGAAATCTGACGCTTTGGTGAAACCGTGCTGCGCAAGCACCTGCTGGCGCGGCGCGTCATGCTCGAAGACGAAAGTTTCCAATCGCGGCTTGCCCGTCTGATCGGGCGCGGCCAGATTGGCTTCCGCCCATGTGATCATCTCGTCTTCGATACGACTGCGGTAGTCCGGGTGAATCTCGAAGTAGGCATCGCCCTGCCCGCCTTCAGGATGCACCATGCCGATCAACTGACCGGCGGCGGTTTCCCACAGGTGAATCGTGCGGGTCCAGTCCGGGTTGAGCTGAGCGTCGTCGGAGTGAAACCGTTGACCATCCCAGCGGCGAATCTCCCAGCAGAAACCGTGGCCGGTAATCGGATACAGATCGATCAGCAGTTGGCGCGCACGCCAGAAGTCATCTTCAGTATCAATTTGGAACGAACGGGAAGTGATTGAGGTAGACATGGGGTCACCTTACTGTGGGGATTGTAGGGGCGCACCTGTGTGTGCGCCCTCACGGGCAGACACCTATAGTCTGCCCCTACAATGAGAAATGCTGTGCTTACTTGTCGAGGCGCTTTTTGGCTTCGGCGGTGATGGCCGGGAGGATAGCATAGAGATCACCGACGAGGCCATAGCGCGCCATCTTGAAAATGGGCGATTCGGCGTCCTTGTTGATCGCCACGATGATCTTGCTCGACCGCATACCCGCCTGATGCTGGATCGCGCCGGAGATGCCCGCCGCGATATACACATCTGGCGCGACGACCTTGCCCGTCTGCCCGACCTGATGCGCATAGGAAATGTAGCCCGCGTCGACCGCCGCCCGGCTCGCGCCGACCGCACCGCCGAGCACATCCGCTAACGGCTTAATCACGTTGTCGAAGCCGTCTTTGGCTTTCCAGACCGCCGCCGCGTCGCCGGACACGCCCGCCGGAGCATCCTTCGGGTTGTTCGCCATACCGCGCCCACCCGACACGATGATCGCCGCGTCGCTCAGGTTGACCGTGCCGACTTCGGCTTCGAAGCTTTCGACTTTGGTCGTGAGCTGATCTTCGCTCAAGGCCGGGGCAACGGTCGTCACTTCGGCGCTGGCGGCGGCATTGGGGGTCGCCGCTTTGAACGTGCGCGAACGCACGGTGATGAACATGGTCGCGCCACCGGTGATGGCGTTTTCGCTCAGGACTTTGCCCGCGTACACCGCGCGTTCGGCTGTGACGCTGCCACCCTCGGCGCTCAGCGAGAGGATATCACCGAGCAGGGGGCTGTCAGTATCCGCAGCCGACGCCGCCAGCAGTTCCCGGCCGCGGCTGCTCGCTACGGCGAGGACGGCCTTGGGCGCGTTATCCTTGACCAGCTTGGTCAGGAGTGCGGCATACGCTTCCACGCGGAAATCTTTCAACGTGGCATCGTCGCTGACCAGCGCCTGGCTCGCGCCATAGGTCGCGGCTTCCGCAGCCACCGCCGCGGCATTGGCCCCGAAGACGAGGGCGGTCAGCGGCACACCGAACTGATCGGCGACCTGCTTGCCCGCGCTGAGAGCTTCCCATGCAGCGGGAATGGCTTTGCCCTGAAACGTCTCAATCCAGACATAAACGGCGCTCATAGAACTTTTTCCTCCAGCAGGCGGTCGACCAGCTTCTTCGCCTGTTCTTCGGGCGTACCATCGATCAATTCAAAGCGGGTATCACGCGGGGGCAGATTCTTGAACTTGGTCACCTTCGCATTGACGGTGGGCAACGTCACGCCGAGGTCGGCCAGCGACCATTCCGGAATGACGGCTTTCGACGCCTTGCGGATGCCGATGAACGACGGGTAACGCGGCTCGTTGATATCCTTAAGGACGGTGATGACGGCGGGCAGCTTGGCGGTGACGACCTGCTTGCCCTCTTCCAGCGCCCGTTCAACCTTGATGGTCTGGGCGGAGGGATCAATCGAGATGATTTTGGAGACATAGCTCAACAGCGTGTAGCCGAGCTTGCGCGCGGTCTGGTAAGCGTGCTGATCCGTGCCCACGTCGATGCTCTCGCGTCCGAAAATCACGAGATCGACCGCGCCAACCTTCTTGACGGCAGCGGCAGCGGCGGTCGCATACGCTAAGGAGTCCGCGCCTTCAAGCGCTGCATCCCACACGCGCGCGGCTTCATCCAGCCCCATCGCCAAACTGTGCTTCAACGCTTCATTGTGCAGCTCGCCGCCAATGGCGATGACGGTCGCTTTGCCACCGCTCGCCTTCGACTGAACGATGCCTTCTTCGAGCGCGTACTCATCCCACGGGTTAACGACGAGCGCGGCGTCGCCCCAGGTGACCTTGCCCGATCCATCGACCTCCACTTTCGCGGCGGTGTCGGGCGTACTGCGTGTAAATACGACAACGTGCAAGGTTATATCCTCCCAAAACATAATTAGAGGTATGACATAGGCATGTGATTGTAGCGCAGATCGAAGCCGATAATCAAATCAACATTTAATTAGAGCGGAATGTCACGGAAAACGAGGAGAAACAACGTCCGCTTCCCCGCCCCTCTCGCTGCGGAGAGGGACGCAAGGGGACAGCGGATGCAGGCAGTCGGTGACGGTTTAACGTTTCTCGTTCGTCGCCACGTAGTTGAGGACGAGGGCGGCGAGCGCACCGGGCACCCAACCGGCGACAGTGAGCGCCAGCACGATCAACACCGTGCCGCAGCCCCGATCCAGCACTGCCAGTGGCGGCAGAAGAAGGCATAAAAGCGCGCGACCCAGACTCATTGTATTGCTCCCTTTTTGATGGTCATTCCATCTATATATACGAGCGGCGCGGCGCAGGGTTGCAATTTTACAGCGCCCCAGATTTAGGGGGAACCACCTTGCGATGGTTTGACACGCTCTGCTACACTGGGACGGCTTTGCAGCGAAGTATGAGTGAGCTGAAATGAAACGATTTTTCCTCATGATGCTGTTGATCGGCGCGGCGTATACTTTGAGCGCGTGCAATTTCTTCACGCAGCCCGGCGATTTGCAGACCGAAACTCTCGCCAATGAAATCGCCAACACGGAGATCGCCGCAGTGCGCCAGACGGCCACTGTCAGCGCAGATCGCCTGCTGGTGACATTGCAGTTCGTGGAAACCTCGGTCGGCATTATGCAGCAGCAAGGGACACGTATCGCCGCGACGATGGTCGCCGCTGGCATGCCCATCATCGACACCAGTGCGATCTCGCCCATTGCGCCCGCCAATGATCCTGCGGCCAGTCCGAACCCGGCGGGGAACAACGTGACGCCTGTGATCAGCGGCGAAGGCGCGGCGCGCGCCAACATCCCGATCCAGAACCCGCCGACGCCGACCCCTATTGCCACATCTGATCCCAACATACCGCGCATCGACACCATTCTGCTGGCGGAACAGGTCGGCGTGGACGACTGCCCGCTCGGTGCAGCAACTGATTTCTCGGCCAGTGCTACCGATATTTACGCGACGGCCATCGCCTACAACCTGACGCCCGCGAACACCGTGCGTTCGCGCTGGCTGCGTGATGGTGCGGAAATCACCGCATATGATTGGACGCCGAATTTCGAGATCGCGCAGGCCTGCATCTGGTTTCATCTGCCCGCGGCGGCAGTAGAATTCGTTCCCGGCAATTGGAGCGTCGAATTCACGCTGGACGGGGCGCTCGTCGGTTCGCCGGTCAATTTCACGATCACGGCGAATGCAGCAATCAGTACGGACAGTTCAACGAGTGGAGGCTAACGGAAGATGGCGATGCAAGTCGGTTGGCAAGATAACAACAAAGAGATCATTCGCTGCACGACGGACGGACGCTGGACGTGGGATGACCTCCAGCGGGCGCTGAACGCGACGATCAAGCTGATGGATACCGTCGAGCATAAGGTCGATTTCATCATCGATCTGCGCCGGGGGAGCTTCGCGATCAACCCGCTGAGCATTCTGGGGCAGGCGCGCAACGTCGCCACGCCCGAAACGCATCCTAATGAAGGCGTGAAGGTGGTGCTCGGCGCGAATGGCATGGTGCAGACCGCCTATGACGGCTACCGCCGCATCATCGCCTCGATGGGCAAGACACAGGTCTTCCACTTTGCCGACAACGAAGCCCACGCGCACCAGATCATCGAGAGCGAACGGGACAAGTAAGTTGACAGGTTGTCGGGATAGCCTAGATTGTGACCGCTTGATCCAGATCGCGCCACTACCCATTCGATCAGTTCACTATGGCTCACTTCTCGCATATAGTGAGACTGGTAGATTGACGAGATGAGGCAACGAGGCATGTGGCGTTACGGTTTCCCCGGTTCGGATGATGAGAAGCCCAGCAAAATCACGTGGGGCTTGATTAAGCGCGTGCTCGCCTATGCCGCGCCGTACAAACGCGAGATCTCGATCACGCTCGTGCTAATCCTGTTCACAAGCGGCCTTGGTCTGCTCACACCCCTGATCTTCCGCGACTTGATCGACCACACCCTGCCGACCGGTGATGTCGGGCGGTTGAACCTGCTGGCGCTGGCGCTGGTGCTGATTCCAGTGCTCACCAGTCTGATCGGCATCATCAACCGCCGCCTGAACGCAACCATCGGCGAAGGCGTGATCTACGATTTGCGGCGCGTTCTGTTCGCGCATTTGCAGCAGATGTCGCTGCGCTTCTTTACGAACACCAAATCCGGCGAGCTGATGAGCCGCTTGAACAACGACGTGGTCAACGCGCAGAATGCCATCAGCAACACGATTGTCGGCATCGTCACCAACGCGGTCACGGTCATCGCGACGCTGGCGGTCATGCTCACGCTGGAATGGCGGCTGACGATCATCGGGCTGGCGGTTTTCCCGCTGTTTATCATCGCGGCACGCGCCATCGGGAGCAAACTCCGCGACATCGCCCGCGAACAGATGGACATCAACGCGGAGATGAACGCCATGATGAACGAGACGCTCAACATCAGCGGGGCGCTGCTGATCAAGCTGTTTGGGCGGGCTGGCGTTGAAAGTCAGCGCTTTGAGCAGCGCGCCGCGCGGGTGCGCGATATTGGCATCCGACGCGCAGTGCTCGGCAGCCAGTTCTGGGCGATTCTGGGTGCGGTCGGCGTGATCGGGACGGCCCTCGTGTACTGGCTGGGCGGGCATCTGGTGCTCAGCGGCGTCTTCACGGTGGGGACGATTGTCGCGTTCGCGGCCTATCTCGGTCAACTGTATGGTCCGCTGGAGTATCTGATCAACATTCCGGTCGAATTCTCGACTTCACTGGTCAGCTTTGAGCGGGTGTTCGAAGTGGTCGACCTCCCCGTCGAGATCGACGAGAAGCCAAACGCCATCGCCTTAGCTCCCAAAGATGTGCGGGGCGAACTGGTCTTCGACGCTGTCACCTTCCTCTATGCCCCCAGCGGTTCCGGCGGGCTGCGCGATGTGCATCGCTATGGTCGCATGGACAATGTGAAGGCCGTGCTCTCGGGCGACGCCAAAGCCCAACCCGAAATGACAATCACATCGTCTCCCGTCACACAGGCGCGTGAGATGGCGCTGGAAAACATCAACTTTACGATTGAGCCGGGGCAGTTGGTCGCGCTGGTCGGGCCGAGCGGCGCGGGCAAGACGACGATGACCTACCTAATTCCCCGCCTGTACGATCCGTCGCAGGGGCGCATCCTGCTCGATGGTCACGATCTACGCGACCTGACACTGGAGTCGGTCACGCACGCGGTCGGCATGGTGACGCAAGAAACGTATCTGTTCCACGACACGATTCTGACTAATCTGCTCTACGCCCGCATGGACGCGAATCAGGAGCAAATCGAAGCGGCCTGTCGCGCGGCGAATATCCACGATTTCATCGCCGGGCTGCCGGAAGGCTACCGTACGGTCGTCGGGGAGCGCGGCTACCGCCTGAGCGGCGGCGAAAAGCAGCGCTTAGCACTCGCCCGCGTCATCCTCAAAGACCCACGCGTGCTGGTGCTGGATGAGGCAACCAGTCACCTTGACAGCCAGTCCGAGGCGCTGATTCAGGAAGCACTCGAAAAGATCATGCATAACCGCACGAGCATCGTGATCGCGCACCGCCTGAGCACCATCCTGCGGGCGGATCAGATTCTGGTGATCGATCGCGGACGCATCATCGAACACGGCACGCACGGTGAGCTGATCGAACAGGCGGGGTTATACGCACAACTGTACGAAACCCAGTTCCGGCATCAGCGGGAAGTCCAATTCAGCGCCGAGGACACCGAATTCGGCGATTAGGATTCGGAGTCAACCGTGAATCACCCCCACCCCCAAGCCCCCGCCTAACAGGGGAAGGTTTTTCACGCTTTCCAATGGAAGGTGGTTTCCTTCGCCAAAATCACTGTAGGGACGAGGCATGCCTCGTCCTGTTTTCTCTTCTGGATTGGGCAGCTCATCAATCGTCCGTTCCAGGACACAGGAAAAATCGAAGCGATAGTCGGCACCGGTTTGGGTTTATTTTCACGGGAGGACGAGGCATGCCTCGTCCCTACAATCAAAAAAACCTATCCCTCACAGCAAGCCCCCTCTCCCAAGGGAGAGGGGAAGCAAAAGTGAACCGTTTGTCCCTTTCAACCGACACTATGTAGGGACGAGGCAGGCCGGTAAGTACGCAGAATAGCGTGGAGTCTGTTTGGGGACGGCGAACGCCAGACTCCGAAACCAAGACAAAACCTTGTTTCACGATATTGTATGTAGCTACCGACATGCCTCGCCTCTACACTTGAGAAGCTACCCCTGTGAGCCGGGGGTGATCAGCCCACCGGCTAAACCACCTTCATGGCTCGCCCCTCCGCTTCCCCTCCGCTGGATAGCGCATAGGGAACGCTGGCCTGCCAAAGATGAACTTTTCTCGCTGAATACTTGGATTATCCCCGGTTTACAAGCTTCGCACTTGGTGCACATGGTCTTATTCAATGGTTCAATGTCCAGATGGTACAATAAGCGGGTTTTGTAGATCTGGAGCTAACCCAACTTGCGCGAAGAACTGCGCCAGCACGTGCGTCACAATTTTGCTGTCAACGTTACGGATGCCGGGTTCTATGGCCTCGGCTTAAGTTTTGCCTCGTTCAGCACGATTTTGCCCTTATTCGTTTCCACCCTGACCGATTCAACGTTGTTGATCGGTATGATCGGCGCGGTCCACTCGATTGGCTGGTTCTTCCCTCAGTTGTTAACCGCGAAATCGGTTGCACAACTGCCGCGCTTTCGCCCGATGGTGCTCAAAATGACGCTTAACGAGCGCATCCCGTACTTTTTGCTCGCCCTGATCGCGTGGCTGGCGGTCGGCGTGCTAAACCACGAATTGGCGCTCATCCTGACCTTCATCGTCATCATCTGGCAGGCATTCGGCGCGGGCCTGACGGCGACCGCCTGGCAGAGCATGGTCGCGAAGATCATGCCCGACAACATGCGCGGCACGTTCTACGGGACGCAGTCCAGTCTGGCGAACCTCGCGGGAATTGGCGGCGCGATTTTGGCTGGCATCATTCTGCAAACGCTCCCATCGCCGCTCGATTTCACGCTGTGCTTCGCGCTGTGCGGTGTGTCGATGATGATCTCGCTCGGCTTTTTGTCGCTGACACGCGAACCCGCCATCGAACCGCCCAAAGAGATGACCATGTCATGGGGCGCGTACGGCCAAAAGCTGATGGCGATTTTGCGCGAAAATGCCAATTTCCGCTGGTTCATCGTCGCGCGCATCATTGGGCAGGTCGGCGTGGTCGGTGCCGCCTTCTACACCATCTATGTCGTGCGCGAATTCGGCGTCGCCGAGGCCTCGATCGGCGTGATGACGGGCGTGCTGAGTCTTGCCGTAACTGTGGCAACGCCCTTCTTCGGTTGGCTGGGCGATCGCTACAGCCACCGCAACGCCTTCGCCGTCGGCATGCTGCTAGCCGGTGCAAGCGCGTTCGTCGCCTTTGTCGCCCCGTCGGCGGCGTGGTTTTATCTGGTATTTGCGCTGATGGGCGCAGCCAACGGCGCGCTGTGGACCTCGCCCATGGCGCTGAACGTCGAGTTTTGCAGCGAGAGCGAACGCCCCTACTATATCGGTCTGGCGAGCACACTCGTCGCGCCGATGTCGTTGATCGCCCCGATCGCCGCCGGTTTGCTGGCGGATTCGGCAGGCATCCCGGCGACCTTTATGCTGGCGATGATTGGCGCCGTGCTGACGGCGATCGTGATCGCCTTCGTTGTGCGTGAGCCAAAACATGTGACGCATGTCGTGCAACCGGCCTATGCTGCGCAGGCGATGGATTAAACGAAACGTAATACACAGGTAACGAAAACGTGATGAGTCAAGCCTAGGACTCGCTCATCACTCAGTTTTTATCTCGGTTTTAGATAATCGGCATTGGAAGCGTTAAGCCTGTGTGTTATAATATCCCCACAGGTAAGTGTAAGTCTACGCATGTTCGCCCTGTCAACCTACACAGGGCGTTTTCACTTAACAAGGGTAATGGATGACACTCACGTTTGAAGGTCTGGGCTTGCGCGCTCAATTGCTGCAAGCCGTGATGGAACTGGGCTATGAGAACCCGACTCCCATTCAAGAACGCGCCATTCCGGCGCTGCTCGAGGGTCGTGATGTTCTTGGACAAGCCCAGACGGGGACGGGCAAAACCGCGGCGTTCGCGCTGCCTTTGCTCGAACGCTTAGATATGAATAGTCGCAATGTGCAGGGGCTGATCCTCACGCCGACGCGTGAGCTCGCGCTCCAGGTCACGGAAGCGATTTATCAATACGGGAAACATATGGGGACGCGCGTGGTTGCGATCTACGGTGGATCGTCGTATGCGCGTCAATTGAAGCGGCTGGACGAAGGTGTACATGTGGTCGTCGGCACCCCCGGTCGCGTGATCGATTTGATCGAAAAGCGGGCGCTGCGCCTCAATCACGTGCAGTTCCTCGTCCTCGACGAAGCCGACGAAATGTTGAAGATGGGCTTTATCGACGATGTGACGACGATTTTGAACCAGACGCCCAGCGAACGGCAAACCGCGCTGTTCTCCGCGACGCTCTCTGACCCGATCCGCGAGATGGCGCGCAAGTACATGCGCGATCCGCAAGTGGTCGCGATTGAACAGAAGACGCTGACCGTCCCGCAAATTGAGCAGCGGTATTATCTGGTGGAAGAACATTCGAAGGTTGCGGCGCTGACACGGCTTCTGGAAGCAGAAACGGTCACCAGCGCTTTGATCTTTACCCGCACCAAAATCGGCGCATCCAACCTTGCCGATACCCTGCTGGCGCGGCAGTTCCCGGTCGAGGCGCTGCATGGCGACTTGAGCCAGGAAGCGCGCGAAACGGTCATGAAGCGTTTCCGACGCGGGCAAATTACGATTCTGGTCGCTACGGACGTGGCGGCGCGTGGTCTGGATATTCAGGACATGTCGCACGTGATCAACTTCGACGTGCCGTATGATGCGGAAGATTATGTCCACCGCATCGGACGCACGGGGCGCGCTGGTCGCGAAGGCATCGCCATCACAATGGTGACACCGCGCGAACGCCGCTGGCTAAAGACGATTGAGCAGTTCACCCGGCAGCCGATCAAGCGCGGCAAACTGCCGAGCGTCGAAGAAGTGATTGCCAAACGCGATCAAATGTTCACCGAGAAGTTGAGTGGTTTGCTGGAAATGGAAGATTTCGAGCGTGAGGTCAACTTCCTCAACAGTCTGATCGCGGTCGGCTTCGACTCAGCCGAGATCGCGGCGGCGGCCATTCGCATGGCGCGCTCCTTCGAGACGCAGCGCCCGATTGAAGACATTCAGGAACCGCGCGAACGCACCTACGCGGAACGGCAAGCATCCCGCACGAGCGATCGGCGCCCGGTTGGCGAACGCCGCTTTGGCGGTCGTGATGGT
Organism: uncultured Chloroflexota bacterium; assembly: GCA_937988705.1. Lineage (GTDB taxonomy): Bacteria > Chloroflexota > Anaerolineae > Aggregatilineales > Phototrophicaceae > Flexifilum. The sequence continues at coordinate 20,425 of CALKIA010000096.1, read as the reverse complement.
GACCGGACGGAGCGCGGTGATCGGGCTGATCGCTTTGAAGACGATCGTCCGCGCCGCCGTACCGGCGAGCGCGAATCGGGCATGGTGCGCCTGATGATCGACGCGGGGCGGGTGCATGGCATTCAGCCCGGCGACGTGGTCGGCGTGATCGCCAGCGAAGCGGGCATCCCCGGGCGCGCGATTGGCGCAATCGACATCCAGAAGAACCAGACGTTCGTGGATGTCAACGAGATGCACGTCGAGCGCGTGCTCAAGCGGATGAAAAGCGGCACGATGCGCGGGCGTCAGGTGACGCTGCGCCGCGCTGACGCGTCATAAGCTCCACGTAATCCGAGAGTGTGAAGGGACGAGGCCTGACCTCGTCCTTTTTTATTTGTCTACAGCCCCCTTCTTTACCGGCCCGAACCGTTTCCCCGGCTATAATCAAGTCGAAGACTCAAGGGGACACCATGGCAGCAGTACACGATCGAGTGGCGTTAACAGGTTGGCGGGCGGCATGGACGTGGGGTATCGGGATCGCGTTGGCGCACCGCATCCTGCTCACCGTGTGGCTGGCGCTGGTGTGGAGCGTCGTCGGCGCGCATCTCGGCAGCATCCGCATCGACTTTCATACGGCCAACGCCCAGCTCCCCACGCTGACCACACCGCTGGAACAAAACGCCTTTGGCGTGTGGCGCCGCTGGGACGCCGTGCATTACCTCGATCTCGCCGTGAACGGCTACCGCCTCGACAATGCCGGCGCGACCGTGTTCAGCTTGCTGACGCCCTTCACCTTCCGTGCCGCCGATGCACTGCTGCCCGGAAACATCGACCTCGCCGCGGCTGTCGTGGAAACCATCGCCTTCAGCGCGGCGCTGGCCCTGCTCTACCGCGTTGTTGAGCTGCTGTATCATGATGAAGCTCTGGCGCGCTGGTCGGTCGCCTTGCTGGCGCTGATGCCCGTCTCCTTCTTTTTCGCCGCCCCCATGTCGGAGTCCATCCATCTGGCGTTCGTGCTGGCCTTCTTCTACTATGCGCTCAAAGATCGCTGGGCGGTGGCGAGCCTGATGGGTTTCTGCGCCACGCTGGCACGGTCGCAGGGCGCGTTTCTGGTCGGCGCGGGGCTGCTGCTCATCATCGAGCGCTGCGGGCTGCCACCGCGTGAATGGCTCGACATTTATCTGCGCCCGGTCATACGGCGCGCCGTCTGGTTGGCGATCATCCCGCTCGCCATGCTGATCTTCCTCGCCTATCGCGCCAGTTTAAACCTCCCGCCGCTGGACGAGATCTACACACACTACTCGTATGCCTTCTTCGTCAATCCCGTCGAAGCGGTGCTCATCAATCTCCGCTGGATCGCCGCGAATCCCGCCGTCGCTTTGTTTCACCCGGATATGTGGGCGCTGTTCCTCGCGCTCGGCTTGATGGTGCTCCTGTTCCTGCGTCCCCGCCACCGCCGCCCCGCGCTGATCTTCTACGTGGTCGCCAATCTCGCCTTCCAGATTACCAAAATCAACTATGACTGGGGGACGGACATTGTCATGTATTCACAGAGCGTCGCCCGGTATACGCTGCTGCTGTTCCCGCTCACCATCCTGATCGCCGCTGGGTTCAAATCGACGACCAAATGGGGACGTATCAGCGGCGTGCTGGTGCTGCTGTTCGGCGGGCTGGCGCTGAGCGCCGGGTATGTGCTGGCGCTGACCGGGCCGTAATCGCCGGGACCGCCTTCATCCGGCGTCAGCGGGAGCGGGGCAGCTACAAACCGAGCTATTCGTCCCTACATGGTGCTATCACGGGTTGAAAAGCCTTTTTATAATCAGACCATCAAGCCAAGTGATGAATGGAGTGCAAGACCATGGCGGAACAGGGCAAACCCAAGTTCGCTTTCTTTGAAGGCAAAATTGTCCCGATTGAAGACGCAAAAATCAGCGTGATGACCCACGCCTTTAACTATGGTACCGGAGTCTTTGGTGGGTTACGCGGCTACTGGAATGACGACGAACATCAGTTGTTCGTGTTCCGGCCGCATGACCACTTCGAACGGTTGACCCAGTCCGCCAGTTTGCTGCGCATCAACGTTCCGCACAGCGTGCCCCAGTTGGTCGAGATTTTGAACGAGCTGCTGCGCACCGAAGGCTTCCGTGAGAACGTGTATATCCGACCGGTGGCCTACAAATCAACCGAGATGATCGGCGTGCGGTTGCATGATGTGGACGACGAACTGACGATGTTCGCCATGCCATTCGGGCGCTATGTGGACAAAGAAGAAGGCTTGCACGTTGGGTTTTCCGCGTGGCGGCGGGTGGACGACAATGCAATTCCAGCACGCGGCAAGATCACAGGCGCATACGCCAACAGCGCGCTCATCAAATCGGATGCGCTGCTAGCGGGCTACGACGAGGCGCTCGTGCTCAACGAAGACGGTCATCTGTCCGAATCGAGTGCTGCCAATCTGTTCATTGTGCGCAAGGGTGTGGTGATCACGCCGCCCATCGAGTCGAATGTGCTGGAAGGCATCGTGCGCCGTTCGCTGATCACGCTGATGCGGGACGAATTGGGTCTGGAGGTGGTCGAACGCAACGTGGATCGCACCGAGGTGTACATTGCCGACGAGATGATCATGTGCGGCACAGGCGTGCAGGTCGCCGCCGTGACCCGCGTCGAACACCGCCCGATTGGGTCAGGGCAAATGGGGCCGATCACGCGGAAAGTGCGCGATCTGTTCTTCGATGTGGTACGCGGACGCGTGGAAAAATACCGCGAATGGCTTACGCCCGTGTATCAGAGCGTAACCGCCAAGTAAAAGACCAGAACAGCAACCGCAGAGAGCGCAGCGGACACAGTGAAAATATCTCTGTCCCGGCGCTCTTTGCGTTCGCTGCGGTTAGTAATCGTTACGCGAGGGTATAAATGCGGCCGACGTTGTACTGTTCGCGGGCGGCGGCGGTGAGCTCTTCGCGGAATTTCGGATGCGCGATGTTGACGAGCTCCTGGACGCGCTGCGCAATCGTTTTGCCAAAGAGCGTCGCGATGCCATATTCGGTCGCGATGTAGCGCACATCATTGCGGGTGGTGGTCACGCCTGCGCCCGGTTTGAGCAGCGCTGTGATGCGGCTAACCGTATCATCTTTCGCCGTGCTCGGCAGCGCGATAATGGACATACCGCCCTTGCTCCGGCACGCACCACGCACAAAATCCACCTGACCGCCGACCCCTGAATAGAACTTCGTGCCGATGCTATCCGCGCACACTTGCCCGGTCAAATCGACTTCCAGCGCCGAATTGATGGACACCATCTTGTCGTTCTGCGCGATGATGAATGGGTCGTTGACGTACTCGGTCGGGTGCATTTCGATGATCGGGTTATCGTTGACGTACTCAAACAGCGCCTTCGTGCCAATGACGAACCCGGCGACGACTTTCCCCGTATGGATGCTCTTGGCGCGGCAGGTCACGACGCCGGCTTCGACCATATGCATGACGCCATCCGAAAACAATTCGGTGTGAATGCCGAGGTTCTTGTGATTAGTCAGACGGCTCAGCACGGCATCCGGAATGCCACCGATGCCCGTTTGGAGCGTTGCGCCATCGGGAACGAGGGCGGCGATGTGTTCAGCAATCTTGTCCTGAATTTCTGAGGCGGGGTGCGGATGCACCTGCGGCAGTTCATAGTCGACGGGGATGCAAAAGTCGATCTGGTTAACGTGGATGAAGCTGTCGCCCAGGGTGCGCGGCATGTGCGGATTGACCAGCGCAATTACCGTCTGCGCCGTTTCAGCAGCACTTTTGGTCACGCCGACTTCAACACCATAGGAGCAGTAGCCGTGTTCATCCGGTGGGCTGACGTGGATAACGGCGATATCGATGGGCAGGAAACCATCGCGGAATAACGAGGGGATTTCGGAGAGGAAAATAGGCGTGAAATCGGATGTGCCGGCATTGACCGCCTTGCGCATGTGATCGCTGATGAACAGATTATTGACGCGAATATGATCGGCAATATCCGCCGTGATGTATTCGCGCATGCCGATGCTCAGCACCTGCACCAGTTCGACATTATCAAGTTCTTCATAGCGCGCAACCAGCGCCTGAAGAAAGGGGATCGGCGTGGAACAGTTACCCGTGACGAACACACGCTGCCCCGATTTCACTTTTGCTGCCGCCTCTTCGGCGGTGATCATACATACTCTGCGCTGCATAGGCATCTGCCTCGAATTATCCAGTTGGTTGTCTGTCTATTTTTTCACAATCGAACATAGCCTACCCCGCTTCTTTCGAGGGCAATAGTGTCATCCATCGTAAGCCACAAGCGATATATGACACTACGCCGTACCGCTGAGTGGGCAGAAGATAGGGTTAAGATTGAAAATAGTGGAGTGGATGATTATGTTAGATTACGTGCTTGTTCCCCTAGATGGCTCGCATTTGGCCGAATTAGCCCTTGAACATGCGATGAAGATCGTCAAGCCGGAAGGCACCCTGATTCTGCTGACGGTGCTGCAAACGCCGGAATATCCTATTTATGATTTCTACCCGATGACGACGACAATGGCCCAGAAGTACGACAAGACGGTCAGCGATGCGCTGCCGCGTGCCAAAGAATATCTCGCGGGGATGGCAGCCAGTGTTGAGAATAAGTCGCAGCTGCTCGTATCGTATTACGCGGAAATCGGCGACCCGGCCGAGGTGATCGTCAAGATGGCGCAGGATCACCATGTGCAGGCGATCTGCATGTCTACGCACGGACGCTCAGGCTTCAGCCGCTGGCTGTTCGGCAGCGTGACGGCCAAGGTGTTGGCGACGGGCTACTGCCCGGTGTACGTCGTCCCGGCGCAACAGATGGAAAAACGCAAGACGTCAGAAGTCGCCGCCGCAAAGCAGAACGGGAACTAGTTCAGTCGCAAACCATAAAGCTTAGCCTTGACCGCCAAGAGCGCAGAAGAAACGACAATCTCTGCGTTCTTGGCGGTCGCTACGCCTGCTTGGGTTTACTTGTTATCGGCATTGTTGGACGGCGGTACCAGCTCGTTGATGTTGTGTTTAACGGCATAGGCAGCAGCTTCGGCGCGGTTGGAAACGCCAATTTTCGCCAGCACACTGCTGACGTAATTGCGGACCGTGCCCTCCCCCAGATACAGTTTGACGGCGATCTGACGGTTGGTCAAACCCTCGGCAACCAGCGCCAGCACTGCGAGTTCCTGCGGCGTGAGGTCGGAGAAAGCGGCGGCCTGCTGCGCTTGATTCGCCTTGCGCATCTCCTGAAACACGGTTGAGGTCATCGCCGGGTCGAGCATGCCCTCACCACGACTCACCCGCTCAACCGCCTGCACCAGTTCGTTATCCCCGATCCGCTTGAGGATGTACCCTGATGCACCCGCCTGAATTGCCGTGAATAGAAGTTCGTCTTCGGCGTAGGATGTGAGCATAATTACACGACAACCGGGCACAGATTCGACGATGCGGCGGCAAGCTTCAATACCCGAGAGACCGGGCATCCGAATATCCAGAACAGCGACGTCTGGGTGATTTTCCTGGGCTTTGGCAATCGCCTCTTCCCCAGTTCCTGCTTCCGCTACCACCCGGAAATGCCCTTGCCGCTCCAGTAATGCTCGGAGTCCGGCACGCACAACCGAATGATCGTCGGCTATCAATATCCGCACGATTTTCGACATGGCTTTAACTCGCCTAAGTGATAGAATTGTCGTTAAGGGTTCGTAACTAGCAAGGATATCATAATTAGTCATATGACAACTAGTGACGAATATTCTCAAAAACCCGTGTCATCCGTACTTCCTCGGCTAAAAGAGATCGCCGAGATGGTTATGCGCGCCGCCGAAGCCGATACTTTAGGTGAAGTCTTAGAGCGGATAGCCGAGGCGTCCCGCGAACTCGTCGGGGCGAGATATGCCGCTTTGGGTGTGCCGGACGGCAAAGGCGGTTTGGAATTCTTTGAGTTCAGCGGTATGGATCGGGACATGATTCCCGTCATCGGGCATTTACCTCTGGGGCGTGGGCTGATCGGTGCAGTGATGCGCGAACGCCAGCCCATTCGTGTTGAACATATGCAAGCTGATCCGCGTTCGACCGGCTTCCCCGCTAATCATCCGCCCATGGAAAAGTTTCTCGGCGTGCCGATCATGACAGGCCCCGATCTCTACGGACAGCTATATCTGGCCGATCGGCTGGATGGCAAACCCTTCGATGAGCAGGATCAATGGCTGATCGAAACGCTGGCGGGCTACGCGGCGCTGGCGATTGCCGGAGCGAATTTGCGCGAACAACAGCAGCGCGTTGCCCTGCTGGAAGAACGCGAACGCATCAGCATGGAGCTGCACGACGGGGTTATTCAGTCGCTGTACGCCATTGGTATGCATTTAGAATTGCTGCGCCTCTCCGAAAAGCCCGTCGAAGAAGGCGAAATGAAGAGTATGGTCGGCAGTCTCAACGACGTCATCGAAGACATTCGCAGCTACATTCAAAACCTCAAGCTGCGCGAACGCTACGGCCGCAATCTGCGCGAATTCATCTACGACATCACGCGTAAGCTCCACATTCCGCGCACCGTCCACATCGAAATCGATACGCCAACCGAGAATCTGGCGACGCTCAGCCCGCCGATTTACGAGGCGATGTGCCAGATGGCCAACGAGGGAATCAGCAACGTGATCCGGCATGCGAATGCCACGCATTTGAAAATCTCCGCATCCCAGAATGACCTGGCCTTCCAACTGAAAATCGCCGACGACGGGATAGGGTTCGAGCCAGAGGATGCAGAAGCGCAATCCGGGTTGGGGCTGCGCAATATCCGATATAGAGCGCGGATGCACGGCGGTGATGTGTATATCGATACCGCACCGGGAAAAGGAACTTGTTTGACGATCAGCCTGCCATTGAACGCCAAAAAACCAACTTCACGCCCCGCGTGACGATCATCACCCAAAGCACAGTACCATCGTTTGGACAGTCTCTCGTATTTTGTAAGAAAGCGGGAGACTAAAACGACTCTCCTGCGATCTGGGAGAAAATTGACATGTTAGAAAACATTATGGTCAGTGAATGGATGACGAGCCCGGTGCTTTCGATCACCCCATCCACGCCAATCAGCAGCGCGCACCAGATGATGAAAGATTATGGCATCCGGCGCCTGCCTGTCGTGGAAGATAACCGGCTCGTAGGGATCATCACGCTGGGCGATGTGCGTGAAGCCAGCCCATCGGATGCGACGACCCTCAGCATCTGGGAACTGAATTATCTGTGGGCCCAACTGACGGTTGATCGCGTTATGTCACGCAAGATCCTGACGGTGCAACCGACCGATCTGGTGCTGGATGCTGCAAAGATTATGTTGGAACAAAAAGTGAGTGGTCTGCCGGTTGTCAACTCGCGCGAAGAACTGGTGGGCATCATCACCGAAAGCGACATCTTCCGCATGTTGGTTGAATCGAAGACAAAAGCCATCGAACCCAAGCCGTAACGGGCATTACACCATCACGCAGCGATCAATGACCCCTGTGCTGGCAGGGGTCATGAATTTTCTTGAGGGAACCCTATGAACGTATCCGACATGATGACCGCCAAACCCGCCTCCATTCATCAGGACGGAACCCTGCGACAGGCGCTCGAACTCATGGAAAGGCACCACTGCCGACACCTGCCTGTCATGAACGGCGAGGGGCAGTTGGTGGGCATTATCAGCGACCGCGACGTGCGGACGGCGCTCAATTCGCCGCATATCCTGCGGGAGCGCTGGCAGGACGAACAATTGGCGACATCGCTGCGGGTACGCTCGATGATGACTCCGGCTCCCATCGTCGTGGAACCGGATGCTGAAGCCGACGAAGCAGCCCGGTTAATGCTCGACAATCACATCAGCTGCCTACCGGTCATCCTCGGCGAATCCCTCGTGGGTATCGTCACGACTTCCGACATTCTGGTCGCCTTCATGAACCTGTACCGCGGCGTACGCCGCTATCACGAGATGCCCCCCGACGCCTAGATCACCGCGGCTGAAGGTCCGATCCACCGCTTTAATCACTCGCCATAACCCGACGTTTAAGCGGGTCACTGATTAAACCACCTCCGCGCACCGTCGCGCCAATCACCAGGGCGGCGCTGATTAAGACAAGATTTTTGACAATATACTGCCCTTCGATGGTCAGGACGAACGGAAAGGTCGTGAAGACGAGATCCGGCCGCAAAATCACCGGGGAAAGCGTGCCCGGCATTTGCAGAAAGAGCAGCAAAATTGCCGCGCGCATGAATTTCCCTGTGATGAAACCCAGACCGATGAGCATTTCCCATACGGCTAACAGGGGCAAAAAGAGGGACAACGGGACAAATGTGATCGTCTCGCGGATCAGATTTTCGGCGGGGCTGAGCGTCGGAAACAGCTTGAGCGCGCCGAACCAGAAAAAGACGATACCCATCGAAATGCGCAGCAAGGGCACGCCACTCCGCGCCATCCAACGCGTAATCCGCTCGTCAAGGCGGTTGAATTCGCGCAGCATACGGCTATTTTGAATCGTCATACTATTACTTCTCACCTCATTCCAGTACATTGTGAATATATGTACAAGTAAATCCCGCTGCGAAGTACCCTAATTTTCGGGGCTGGTGCGCGGACTGTGGCTTTATCCCGGCCGCAACTTTCGCTATGCTTGGTACGTAAACACCAAAGCACAGCAAAGCAACCTTCAGGAGCAACTGTGACCCTTTCCAATGGCAAACACGCGGTGATTCGCACCCGTGACCTCACTAAAGACCTACCGCTCGGCAAAACAGTGGTTCACGCGCTGCGCGGCGTGAACATGGAGATTTTCGCGGGCGAGATGGTTGGTGTGGTCGGCCCGTCAGGCAGCGGCAAATCGACGCTGCTCGGGTTGATCGGTGGGCTGGATACGCCGACGCATGGCATGATTGAGATCGATGGCGTAAACATCACCCGTATGAACGAAGATCAACTGACCGAAATCCGCAACGAGAAGATCGGCTTCATCTTCCAGTTTTTCAATCTGATTCCGACGCTGACCGCACTGGAAAACGTCATACTGCCGATCCAGTTTGCGCGTAAAGCCCGCTTCAGCCCGGACAAACGCGCCAAAGAACTGCTCGACCTGCTCGGCCTAAAGGATCGCATGAAGCACCGCCCGTCCGAACTGTCCGGCGGGCAGCAGCAGCGCGTGGCGATCGCGCGGGCACTGGCGAACAATCCACCGCTGCTGCTGGCCGATGAGCCGACGGGCAATCTCGACTCGGAGTCCGGCGTACTGGTACTCGAAGCCCTGCGCCAGATTCGCGAAAACGCGGGCACAACGGTCGTCATCGTCACGCATGACCGGGCGCTGGCCGAAAAGACGGATCGCGTTATGACGCTGGTCGACGGCAAGATCGTGAATTAGTAACCCTTGATGCTAATTCGTGGTTCTAAACGGATGGTATGGGGTCTGTAGGGGCAAGGCATGCCTTGCCCCTACGAAAATCTTCTCTCAAATTGGCAACTAGCACCAATGGTTAGTAGCTCTCTGTTCAGGATTGCGGACACCTTAGTGACGCACTTCTGCACCTCACAGATTACAACGGACAGCGCAGGCGCTGTCCCTAGCACGGCAGCCGTTTTCTCGTAGGGACGCGCTTCTGCGCGTCCGGTAGCGCGGACAGCCAGAAGGCTGTCCCTACCAAGACAGCCGACAGCTGCGATCACCGTTGGGCAAGGCGCGAACGGATGTCGTAGGGATCAATTCATACGGCAATTTGGATAACGTAGTGTTAAAATTAGCTCGCAAATTGCCTCTTTATGGAGTTTTCCCGATGAGTTCGACCTACGAAACCTATCCCGTTGAAGTCGCGGGCGTCAAGCGTAATCTGCGCCTGTTCACAATCAAGCCCGGCATCCGCATCGCCATCCTGAACATCCTCGGCGACACCGAATTCGTGCAAGCCGTCAGTAAGGCGCTGGGCGACAAACTGCGCGCCACGCCCATCGATGTGCTCGTCACCGCCGAAGCCAAGAGCATTCCGCTGGCGCATGCTGTCGCCGTCGAGTTGAATCTGCCCTATGTGGTGCTCCGCAAGTCGTTTAAGCCCTATATGGGGGACGCGCTGCGTTCGGAGACGCTGAGCATCACCACCGGCGAACCACAGACGCTGTACCTGGACGAGAAAGACCGCGACCTGATTCGCAACAAGAATGTCGCGCTGCTCGACGACGTGATCTCGACGGGCAGCACCCTGCAAGGCATGCGGCTCATCATGGATCATGCGGGCGCGAAAGTGACCGTGGAAGCGGCGATCTTTACGGAAGGCGACCGTGCCAAGTGGTCGAATATCGTGGCGTTGGGTCACCTGCCCGTGTTTTTCGACGAGAAGTAAAGACAGCCCAGCAGTCCGCCTTTAGCTAGCGAAGAGCCGTGTAGAGCCGATGCGCCTCTATACGGCTCGTATGCAAGTGGAGACAATGCTATCGCCGCCTTGATGCGCCTCACTGCCATTGTATGCTTGCTGTGCGCTGCGCTGAGCATCACTGTAGTCGCGTTGGGACAGGGACAAGCGCCTCTGGATATTCTTCAGTCATTCCGCAGTTGTGGCGCTGCGCCGTGCTTTCTGGGCATCATGCCGGGGGAAACGCGGATCGATGCAGCGTCGGTCCTGTTAGGCTCGGCCGGGTTTCAATTCAACGGCAATGATCGCGTGTATTATTCCGCCGACCGGGAAACGCGCGTTTTTCTCACCTTCAACGGCAGCACCGTCCAGTCGATCATGGTACAGTTCGTGGCACCCGCCGCGCCGAGCATCGCGCAGCTGATGTACAAATTTGGCAAACCGTGTGAAATGTTCGCGGGGACGCCTTTTGTCCTCGACTTTGCGGGACTGAATGCGCTGACTAGCTCTGAGAGCACCGATGACTTCGTACGTGTACGCCCGACGACGCGCGTTCTATCGATCTACGATAATGCGCGCTATCACTGCGGGGCAGAAAGTTATGTCGGCGCGGCGTGGCGCGGTTTCGACCGCTACGAGTCCGGCAGCCCCTAACGCACCTTCTCCACGACCAGCAAATGGGACAATCCAAACGTGTCGAGCGGTGTACCTTCGATGTTTTGCAGTACCCCGCGCAGCACCTTCCCTGCCCCACCCAAGCGTGCGATGATGTTGTCGTAGCCGCCATAGATGCGCTTGTGGGCCACAACGCGTGTTGGCGTGCCGTCAAACAGGCGGCGAATGCCACGCGCGGTGTAGGCGCGGACGTGGGGTGCAAGCCGATTGCGCAGCGCATCCGGCAGGTAGTTGATCAGCGGAGTGTTGCCGAAGTGATAAGCGCCGTGCCAGTAATGTCCGTGCGTCTCAAACGGATACCAGCGGTTCGGTGCGAAGATCACAATGCGACCACCGGGACGCAGCACGCGCACCATCTCCTGCGCGGCGGCGCGGTCATCGTTGACGTGTTCCAGCACTTCATGTGACAGGATCAGGTCAAAGGTATCGTTGGGATACGGCACGGCTTCGGCGACGGCGACGACGGCGGTCGGCGTCTCGGCGCGGGTATCGACCACGCGATCATATTCGATGTCAAACGCCTCGACGTGCGGGGTATAGCGCCGCCCGATCTGCGAGGCATACATGCCAACGCCGCAGCCATCGATCAGGACGCGCGCCGCCGTCCCCTGCGCCTCTAGCTGGCCCCAGTGGGCGATCATCTGCAAGCGGCGTTCCTGGCCTGCGCGCCACACGTAGCTCGGTTCACCGCGCAGCGCGGCGAGGTCAGACGGCATAGAGGTTGCTCCCTTTGTGCAGCGGCGAGACACAGCTCACCAGATGGCGGGGACTTTTCCGCCCCAACCCAGCGAATAATCCGCCCTCACACAGCGGCATCAGACAGGCGTGTTACGCGTCTTCCCGGCCTTCGACCCGGGCAGCGGCGGCGATGGCGAGCTTAGTCGTCATGTTTTGCTTGAGCAACCGCGCCGTGTCGTGCATGTAGACCGGGAAGATGATCGTGATCTTCGTGCCTTTGCCCGGCGCGCTGGAGATATCCAACGTCCCATCGAGCATTTCGGCGCGCTCACGCATATTGATCATACCTAAACTGCCGCGGCTTTCGTAGTTTCCGCTGACCAAACCGACGTCAAAGCCTTTGCCATTGTCTGCGACTTCGAGGACGGCCATGCCGCTTTCACCCGTGATGCTGATGCTGATGATCGACGCTTCGGCGTGCTTGCGCGCGTTGTTGACTGCCTCTTCCGAGATGTAGAAGATCACGTCCTGCTGCTGGCGATCCAACACGGATTCGATCTGACCATCCACGCGCACGGATACCGCCTGCTTATGCATCTCCATCATCTTGTCGGCCAGTTGATTAAGCGCCGCCCGCAGCCCCTGTGTTTCCAGCACCAACGGGCGCAGCACGAACAGCATATGCCGCATATCTTTGGTCGTCTGCCGCGCGAGATCTTCAAGCTTCTTGAGCTCATCTGGCACCTGCGCGGGCTGTCTGGTGACCAGCTTGGTGATGTAGCCCGCGCGCATGGCAATCGCCGCGACGCCCTGAATCGGCCCGTCATGGAGATCACGCGCCAGTTTTTTGCGCGCTTCTTCTTCCGCGTCGATGATGCGTTCTTTCTCCGTCAACAGGTTGTGGTATAGAAGCGAGTTTTGCAGGGCCAGCGTGGTTTGAATGCCGACCATCGTCAGCACTTCGATGTGATCCTGCGTGAACGCGTTCGGTCGTTCGCTGGCATAGATCAGCACACCGAAATTGTCGTACCCGGCGCGCAGCGGAATGCAGAGGAGCGATTTCGCGTACTGCAAGCCCATGAAGAAGCCAAGTTCGGGATCTTTGCGCACTTCCGAGCCGAACACGGGAATCGCTTCGCTCAGCGCCTGAGCGACAATCCCCTGCTTGCCCGCCAGTGTCTTAGCTTCGTCAGCGCGGGGAAAGCGGCGGCACGACGCGATATGTAATTTATTGTCGAGGGAATGAAACAGGAAGACGGCCGAGATCAAGCCGCTGCCTTCGCGATCGGGCAGCGTCAGCCCCAAACGCCCTGCACTGAGAGCCGCATCCAGCACTTTGCGGTAGTTGAGGTTCGCTCCGAGCGTGTAGGTCAGTTCGGAGATGGCGCGGGTGTACTCCTGTCGATCCTGGTTATGTTCTTCTTCAGCGATGCGCAGCGCGTCGATGCGGCGGCGCAGTACACCATACCAGCGATCCAGCGCATAACTTGTGAGCACCATCGCCGCCGCCAGCAACCCCAGATTGAGCAGATCGACCATATGCGCATTGATCGTGCCATACGTACGTACGATCGAAAGTGCGGAAATCACCAGCAGGGAGATCGCCTGCAAAGCGTTCCACTGTACATCCGGGCGAACCAGCGCCGAAACGACCAGCACCGAAGCCACCATCAGCGTCACCCGCTCATCAGCGACCTGATTGAAGGCGAAAGCCGCCAGTGTGAGCGTGTCCGCGACGAAGAATGCCGGGGAGACGGTTGAGCCCCCCCCTTTGCCCTGCAAGATGAGCAGCAGAACAACATTAATCAACGCCGCTTCGACGATCGAAGTCATATAGGCACTGATCGCTGCGCCCGGGTCATTCAATACAATGATCGCGCCAGCAATCAACAGGATGATCAGCCAACGTGCTGCATACAACGCCCAGTCACGCTGGCTGAATCGCTCCGACTTCGTCTGCATAAATCCTCCGCACCCTGATCGAGGTGTGTCTGTGCTTATTCTAACGTGAAGATGCGTTCGGGTACGATTGGGAATGTCAGGAATCGGGCGCGAATCGTCATTTGCACAGATATGAGCATAGTATCACAATGGGTCAACGGGGGAAGCAAGCCTTCACCACTGCAGGAGCAGAGCCTCCATGGTCAAACCGGGACCAAACGCCATGAGGACACCATATTCATGCGGCTGGGGTTTGCTGCATCGTTGGATGTAATCCAGAACGAATAAGATGGTGGCGGATGACATGTTTCCGAACTCATTCAGGATATGATGAGATACGTCCACTTGCTGATCGGTGAGGCCAAGACTGCGCTGCACATGGTCAATGATCGGGACACCGCCGGGGTGAATCCCCCAGTGCGTCACGTCGGCGCGGGTGAGCGCGGCCCCGGCCAGCAGATCGTCGATGAACGGGCCAATCTGTGCGCCAAGCAATTCCGGCACGTAGCTCGACAAGTACATGCGAAAGCCAGTGTCGGAAATGTTGAACGACATGTGTTCAAAGGTCGTATAGTCGCAGCGGGTCGCACTGTGAACGAGGCGCGGATACTGCCCCTCTCCACTTGGTGAGCCAATCACCGCCATACCCGCACCATCGCCGAACAGTGCCGAGGTGACCACATTTTCGGTCGAATCATCAAACTGCATATGGACGGAGCACAGTTCCAACGCGAGCACGAGCGCGCGCCGTTCCTGTTCCGGTTCGCTCATGACCGCTTGCCGCGCACGGAGCAGACCGGGGAAGGCCCCGTAACAGCCCATGCTCAGAATACAGGTGCGGCGCAAATCGGGACGCATGCCGAGACGCGCCGCCAGATGCAGGTCGAGTCCCGGCGTGGAAAACCCCGTACATGAGACAATGATCAAATCGTCAATGTCAGTCGGCACTAATCCCGCCGACTCCAGCCCACGGCGGATCGTCGCTTCGCCGAGCGGCACTGCTGCCCGCATATACAGGTCGTTGCGCACCGCCGTGCTGCGCTCCTCAAGGAAGAATTGGTCGTCGGTCACGAAATGCCGCCAACCAACGCCAGCGCGTTCAAAGACGGTACGCATGGCCCGCGCGCGGCGGGTCGGTTGGCGCTGCGAAGCAATCGCGATGAAGTACTCGGCGATTTCGGCCTGCGTGTAACGGGCAGCCGGAACGCCGGTGGCCAAAGCCTGAATGGCAGGAATGGTCATACGCTGATCTCCTTTATGCTGCATGCGATCCTGATCTGAAGCGGTTGTCGGTAACGCGCCCTTAACTAGCGCGGGTATGGTTGACGAAATAGCGACCGAGGGCGGGAGCGGCGTTCATGAGTTTCAGTCCCACAGACAAGAGCGGCGGCTTGAACATGGAGGCCTGCAACCAGCGTCCCAGCCAGATACGCCCGGCGAAGTGCTGCCGCCAGACCGCCGTGTAATGCCTTTTGAGCGCGTCGGCATTGATGCGCCCCTGCAAGTAACGGGTGACAACATCAGCGGCCAGCAGACCACTGTGCAGGGCAATCGACATGCCATCCCCCGCCAGCGGCGCGATCATGCCGGCGGAGTCGCCCGCCATGAGGATGTCATTTTCAACGGGCTGCTTGTCAGCGTCGTTGAACGGAATCTGACTGATGCTCAACCACGGGGTCGCTTGCTCGGCGCTGGCGAAGAAGCGACGCAAATGGTGATTCTGCCCCTGCATCCATTGATTAAACGCGGGGATCGAATCCGCGCGTCTGAACATTTCCAAACGAGCGAGCAAGCACACGTTGATCAAGCCCCCTTCGATGGCGGAGATCCCACAGTAGCCACCGGGAAAAGCGTGAAGCTCAACGGTATCGGGACGGACAACGCCCCGAAAATGCGCTTTGAGGCCAATGTAGGGCTGCGACTGCGTCATGAACGGACGCTGGAGCGCGCGATCCAGTGCGGTGCGCTTGCCGTGCGCGGCGATCACCGCTTGAGCGCGGATCGAGTCACCGCGCACACTGACTTCGAAGCCGTCCTTGAGGCTGCCCGTCACCCCGGTAACCTTCTCGTCCGTGACGACATGCACGCCGACCGCGCGCGCCCAGTCGACCAGCAGTTGATCGAGCTTGTGTCGACTGAGGCCCAACCCCGGCCCGGAGAGTTCACCTGCCCAGTCGCCGCCCGCCGCCGAGGTGACACGCACACGGGATAAACGGGCGGGCTGCCGCGCCATAATCGCGGGGAGGACGCCCAAATCTGCCAGATATTCGGTTGCTTCCGGCGAGAGGAATTCGCCACACACTTTATGCCGCGGATACGTCCCCGCCTCGATCAGCATGACAGACAGATCCGCTTGAGCCGCACGGATGGCTGCGCTTGTCCCCGCCAGGCCACCACCAATCACAACGAGCATCACAAATCCTTGTCTTTATCCGCGACCAGCGTCATCCGAAACAACGGATGAAGATGGATGCGCGCGTGGCGCAGCCCGGCTTGCTGGGCAAGATCGCGCAGTTCGGCAGGCGTGTAACCCCGCCGCACCGACACTTCGGCGTCATAGCGCGTGATGGCACTACGAGCGAAGATCGGCTGCACCAGTTTGAAGCCGATGAGCGGCAGGACACCTCGTACCAGATCGGTCATGATGAGGCCGTGCCGCGCGAGCGCGTAACTCTGCCGCAGCAGCGCAATCACTTGATCGGGTGAGAAATGGTGAATGAACAGCGAGGACAGGAAATAATCAATGCAATTGGGAGCAAAAGGGAGATGCAGCGCGTCACCTTGCACAAGGTGCACACCACGGGACGGTTGGTGACCGGCGAAAGCGAGATTCCGCGCGGAGAAGTCGAGCGCGTAGCACTCACAACCCGCCCTCGCGCTGATGAGGCGCGGCAGCGCGGCTGAACCTGAACCCAGATCGACCAACCGGATTACGGTCTGGGACGAACGCAGTCGTCGCAGACGAGGATACAGGTGTGTGGTGAGCGCCGCCACCCCGCCGAGATAGCGGTTGATGCGCTCAAGATCGCGCAAAGAGGCGTGCGCCTCCGCAAGCGTTCCTGCGCCCATGTCGAGCAGTTCCGGCTGATCCAGTCGCCGCATCATCGATTATGGCCTTCACCTAACGGGTGCGCCGCACCCCACCGACATCGTCACACCAACCAAACCAACCTTACAGCTTACATTAAAGCCAGAAAAGTGAAGTTGAGGCTGAGTAATACATGAACATTTCGGTAACCGCCGGTACGGTTTCCGCCTGTTCGACTCTTTAAGCGATTGTTGTTACAATTCCCTTTCACACTCACTAGAAAGCGAATGGAGGTGAAGCGAAAGCAACTGATAGTTTTTCGGTGTGTGTTTGTGTTTCACTCAATTCACTTAATACAGCGAAGGGGTTCATCCTGATGAAGAAATTGTTCACGCTATCACTTCTACTGCTCGTGCTGGTCGGGGCTTTCTCGGTCGCCGCGCAGGACTCCGTCACCCTCACCATCGAAAGCTGGCGCAACGACGATCTGGCAATCTGGGAAGATGTCATCATCCCCGCGTTTGAAGCCCAGCACCCGGAGATCCATGTTGTCTTCTCACCCACTGCGCCGACCGAATACAACGCAGCGCTGAACACCAAACTGGAAGCGGGCACGGCTGGCGATCTGATCACCTGCCGTCCGTTCGATGCATCGCTCCAACTGTTCCTTGATGGGCATCTGGCGTCGCTCAACGACCTGCCCGGTATGGAAAACTTCAGTGATGTCGCCAAGAGCGCATGGATCACCGATGATGGCTCGGACGCGTTCTGCGTGCCGATGGCGTCGGTCATTCACGGCTTCCTGTACAACAGCAGCATCTTCGAAGAACTCGGCCTGACCGAACCGGCGACCGAAGAAGAATTCCTCGCCCTGCTGCAGACCGTCAAGGACAACGGCAGCTATGATCCGCTGGCGATGGGCACCGCTGACCAATGGGAAAGCGCCACGATGGGCTTCCAGAACATCGGGCCGAACTACTGGGCAGGTGAAGAAGGTCGTCTGGGCTTGATCGACGGCACGGCGAAGTACAACGAAGGCGGCTTCCTGGCCGCGTTCGAAGCGCTGGCACGCTGGCAGCCGTTCATGCCTAACGGGTATCAGGCGCTGACCTACGCCGACGCACAGAATCTGTTCGCGTTCGGGCAGGCCGCGGTCTACCCGGCTGGCTCGTGGGACATCGGCTACTTCGAAAATTCAGGCATCGACTTCGAACTGGGCGCATTCGCACCGCCGCCGCCCGCTGGCGCGGACACCTGCTACATCAGCGATCACACCGACATCGCCATGGGCATGAACAGCGCCAGCCCGAACGCCGAAGCGGCGCGCACGTTCCTCGAATGGATGACTTCGCAGGAATTCGCAGAAATGTACACCAACCAGCTCCCCGGCTTCTTCACCCTGTCGAATCATGACATCAGCGTCGAAGACCCGATTGCGGGTGAATTCCTGAGCTGGCGCGGCCAGTGCGAAACGACGATCCGTTCGTCGTATCAAATCCTGTCACGTGGCGAGCCGAACAACGAAACTGAACTCTGGGGACAGAGCGCCCAGCTGCTCAACGGCGACGTCACCGCACAAGAAGCGGCCGACACGATCCAGTCCGGTCTGGAACAGTGGTACGAACCGCAGATGGCGCAGTAAGCCTTTACCCGCGGTTGGTATCCATCATTCTGAGTTACACTGTAGGGGCGCAGCATGCTGCGCCCCTACCTATAAAGCCACTGTTCTGGCGCAAAGGACTCGGTGTGCAGCATGGTACGCGAAGAAGCCCAATCCCTCTCCAAGAATACGGCGCTGCAAAAAAGTAAAAAGTCTTTTCCGGTACATATTCTGGTTTTTCTCGCCCCGGCGGTGATCATCTACACCCTGTTCATGATCATTCCGCTGCTCGGCTCGCTCGGTCTCGGCTTCTTCACGCAGAATGAGAGCGGCGCCGTTGTGTTCGCCGGGCTGGATAACTACATCCGGCTGCTGACCGATCCGTTATGGTCGCCGCGAGTGTGGGGGGCGCTGCGCAATAATGTTATTTTTTTCATCGTGCACATGTGCGTGCAAAACCCGATCGGCCTGTTCCTCGCCGCGCTCATCAGCTCGCAGTTGATCAGTCACCGGGCGGCAACGATCTACCGCTCGCTGATCTTCACGCCGACCGTGCTGTCGGTGGTGCTGGTCGGCTTCATCTGGCGGCTGCTGCTCAGCCCCGTGTGGGGCGTGGCCGACGATCTCCTCGCCGCTATCGGCGTCCAGAGTCAGCCGTGGCT
Organism: uncultured Chloroflexota bacterium; assembly: GCA_937988705.1. GTDB lineage: Bacteria > Chloroflexota > Anaerolineae > Aggregatilineales > Phototrophicaceae > Flexifilum. The sequence goes on along the minus strand of CALKIA010000096.1, from coordinate 1,482 downwards.
TGGCCTAGAGACGACGGCGCTGCCCGTACTCTCGCTGATCTCGGTCTGGCAGTGGGTTGGCATCCCAATGATGCTGTTCCTCGCCGCGCTGATGGGCATCCCGGATGAAATCGTCGAAGCGGCGCGCGTCGATGGCGCAACCGCGTGGAGCGTGTTCTGGCGCATCAAATTCCCGCTGATTTTGCCGACTGTTGGCATTGTCGGCGTGCTGACCTTTGTCGGCAACTTCAACGCCTTCGATCTCATCTACACCACGCAGACGGCGCTGGCCGGGCCGAACTTCTCGACGGACATCCTCGGTACGCTGTTCTATCGGACCTTCTTCGGCTTCCAGCTTCAGCTCGGCAACGACTATATGGGCGCGGCGGTCGCGGGCATTATGTTCGTGATCATCGCTACGGGCGTGCTGTTCTATCTGTTCGGATGGCAGCGCCGTATCCTCAAAATGGACATTCAGCTATGACGACTCAGGCGGGCAGATAATCATGCGATGGCTGCAAAAGTTAGGCGTACATGCGGCGCTCCTGCTGTACACGCTGGTCGCCATCTCTCCGGTACTCTTGATCATCATGAACTCGTTCAAGAGCCGCCGGGCGATCTTCACAAATCCGCTCAGCTTTCCGACCGCGGAAACCTTCGATCTCGTCGGCTACCAGACCGTGTTCGACCGTTCGGCCTTTCACGTGTATTTCGGCAACAGCCTGATCGTCACGGTCGTGTCGCTGCTGCTCATTCTGCTGGCCGGGTCGATGGCGGCGTATGCGCTGGCCGAATACCGCTTCAAAGGTAATGCGTTCCTCGGCCTGTATATGGCTGTCGGCATCATGATCCCGATCCGTTTGGGCACAGTGGTGCTGCTCAAGATGCTGGTCGCGCTCAGCCCGCCCAGCCCACTCATCAGTCTGGTACTCATCTACACTGCATCCGGCCTACCGCTGGCAGTCTTCGTATTGTCACAGTTCATGCGCCAAGTCCCCAAAGAACTCAAAGACGCGGCACGTGTGGACGGTGCGAGCGAATACCGCATCTACTGGATGACGCTGCCGCTCGTGCGTCCGGCGATCGGCACGGTGATGGTCATCAACATGATCCCGATCTGGAATGATCTGTGGTTTCCGCTGCTGCTGGCGTCGGCTCCGGAAACGCGCACGGTGATCCTCGGCGCGCAGATTTTCCTTGGCCAATTCATCAGCGACTGGAATGCAGTCCTGGCGTCGCTCACCCTGTCGATGCTGCCCGTGATCGCGCTGTACTTCATCTTCTCGCGGCAGTTGATTCGCGGGCTGACGGCAGGCGCGGTGAAGTAAGGGCGAGTTTATAGTCATCAGTGGTCAGTGGCATGATCAAAGGTTTCGTAGGGACGCGATAAAGAGGGTGTCCAATAAGCCCCTCAACCCCCGACCCCTTCTCCCACGCAAGCGGGGAGAAGGGGAGAAAAGCCGCTTTTGTCCCTCTCCCCGTTTACGTGGGAGAGGGACGGCT
>CALKIA010000095.1 GCA_937988705.1 uncultured Chloroflexota bacterium | reverse complement strand
AATATTAAAACTGTCCCGCCTTCAACTGAATTCGGGGAGGGGTCGGGGGTGGGGTGAGAGAAGCGTTATCCATAACTCACGTTAAAAACCTACCCCTCTTAGCCACCCCCTCCTCTTCTCAGGGGGAGTAAATTGTCCGCGCCATGGCGATCAGCTGGCGGGAGAGAAGGATTGCCTGGTAAGTACGTAGAAGAATGTGAAGGTTATTTGGTGGGGGCGGACGCGATTAAGGGACGGGGCAGGCCTCGTCCACAAACCGCCAAAATCGATCTGACCCCACCCCCGCCCCGAATTCAGGGAGGGATGATCCGTGATCTTTTCGTACATTCAGTAAATCACGGAATTTATAGCCTCACCCTGTTTCGCTACGCTCAACCGCCCCTCTCCCAAGGGAGAGGAGCAAAAATAGTCAGAGGTGAGGCAGGCGCTGTCTGAGGTTGTCGTTGGGACTCAGTTGAGGATTGAGCTTGAAGACGGCCCCCTGCCCTACTGGATGAGTTTCTGCTGGTGCGCAATTGACACAGCTTCGGTGCGGGTCGCAGCGCCCAACTTACCCAAGATACTGCTCACATGGAATTTGATGGTCGAGGAACTGACCGACATACGGTCGGCGATCTCGGCATTGCTCAAGCCATCGACGAGCAGACTGAGGACTTCGAGTTCACGTTTGCTCAGATTGTAGTCTTTAGGGCTGCGCTGAGTCTTGGCCTGAATCAGCATGCGGGTGGCTTCCGGCGCGAGCACAGGCGTCCCGTCGTAGGCGAGGCGGATGGCCCGGGCAAGCTCAGCAATCGAGACATCTTTGAAGAGGTAGCCGATCGCGCCCGCGTTGAGCGCATCCTGAACCAACTGCTTGTTATCGGTAAAACTGGTGAGGGCAATGATCTGAATCATCGGGTTGGAATCGCGAATGATGCGGGTCGCTTCGACGCCGCCCACGCGCGGCATGATCATGTCCATCAGGATCACATCGGGCAGTAGGGTGCCGGCCATTTCGACCGCTTCTTCCCCGTTGACGGCCTCACCAACAAACTCCAGATCGGGAAACGCTTTGAGGAAGACGGCGAAACCCTGCCGGACAACCTGATGATCATCAACAATCATGATGCGGATCTTGTGTTCAGCGTTCATGAGAAATGACAGCTCCGTTTTTCTGCATATGTACCTGAGTTCCCTCACCGGGAAAGCTAATAATGTCGAGTTCAATGCCACAGGATTCGGCGCGTTCGTACATGATGCGCAGCCCCATGTGACTGGCGGAGATACCACGCGCGTCGAAGCCGGTGCCGTTATCACGGATGTCGAGTTCGACCATGTCCGGCGTACAGCTTAATTCAACCGAGACAAACGTCGCGCGGGAGTGACGGACGATATTGTTCAACGACTCCTGCGCAATCCGGTAGATGCTCACCTTCGTCTCCGGATCCAGCCGTTTGGCGCAACCAGCCGTTTCATAGACAATTTCACCTTCGAGACGCGTACGGAAACTGTTCACCAGATAGGTGAGGAGCTGGCTCAGTTCGATTTCGGTCAAGGCGCCGGGGCGCAGTTCGACGAGCAGCGTCCGCATTTCGGCCAGCGCGCCTTTGGTCAGCGCTGACAGCTTATGCAAGCCCTTCATGACATCGTCCGGGCTGGTATCGTAGAGAATGGGCAGCGTTTCGGCGATCACACTGGCGGAAAACAGCGTCTGGCTGACGGCATCGTGCAGATCGCGAGCGAGGCGCTGGCGTTCTTCCAACGCGACCAACTGGCGGGCTTGTTCAAAAGCCTGATTGGTGTGGTTCACCAGATAAGGCGTGCAGACGATATACGCGGGTTTACCCTGCTCGTCCGGGAACACCGTCATGGTATTCTCAACAGACAGGTATTCCCCAGTTTTCGCACGGAAACGATAGGTCAGGGAGCCAGCCTGACCGCTGCCTTGCGCCAATTTCTGATAGGCATCCAGCGCGATATGGCGGTCGTCCGGATGCACGAGTTGAATAGGTGTCACGCTATGCAGATCATCCAGCGTGTAACCCGAAGTCTGTTGGAAGTGAGAATTGAGGTAGACGAAGCGCCCGGACAGCGATTGCACAACGATTGATTCATGCAATCGGTCGGCCATCAGGCAAAAGTCTTGGAAGCGTATGAAAGAAGTCATCGAATAGTCGCTTAAACACAGTACACCTATGCTAGTATAGCGGTTAATCGCCTCGAAAATTATCACAACCTGTGTTACACTCCACAAATACGCAGGTGTAAGGTGAACGAATGCCCGATCAGAATCAGGTTTACAATAACGCCCGTCCGCGCCAACGGCTCGAAATCGTTCAACACGTCGCAGAACGGATTGTCCACAGCGTCAGTCAAGTGATTGTCGGCAAACGCAATGAAGTCCGCATGACGGTCCTCGGCTTAATCAGCCAAGGGCATATTCTGATTGAGGACATCCCCGGCGTCGGCAAAACCATGATGGCAAAGGCTTTATCAAAATCGATGGGCTGCAGCTTCAGCCGCATTCAGTTCACGCCCGATATGCTGCCATCCGATGTGACGGGCGTCTCCTTGTTCAATCAAGCGACGCGAGAGTTCGAATTCCGCGCCGGGCCGATCATGGCGCAAGTTGTCCTCGCGGACGAAATCAACCGCGCGACCCCAAAAACTCAAGCGGCGCTGCTGGAAGCGATGGAAGAAAAGCAGGTGACGGTCGATGGCGTGACGTATCCGCTCGGACAGCCGTTTCTGCTGCTGGCCACGCAAAACCCAATCGAGTATGAGGGGACATTTCCCCTGCCCGAAGCACAGCTCGACCGGTTCATCATGCGTATCCAGTTGGGCTACCCGACCCCCCACGAAGAAATGAGCATCCTGACGTCACAGCAATATGAGCATCCGCTCGCGAACGTGCTGCAAGTGGTGTCAGTCGAAGAACTGATCGCCGCGCAGAACGCGACGCGGCAGGTGTATGTTTCGGATTACGTCAAACAGTACATCATCGCGCTGGTGAGTGCCTCGCGCCAACACCCCGACGTGTATCTCGGCAGCAGCCCACGCGGATCGCTGGCGCTGTTCCGCTGCGCGCAGACCCGCGCGGCGATGGCCGGACGCGAT
>CALKIA010000094.1 GCA_937988705.1 uncultured Chloroflexota bacterium | reverse complement strand
ACTACGCTCATCTTATAACCCCGTGCGCAGACGCGGATTGAAGACTTCTTCGAGCGAACGGGTGAACAGTACCAGCGACAGCTGGAACAGGGCGATGGCGACAATCGGGGACAAGAGCATACCCGCCGCTTGTGGCAGAAACAGCACGCCCTGCTGCCGTCCGGTGAAGATCATGACCGACCAGTCCGGTTCACGCAGCGGCACCAGACCGAGAAACACCAGACCCACAATCGAGTACATGGCGACCCGGATTGTAAAGATCAGGTTCACGGCGATATAGCTCACCATATTCGGGAACACTTCCCGCGTGATGATGTGCCACAAGCCGAGATCAAGCGCGAAGGCGGCCTGCACGTAGTCGCGTTCCCGCAGACTCAGCACCTGTGCGCGCACCGCCCGCATGAGGGTCGGCCAGTTCAGCGACGCGAACAACAGCGCCAGCATGAAATCGCTGTCGAAATCGATGAGCGCCGCCAGCACAATCAGTAAGGGAAACGCCGGGATCGTCAGAATGAAGTTGGCGACTGTGCCCAGTACCTGATCGACCACACCTCCGAGCAAGCCCGCCGCCGCGCCGAGCATCACCGCGACCGCCGTCGCCAGCAAACCCGCCTCAATCGAGGTGAAGATCAGCCGCTGTCCGCCGTATACCATGTGCGACAGCACGTCACGCCCTTTCCAGTCCAGCCCGAGCGGAAACTCGTAGCTCGGCGGCGCGACCAGTGCCAGCGCTCCCGGCTGACGGCGATCCGTATGCGTTGCTCCGTCATACTCGATGAACAACGGGCCAAACGTCGAGACGAGGATGAAGAACATGATGCCGCAGAAGCCGAGGAAGCCCGCGCGATTGCGCGTCAGCGCGACTAAGAACGAGCGGATGCCACGCCCTAAGCCGGCTAGACGCCGCTGTGTGCTTTCGAGGCGTGTCTCTTCAAAGCTCACTTCATCGAGTGCCGCACGCGAAGTGAACGGGTCTTGTTTGTTGATGTAGGCGTAGCTCAGCACGACGGCATAGGTCAGCACGATCATCGGCAAACCGCCGATCAAGCCACAGCCAAAGCCGCTGAGGACGCAGGCGAGGAAGCCGAACACCCCGGCGCGCCATTGACGATAATGGAAGCCGGCCCCGAGCGGAACGATCCCGCAGACCGCACCGATCACCAGACCCAGCGGAGTCGCAACCGTTTCAATCATGAGCGGCCTGCCCTTGTTCCTGTGTAGGGACGCGGCCGGCCGCGTCCGCCGTCATCATCCGACTCATGGCTTAGTCTGCCTTCTTCGACACGCGCACACGCGGATCGAGCCAGCCGATGACAAAATCGGCGAGGATGTTCGAGAACACGACCGCGCACGTAATCACGAGGAAAATCCCCTGCATAACCGTGTAGTCGCGTCCGGAGATCGCCAGAAACAGGTTACGCCCCAAACCGGGATACTGGAACATATCTTCGATGATAATGCTGCCGCCGATAACGAAACCCACGCTGATCGCCAACCGGGTGATCAACGGGAGCATGGCGTTGCGGCCAATGTAGCCCGTCAGGATGCGCCCTTCCGAGAGGCCGCGCGCTTTGGCCACCGCGATGTAATCTTCACCTAACGTGCTAATCGTGCTGCTTTTCATCGACAAAATCCACGTCCCGACCGATGACAGCACATACACCAGCACAGGCATGAAGGCGTATTGCAGGATGCTGCCGATGTATTCCAGCGTGAAACCGGGCACGATGCTCGGGTCGACACCACCGCGCGACGCGCCGACGCGGAACCACTGAAGCTGCACGCCGAAGATCAGGATGATGAGCAGCGCAATGATGTAATCAGGAATGCCGGACACCGTCGAGGCAAAGCCAGTCATCACATTGTCGAACCAGCCACCGCGCCAGTAGCCCATCGCCAAGCCGCACAACGTGCCGAGCGTGAAACTCACGATCAACGCCAGCCCCACGCAGAACAGCGTCCACGGCAAATAGTAGAGGATGATGTCCATTACGGGGACGCCCACCCGCGTGAGCGACTCACCGAGATCGCCGCGCACCAACCCGGAGACGAAATCCGCGTATTGCAGCAGCACCGGGCGATCCGGGTCAAAGCTGAACATGCTGGCCGCAGCGCGATACGCCTCGTCGTAAGTCATGTTTCGCCGCACCATGAATTCTTCGATCTTGACGTCGATCGGGTTGCCGGGCATCAGACGGATCAGGAAGAAGGTGAAGGTTGTGACCGCCAGAATCGTGATCACCCCTTGCACGATCACGCGCACCCAGTAATTCCGGGTGATGCGGCGCACGCGCTGCCAGACGGTGAGTTGTGTACGCAGGTCAGGGGCGACCGTGGTCGTCGGTGGAACAGAAATTGAAGCCAAATCAGAGTCCCTTAAAAAGTCTAACTTTTGCGTTCACCGCAACGGATTATTTTCATCACGGCGCTGTGAATGGCGTCCGGGGATCAAGCGCATCCCTACATCCATCTGCATGTTCGTAGGGGCACGGCGCGCCGTGCCCCTACGGTATGTTCCGCCAGCCCGCTTACACAAGCACCGAGAGCTGGCGGAGGGATCGATCGCTGTTTACTGCGCGGCGGCCGTCGGGCCGAGCGTGCCATCGAGGATCAACCAGATAATGGGGTGATCGACACCGGTGGGGTTCGCGAAGATCGGATCACTCTGATCCGGAACGCCGTCGATGTACGTCGTGTTCATCGGCTCAACACTCAGCATTTCGTTCAACGAGATGTAGTACATCTGCTCGTTGATGATGGTCGCGAGTGCATCGGCCGCAGCGATTTGAGCTGCCGTATCCAGACCATTGCTGACGGTGAGGATCATGCTGTTGAGGTCAACCGTCTCGCCATTAATATCCATCGCGGACAGGTCAATGCCGATGCCGGGCTGTTCAGCGGGCAGCGTCGCGTTCGTCCAGCGGCGCAGCGGGTTGTTGAAGTGGCCGTAAGCGAACGGCGAAGCCGCGCCCCAGCTCCACACGGACAGTTGGAAGTCGCC
>CALKIA010000093.1 GCA_937988705.1 uncultured Chloroflexota bacterium | reverse complement strand
ATCTTCGAGGCGCGGCTGATCGCCCAGCAGTTCATCGCCATCGGGTTGACGTACTGCAAGAAGGTCACGTCCGGGCAGACTTCTTCCATGTCGCGGCACATATCCAGCAGCACGGGGATCGTGCGCAGACCGCGCATGATGCCGCCGATGCCGAGCGTGTCGGCAATCGTCTGGCGCAAACCGTATTTCTTGGGGATTTCGAAGTCCACGACCGTCCCCGGCTTATACCCCGCCACCTGAATCATGCAGATGGAGTAGTCCGCGCCTTCGAGCGCCTGGCGGCGATCCGTGGTCGAGGTGATGGTCGGGTGCGCATCAAGGGCCTCAGCGACCCGGTTGGCGACCACTTCCGATGTGCGCAGACGTTCGGCATCAATGTCAAACAGCGCAATTTCTGAATTGGCGAGATCCGGAAAACTCAGGATGTCGCCGAGCAGGTTTTTGGCAAATACGGTGCTGCCTGCCCCGATAAACGTGATTTTAGCCATTGTAGTTTCCTCTTAAGAACTTGCGCCACACGACTGGCGCACAATCAACTGGGTAGCGAGGGCGACATGCCGCATTTCTGGCACAGCGCCGTGAATCAACGTGAGCAGCATCTCGGCTGCCCGCCGTCCTTGCTCAATATCGGGTTCGTTGATGGTGGTGAGCGGCGGATCGCTGAACGCCGCGAGCCGCACATCGTCAAACCCGACGACCGCCACATCCTCCGGTACGCGCCCACCACGCTCGCGAATCGCCCGCAATGCGCCAAAGGCCATCACATCGTTCATCGCGAAAATCGCCGTGGGCCGCGGTTGCTGATCGAGCAGCGTGAGCGCCGCCCGGTAGCCCGTCTCCGGATCGTAATCGCCCGGATGAATGAGCGCGTCATCTATGGCAATGCCCGCCGCCGCCAGCGTCGCCCGATAGATGTCGAGGCGCTTGGCGAGATAGGGATTGCTGCGGCTATCGGCATAGGGGATACACGCGATGCGCCGATGTCCTAACGCGATCAGATGCTCAACAATCGCCTTGACGCCGGCCAGCCGATCCACTTCCACCGAGTACACCTCGGGATGCAGATAGTTGAGCGCGACGAGCGGCAGTCCCGCCGCGGCACAGTCGAGGATTGATTGGAGTTCGGTCGGGTTCGTTGCGCCCATGGTGGTGATCACGCCCGCCGCCTCTTTGCTGCGCAGCAGTCCGCTGTACACCGCACTTAACTGCTCCGCGCCCACCAGCTCCACCATGACACGGAAGCCGTGCTGCTGGGTCACTTCGCTGATGCCGGTCAGGATTTTCGGTAGAAATTCGTCGATGAAGATTTGACGATGGGGGCGCGCCAGAACGAGCGCGATCGTACTGCTGCGACCGCGTACCAGCGCTTGTGCGGCGGTAACGGGCACATAATTGAGGGTGCGCGCCGCTTCCATCACCCGCTGCCGCGTCTCTTCGCTGATGCCTGCGCTTTCCACATTGTTCAGCACAAATGAGACCGTAGTCTGGGAGACTCCCGCGAGCGAAGCGACTTGCCGGCTGGTGACTTTGCGTGGACGGTTCATCATCTAATACGCTTTACTAATGCGTATTAGATATATAGCACGAACTGATTTTCATGTCAAGCAAGCTGCAAATCACCACTCCATCAAGTTTTTCAAGGCGCAGCGGCAGACCTCTGTGTCGGCCTCTATAGTGCTGACACCTACAGAGGCGCCTCTACCCAACGCTGTTTTTTCCTCGGGACGCAATAAACCGCGCCTGAGTTTGGTGGCCAGCACGTTGTTAAGACTGCGGCATCTCGGTTTGCGGGTACACGAGACTTTCCGCGTAGGCGCGCGCCTCCTCTAGCGAGGAGAAGACTTTGGTATGTCCCGGTTTGCCAAGCATCCCGATGGTGTGGGCGACGATGGTCACCCGGGGTCCAGTCGCGACGACGACCGCCAGCAGATTGGCTGTGTACGAGGCCTGGCTGAAAATATCGCTGACCGCAATCGTGATCAGCCCGGCTTTGAGGGCATCGATGAGGGCGACAATCGGAAGATCACTGCGCAGCGCGTGCTCGCTGAGCTGTTGCGCCCACGCTTGCGCATCTTCCTCGGCGATCACGCCGACTTCCCGGGCGAAGAATATCCGGTTTTGAAAACTGTAATCTTCAATCGGCATCTCATTCTCCTGAGCTGCACATCCAATCGTATGTTAGCAGCTTTCTGGTAACCCTGAATGCGGTAAATCTGCCCAGTAGGTTGGCGGGGCTGTTGGTCGGCGGCGCTGGGCAAATACGCATTAGCTTATTTTAGTTGTAACATAAGAATCCCTGCGCAACCATTTAAGCAATATTCCCACCCCTAAACCTTAAAGCGGGGATGGGCTGATGCCGTTTAAGAACAGAGCCTGGATTATCCCGCTCCCAGGTCAGCGGGGAGCGAAACGTTATCCATAGCTGCCGCTGGTCTGCTCATGTACCGGCGCTGGCTGTAAAGCGTGGAAATAAAAACGCCCCCGTTTTCACGGAGGCGTTGGGTGTCACACAGTGGACAGCTGAATTAGCTGTTGATGACGATAACCGCGCTCGCCTGCTTGCCCTTCTTGCCGTCAGTGATGGTGAATTCCACCTTGTCACCTTCGTTGAGGGTGCGGAAGCCCTTGCTCTGAATTTCCGAGTAGTGGACGAAAACATCTGCGCCATTTTCGGGGGTGATGAAGCCATAGCCCTTATCACCGTTGAACCACTTAACGACGCCACGAGTACGATTGTTCGACATGTTCTCTCTCCTAAAGAGTTACACTTTGCCCCGCTTAACCACACACATCACAGCTTCAGTTTTCTACACGTTGCTCTAGGAGTAGATGAGAAACTTCGTACCGCCTACGAGAATGGTCGTAATGCGAATAGTGGATTTCTCGGTGAATATCAGTGGATGTTGTTTCAGCAGTCTGGACTAGACACAATCTGTCTATAAATTCCATATGGCATGACAATTACTATATCAGTTTTTTTTCAGTTTGTCTACAACTTTAG
>CALKIA010000092.1 GCA_937988705.1 uncultured Chloroflexota bacterium | reverse complement strand
GGGGCATGTGTCGGTATTTCAACAATTCTGAAATACACTCATGCCTCGTCCCTACGAAATGCTGACACTTTCCTCGCCTATGTGGGAGAGGTGATTACCGTGTGAATGGCTTAAGATCAGAGGAGATGGGATATGCGTAAAGGGTGGTTGGTACTAGCAGTCATGTTGATGGTGGTGGCGCTTCCAGTGGACGCGCAAGAGACTGGCACATGCCCCGGTGACACGTCGGCAGTGATCGGGGCGTTAAGCGCGGATTATGAGACGCCCGAAGATGCGCTGAGGGCGCTGATCACGGCGCGTGAAACTTTGCAGATGCTGGAAATGAACTGCGCGCGAGCGGGCGTGATTCTGATCGAAGAGGAGTACACACCCACTGAAGGTACGTTCACGCTGAATTACCCGAACAGCTGGGAGATTGGCGTGTTCTCGCCGAGCGCCACCGGCGGCGTACTGTTTCTCGGCAACACGCCGCTGGCTCAGGATTATTTGCAGGTCGAACAGCCCACGCCGGAAGAAGGCGCAATGGCGCTGCAAGTCCTGATCGGCACGCCGACCGACCGGCAGGATCTGGGTGGTTTGCAGAGCGTGGTCGCGGACTTCGAACTGCTGCTGCGCGGCCTGTATCCCGACAGCAGTACAACCGAATACTTCACACTGGATGAGCGCGAAGCGGCGCGGATGTCGTTCCGGGGCACGGCGTTCGATGGTTTCCTCGTCGCGCTGGCGATGGACAATGGGCGCTTTGTGGCGATTCGCGGCGTCACGTCGACGGGCAACCTCGATGCGCTGCAAGCGGTGGCGCAGGCCGTCGCTGTGTCAGTGCGGTAAAGGAAACGACTTAACGCAAAGACACGAAGACGGTAAGGCGCAAAGTAGGTAGAACTTTCTCTTGGCGTCTTGGCGTCTTGGCGACTTCGCGTCTTTGCGTTGAATCTTGTTCTTGTCTTTATGCCGGCTTCTTGCCGAGGATGGCGATGTAGACGTGATCCAGTGTGGCATCCGGTGTCCCGGCACACTGGAAGTTCATCCACGCTTTGACCGGATCAGGCGCTTGCAGCATCAGGATCTCCAGATGCTCTTTGACCTCCGACGGGCGACCCTGACGCTCCACCCACGGCACAAACTTCGCCGTGCGGTTGATGCGCTCCCAGTGTTCGACCGTCAAGCCCGCATCGAGATACAACCCCTGCCATTCGTAGCTGTTGAACACGCGGTTGTGGCTGGGATCGCGCAGGCGCTCAAACGCTTCGATGTAGGCGGCAGCTTGGTCGTCGTCCGGGTTGAGATGATCCTGCACCAGCAGCGTACCACCCGGCTTGAGCACACGCGCCGACTCGGTGACGAACTTGAAGGCGTCGGGGAAGTGGTGCGCAGCGACGCGGCAGGTGACGAGGTCAAACATAGCATCGGGGAACGGCAGATTTTCGGCGTCCGCTTCGGCGTATTCGACATTGGTCACACCCTGAGCATCGATGAAGGTTTTGGCCTCTGCCAGCATCGCCGGGGCGTAGTCACTGGCGATCACTTTGGCGACGTGCGGCGCAAACTTGAGCGCAGTGTGACCGCCGCCCGTCGCGATATCCAACACGACCCAATCGGGCTGGGGCTGCGCCAGTTCCAGCAGTCGATCAAGATCGTGCCCCTGTGAATGCGTCTCGCTGGTCACATAGCTGCGCGCGTACTGGCTGAACCGCTGCTGACTGTGCGCTTTAACATCCCCTGTCATGTGAACCCCCATTGTGTAAAAATGAATTGAGCGTATTGTATGCCCTAACCAGACGGAGATTTATCGCCAAATCGAATGAGTGCTATTCTGTTTTCCAGTGAACACCTCAAAGCGCGGGCGGTCGAGTTGGGCTTCAATCTCGTGGGGATCACGCGGGCTGAGCCGTCGCCGACGCTGGACGCGTATTTCCGCTGGATTGACGCGGGCCTGCACGGCGACATGGCGTACATGGCGCGCGCTGATCGGCAGGCGCGGCGGCGCGATCTCAACGTGATACTCCCCGATGTGCAGTCGCTGGTGATCGTCGGGTTGGATTATCGCAGCAATGTGCCCGCCGAACTGCTGGCCGATCCCGCGCGCGGACGGATCGCGGCGTACGCATGGGGCCTCGATTACCATGAGGTCATGATGCCACGGATGGAGGCGCTGGCGGCGTGGATGAGTCG
>CALKIA010000091.1 GCA_937988705.1 uncultured Chloroflexota bacterium | reverse complement strand
GTCTTGGTCGCGGGCGGCGGCCGGAGCTGCAAAATGACCACGCTGGCGACGATGAACACTGCTCCCAACCACTGAATGATCTGCATGTTTTCGTGCAGGAAAATCATCGCGAGGACGCTGGTCAGAATCGGCTCAAAGGAGCTGACGATCGAGGCTTTGGTCGCGCCGAGCTTCTGGATGCCCATGTTGAGCGCGAACACAGGCAGCACAGTGCTGACGGTGGCTAACAGTGCGAGATTCACCCACGCATCCACCGTTCCCGGCACGGTGATCCCGCCGAAGGGCGCTAGGATCAGCAGCGTGATGAGCGTACCCGTCACTGTCCACGAACCCGCTCGAAGCGTGGGCAGGCCGCGCAGCAGACGACTGCTCCACAGAAAGTACACAGCAACGATCAGCGCATTGACGAGGGCGAGCGCCAGCCCGGGCAGCGAATCGGCGTTGAAGCCGGACTCAAACCCCGGCGTACTGAGCAGAATGCCGACCAACGTCAGCGCCAGCGCGACATAGCCTGTTAGCGACAGGCGTTCGCCCATGAACAGCGAAATCAGCGCAACCATCGTCGGATAGGTGTAGAACAGCACGACGAAGGTCCCTGCATTGAGGCGCTGTAAGCCGAAAAACGCCGCTATGGCCGCCAAGGCGAGCAAACCGCCCAGCACCATCACCGGCAGGCGCGGAATCGGGCGATCCGCCGGGGTGACGGGGCGCCGCAGCGCGATCAGCCAGAAGATCGGCACGGCGACCAGATAACGCCAGGCCGCGAGGTCAATCGGTTCCAGACCGCTGGCGAGCAGGGTTTTCGTGAAAATGGGCAGGCAGGAATAACCGACCGCCGCGAGTAGAATGTAGATCATGGGTTGCCTTGCCCAGCTGGCTGCTTCTCAGTCACGCCGGTCCTGGTGCAGTGCCAACGCGGGCAGGCGAATTGTTTGGGGAACAACGCCACCGCCCATCAGTTTGACTGCCGCATCCACCGCTGCTTGACCGATCATCGGGATATCAATCTGCACGCCGCCACGCACGAAGAAGCGATCATCGAAATACGCGCGAGTCGGCTCGTCCGCCACCAAACCGACGATCGCGATATCGTCCGGGCGATACCCGGCGGCAGCGAGTCCGTCAGCCAGCGGCGCAGTCAGCCGTTGATTGAGCACCAGCACCAGATCGAATTCAATGGTCTGCAGGGCTTCAATGATGGCGGGAAGCTCATTTTCCCATACTATAGGATAATCTGCCACGATTTCGACCTCTGGGGCGGTCTCCAGCAAGGCGGATTGCATGGCGGCGCGAATGGTGAGTGTGCCCGGCGTTGATCCGTAGTAGAGGATCGCTACCCGCGCCCCACCAGCAAAGTCCTGATTAGCGATCGTTCCAGCGATGGCGCCGAGCATGTGTCCCGTTTCGTTGGAGACGGGCTCAAGTTGTACGCTGTGCTCAAAGGTTGATGAACTCAGGTAGACGACCGGAATCCCCGCCTGAAACGCCTCTTCAAGCGTCACCAGCGCCTGCGTGCCGCTGCTCAGGTAACACACGATGAAGGCTTTCGCGCCTTCGCTCCACGCCGCCTCGACCTGCGCATTGTAGCGGAGCGGGTCGCGATCCGCATTGTAAACGCGGATCGGCAGCCCGTAGAGACTGGCACGCGCATGCATTTCCGCGTTGATCGCCTCGACATAGCCACCTTCGTCTGCACAAGCCAAATAAGCGATGAAACCTTGCCCCGCGTGCGCCTGTGCAATTTCGCCTGCGGTCGGCTGGGCAGCGCTGATGTCGCCCACCGCTCCCACCAGCAAGCCGGGCGTTGCTGCCGGCAGCGCTGCAGCGGCTTGCGGCACGTCCACATGCGCGGCCAACTCGAACACGAGGAGCGCCAGCACCAATCCCGTCACCACAGCCAACACGATCCTGAGGGGTCGGCGCCGCCGCTGCCGGGCACGGTGCATGTCCTGCGTGAGCCGCTGCAAACCGAGCGCACCCAGGACATCGCTGACCAAATGCCACGCATCGGGATAGCGCTCACCCGGCGCTTTGGCCAGTGCCTGCGCGAAGACCGCATTCATCGTTTCCGGCAGCTGCGGGTTGATCGTACAGGGGGGCGGCGGCGTATCATGCAAGTGGTGATAGATGAGCGCCAACATGCCGTTCTCGCTCGGCAAAAACGGCGGACGCCCGGTCAGCGCGTGATAGAGCACAATGCCGAGCGAATAGAGATCGGTGTGATGATCCAGTCGATAATCCTGTAACTGTTCAGGCGACGCATACAGCGGCGTCCCAACGAGCAGCGCCTGATGTGACGGCTCCAGCGACATTTCCAGCATGCGTGCGAGGCCGAAATCGGCCAGATAGGCGTTGCCATCTTCATCCAACAGGATGTTATTCGGCTTGATATCACGGTGAATAACGCCCTTGCTGTGCGCATAATCGAGCGCGGACGCGATTTGTTTGAAGATGCGCTCAAACTGGAGATAAGTCAGCGGGCCGCTCTTGAGCAGATCGCCGAGCGTACCGCCCCGCATATAGCGCAGGACGAGATACGCGCGACCCTCAGCGGTGACATCGAAGTGATAGAGCGGGACAATGTGCGGGTGTTCGAGCCGGGCAATGACCTTCGCTTCCCGTTCAAAGCGGGCGACTGCCCGCCTGGGATCCCTGTTCAGATCCAGTCGCAGAATTTTAAGTACCACCGCCCGGTTAAAGGGTCGCTGACATGCCTGATAGACCTCGGCAAAACCGCCCTGCCCGATCTTCGCGCCGATCTCGAAATCGGTGAATTTGACTCCGCCCATCACTGCCCCTTTGTACTCATTCTGGTTAGCGTTACGGACGAGTCAGCCTGCGCTGAAATTTGACCCACTGCTTCAAGGTGTGGACGTCAGATCGTCTGCGGTGACGACATGACTATCCGTGACCAGAATTGTTCGTGGCAGCGAACCGCCGCCGAGCATTTTGATCACAGCTTCCATAGTGGAACGGGCTAACATCTGGCGGTCAAAGACAATCGTCGCCTGCATATACAGTCCACGTCGCACATACTGCTGCGCCAGTGATTCGCCGTTCACGCTAAAAACGGTCACGGCTTCCGGCGGAATATTCTGCTCCTGCAAAACCGCAATCACCCCGAAAGCGGCCGCATCGTTCACGGACAGCACCACATCATAAGCGGTTCCGCTAGCCAGCAGCGCCTGCGCCGCGTCGCGTCCATTCTCACGGGTAACACCGCGCATGCGCGCGACTATCTGCGCGTCGGGTGCTGCTTGCAGCATCGCCGCCTCCATCGCTGACGAAATGCTGGACGATGAAGGTGACTCAGGCAGATCTAGGAGCAGCACATTGGCGTGACCACCCAATACATCGCGGA
>CALKIA010000090.1 GCA_937988705.1 uncultured Chloroflexota bacterium | reverse complement strand
AATAATGCGTCATGACCATTCGCAGCAAGCTCATCCTGTGGTATTCCGGTTTACTCATGGCGATCATCATCGGCTTTGGCGTGAGCGTCTTCTTTGTCTCCCGCTGGACGTTGATCAACAGCGTTGATACCACACTCGATGAAACCGTCGATCAGGTACTGAAGAACAGTTCGGCGGAGCTAGTGCGCGAATTCGGCAGTCCGGCGCGGATTGTGGTGTTTTTCCCGCAGCTTGATATCTTCCGCGCCTCGGGCGTGGTTGTGCAGGTGTGGGATATGAGCGAAGACGAGCCGCGCTTGCTGCGCGCCTCGTCGAATCTCGAAGATTATACGCAGCCGATTGACCCGGTGAGCATCAACCCGGATCCAGCGCTGTATCAAAGCACGGACTCCGGAGCGGAGACGAATCTCTACAGCTACGTCACGGTTGAAAGTGGGACGTGGCGGGTGCTCACGCGCCCGATTGATGTGTGGGGGCGGCAGCTCGTCTTACAGGCGGCCACCACCTTTGACGCGGTGAATCTGGCGACAAAGGGCTTGCTGGCGATCCTCATCGGCAGCATGACGCTAGCGGTCTTCGGTTCGATCGGCATCAGTCTGTTGTTAGCGGAACGTGCTCTCAAGCCGATCGATGCGGTCACCCGCGCCGCCGCCCAGATCACCGCCGCCGATGACCTCAAAACCCGCCTTGAGTGGCAGGGTCCCGAAGATGAAATCGGGCGCATGATCAAGGTATTCAATGGCGTGATGGAACGGCTGGAGCATTTATTCAGCGTCCAGCAGCGTTTTGTCGCGGATGTTTCCCACGAACTGCGCACGCCGCTCACCGCGATTCGCGGCCATGTCGATCTGATTAAGCGCTATGGCATGGACAAAGACTCGCTGGATGCGATCGAAAGCGAAGTCGAGCGCATGTCGCGCCTCGTCAGCGATCTGCTGCTGCTGGCCAAAGCCGACTACGGCGGACTGACGCTCAACGCCGAACCCGTGGATCTCGATGTGATTGTCGGGGAAACCCTGCGTGAAGCCCGCGCCTTCGCCAGCAACCGCGATCTCAAAATCACAGTGCTGAATTTCGAGCCTGTGCGTGTCAGCGGTGACCCGGATCGGCTGAAGCAGCTGCTGCTCAACCTGACGAGCAACGCCATCAAGTTCACGCCGGATGGTGGGCAGATCATCCTCAATCTGAGCAAGAACGAAACCGAGGCCATCCTCGAGGTTGCGGATAACGGGATCGGGATGGGACCTGAAGACCTAAAGCGGATTTTCGACCGCTTCTATCAGGCGGAACCGTCACGCGTGCGCAAAGGGGAAGGCGCAGGGCTTGGCTTATCCATCGCGCGCTGGATTGTCGATGCCCATGGGGGAAAGATCACGGTGACGAGCGAAGTCGGCGTCGGCACAACCTTCACCGTAACGCTGCCTCACATCGAGGAGCGTACCACCTCGGTCGAACATGCCGCAGTCACCCGACCGGGGCTCCGACTCTTACGCCGCCCTGCGCCGCCACCGCAGAAGATTAAACCTTAGCGTTGTCCAGGTGGGCTTTGCTGCTAATCAGAATATCCCGCAGATGCGTGTCGGAGAGCGTGTAATACACGTGTCGGCCGGTCTTCTTCCACGCGACTAAGCCCTGTTCACGCAGGTATTTAAGCTGGTGCGAAACGGCCGGTTGATCCATGCCGAGCGCATGCGTAAGTTCAGATACACACCATTCGCCATCCGCCAGCGCCTTGACCAGGCGGACGCGCGTAGGGTCAGAAAGAACCTGGAAGAAGCGAGCAATCTGACGCGCGTCTTCAGTGTTAAGGATGTGCAATTGGGTTCTCTGCGACATTATTTCGATCCTTATAGTAGCGTTTAATATAGAGTATTCGAGATTCGGGGGGTCGTCAACTCTACTAGCGGCTAGTTTTTACTCGCCAGGGTGTTAGGAAATTAGTACAGATAATGAATCTAAGTTTGTAAATTTAGGGGAACTGAGTGTCAAATCGGTGGGGACTCCGCCACCCACGGCGCTCCGGCCGCAACCCAAAGAGGACTAATTTCCCCTCTCTGCCGGCAGCGATCTATCCAACTCGATTTTTACTTCTACAGGGCCAGCATTACTGAGGCTGCGCCTGCTAGGCGCGGGCTTAACATCTGAGGTTGGTGGAGAAAGCAGCGGGGCGCACAGCTGTGCGCCCCGCCTTATCCTGCATCCAGCTAGCTGCCGCCGTTGAGCGAGCGCAGCGGGTCGCCGAGGCCGAACGAACGCTGCTTGAGGAAGTTATCGCGCGCGTCGATCTGCGCTTTGAGCGCCTTGAACGACTTTTCGAGCAGGGGCAGCGGGAGATCGGGCAGATCATCCTGCGCGACCTGCGTCAATGCGTAGATCGCCACCTCGCGGATGAACGCGCCGGGATACCCGACCAGTTCATGCGCAAACGACTTGAAGTCCTCATTCCACATCGCGCCGAGATAGCGCTTGAGCATTTCGACGGCATCCACCTCGGTTTTCACCTCCGGGATGATGAACACACGATCCAGCCGCCCCGGCCGCTTGAGCACGCGCTCGTCAATCGCTTCGGGGTAGTTTGTGGTCGAGACCAGCAGCGTGCCTTTGGTGTTCAGCGGCGCTTCCGAGCCGTCGAGCACGTTGAGCACGAGCGCCTTCTCGTCCTCATGCAAATACGCATCCAATTCTTCGAGCAGAATCAACGTCGGCACGCTGGACGAGGCGGCCGCTTCAAGTGCCCGTTCGATTTTGCTGAAGGAGGTTGTGTATTCCTCTTCATTGCTCGTCTTGCGCGCACTGGAAATATAAATCACCAGATAGCCTTCAGCAATCGCCCACTTCGCCAGCGCGTTACACAGCATGGTCTTGCCCGTCCCCGGCACGCCCGCCAGCAGCAGCTTGCGGAACGGCTTGAGGTTGAGGCGCATGTAGATGCCGACGCCCTTCTTGAAGAAGGCATCGACATCGTTGAGCAGGTCGCTTTTAAGCGCGCTCGGCAGCACGATCTCGTCCCATTCGACGGTGGGCACGAACGAGTTCTGACGTCCGCCGATCACGATCACGCGATCATGCTGATCATAGGATTCGTCAAGGCGGTTTGATTCTTCGACGAACGCGGTCCAGCCCTTTTTGAACTGCGCTGGCAGCGCCGCCAGCACGACGAAGCTCCAGCCGACCTCGTGGATTTGCGCGCACATGACCAGCACATCCAGCCCGTCGCCACCCGCTTCCGGCGTGAAGTGATATACAAACGCGCCCGTCTGCCGCCACACAAAGCTGCGATCATCCAACTGGCGAATGTTCGCCACTACCGGGCAGTCGATCAGTTCGCTGGTCGTGAAGCGGTAACCATCGAATGACATGGCCCGATCAATCCGCTCGACCACCGTCTCATTGATGACGCTCACCGAGGTCCAGACTGTGACCGCCGTCGGATGCTGAGGCAGCCAGTCGGTCTTGATCCACGCTGCCAAGCGGTCTGACTTGAAATGATCGTTGTTGCTATCGCTCATAATTTCCGTAGCAAACTTCGTTATGCAAGACGATAAGTGTACACCACCTGTTCAGATGAGTCCAGACGGGTTCAATATCGTTGGTAACAGCGATTCCCACATTCTCATAAATGCGGAAACCACCGTTACAATGAGAAACGTGAGGAAAGCTACCCAGTAGTCAGGCCATGGTGAAACCGCTGTCCCCGGCGAAAGCCCACCAACTCCTATTCGAATTAGCGTTGATCGCCATCTTTGCGATCTACGGTATGCGCGCTTATCTCAACCTCGATTCGACGCTGACCATCCGAGGTTGGGAATCCCAGTGGCTAACCGGTTCGGCGCAGTTCGCCGTCGACAGCCTGCGCGAACGCGGTTATCTGCCCTTCTGGCAGCCCTACTTCAACCACGGCGAACCGACCATCGATAACACCGTCTCCTTTCTGCTGAACCCGTTCCAAACGCTGCCCAGCCTGATACTCGGTTACCCGAACGGCATCAAAATCAGCGTCGTGCTGTCCGCGGTGATCGCCGGTTGGGGCGGTTGGTATCTGGCGCGGGTGCTCGGATTTGGCGTCGCCGGACGCCTGCTGCTCGGTTTGTTGTTTGCAGTAAAAGGTCCGCAGCATGCTTCGCTTAGTGAAGGTTTTTTTCAGCTCGGCATTACGCAGAGCTATCTGCCGTGGGTAGTGGCCGCGGCGGTCGCGCTGGTCAAGTTCCGGTCCAGCCGACGTCCCGTTGTGCTGCTGGCCTTCTGGATCACGATGGTGTTTCTGGGTGGGAACGTGTATTACACCCTGCCCGCGCTGATCATGGCGCTGTCCGTCAGCGGCAGCTACCTCGTTCGCCGCCGCACCGTCGACGATCCGCCGGGGCGTCTGCCGCTGCGACTGGACGCGGTCAGCGCGCAGCG
>CALKIA010000089.1 GCA_937988705.1 uncultured Chloroflexota bacterium | reverse complement strand
CGGATAGTAAGTATGTAAAACTGCGTAAAGTCCATTTTGGGACGGCGGACGCCATGAATGGCGTCCGTGCAACCTAAAAACTGAGGTCGGTTGAATAAGAACTGTGCAGACCGAAAAACCGGTAGGGGCAAGGCATGCCTTGCCCCTACCAACCACAATTTACGTGGGTTCATGCTCTGTAAGGGCTGTGATCAGCGAAAACGGTGTAGGTTGGCGTGCTTACACCACACGCACCAGCGTGCCGACTTCCGCCCAGTTGAAAATCCACTGCGCGTCGTCCACGGGGAGATTGACGCAGCCGTGACTCATCGGGCGGCCGAACTTGTTGTGCCAGTACGTGCCGTGAATGGCGTAGCCCTGAAAGAAGTACATCGTGTACGGCACCTGCGGCAGAAAATAGTCTGGCCCGCTCATGTCATCGGCGACATACTTGACGTAGACGTTGTAATCGCCCGTGACGGTCGGCGTTGCGGGCAGCCCGGTCGAAACAATGCGCGTCCAGACCAGCGCACCGTCCTCATAAGCGTAGATGCGCTGCTGATCGTTCGAGACGAGGATTGACTTACCGCGGCCAGCGGGCGCGGCGGGAACATTTTCGGGCACGTATTCGCCACCTGCCGGAATGGTCAATGCCTGCCCCACCCAGATAATGTTTGGGTCACTGATGCTGTTGAGCGCCATAATGTCTTCGACTGTGACGCCATAGCGCCGCGCGATTAAGCCGAGTTCCTCCCCGCTTCCAACCACATGTGTGGTGGTCGCGCCGGTGTAGTTGGCGGCGGTTTCGGCTTCCGGCTGTACTTCGATCATGTCGAGTTCAAAGACGCCATCGGCCAGTTCGCCGGAGACATCGACGCGCAGGCGATCCAGCATCACGGGAATGTCTATGGCGCGGCCAATCTGGGGCGGATCGCCGGGGATAGCTGCAATGTTGACCGATTCGCTCAGTGCATACAGGCCGGACTGCGCGAGATTCAAGTCCACAGTGTAGATCGGGTTGACCCGCGTGTTCGCAGGCGCATCTTCGATCGCCTTCAGGGTCGCGGTGACGTCGACGGTCGCCCCAAAATCGGAGAGGGGCAGATTCCAGCGCCGATCTCCGTCCACGGCAGCGATTTGACCCGCGGCGAGGGCTTCGACGGCGCTGCGGGCGCTGGCATAGGTTTGATCGCCAAGGTTGACGCCCGCGATCTGCACGCCAGCCATCACCCGTTCTGGTGACAGCGCAATGAGCGCGATGAAGGCCACGCCGACGAAGGCGATGAACGCAAAAATCACCGATACCCCGCCGATCAGCAGGTAGGGCGGTTGCGAACGTTTACGCGCGCGCCGGGCTGGAAACCGGGACGGCGGTTGGATGTAGGGAGCTGGTCGATTCATCATGCTTACTATTCTAGTGAGAACTCGAAAATTAGACGCGGCAGCGCGGCGCTTTGTACCTGACGTTTGCCCTACGTTGTCTCAATGTAGAATCTTAACGATCAAAATCTTGCGCAAACAGGGCTGACGCTTTAAGATCCGTGGCGTTTCTTAATGCGGCTGAAATATGAGGAGTCGCCGGTTGAACGAAGCGCGGACATACCGTGTCGAAGTCTGGTCACGTGCGAGCAGTGCTGAACGCGATCCCAGAGTTCTAACCGCTCACCAGTTAGGCGTATTATCGGTAGTCGGATGTGAGTATATCCGGCTATTTTTTTTGTATGGGGACTTGACCCTCCCCGAGGTCACCCATCTGGCGGCTGAACTGCTGGCCGATCCGGTCACGGAGCAATTCAGCGTTGACGGCACTTCATTCCACGACTTCCAGCATGCGCTGGAAGTGACCCTCCTGCCCGGCGTGACTGACCCGGCGGCTGAAAATCTCGTCCGCGCGGCGCATCTGCTCGGTGTGACTGCCTTGGAGCGGGCGGCGACCGGCCAGCGGTATCTGCTGACAGGCGATTTGACTCGCCGCGATCTCGAAACGCTGGCGCTCAAAGTGTTTTCCAATCCGGTCATCCAACGTTACGAGATCGAAGCAGCGATCAGCGCGCCGTTCGTCCCGTACCAGCCGGGCGATGGCTTCGTCGAAACCATCCCGCTGCGTGACGCAGATGAGGCGCGCCTGAAAGCGATCAGCGCGGAACGGCGGCTCTCGCTCGACCTCAACGAAATGCGCGCGGTGCAGGCGTATTTCTGTTCGGAAGATCGCGAACCAACCGATGTTGAGCTAGAGATGATCGCGCAAACGTGGAGCGAACACTGCGTCCACAAGACGTTCAAGGCGCTCATCGACTACACCGACGCTGACGGACAGACCACACAGATTGACGGGCTGCTCAAGACATACATCCGTGCAGCGACCGAGCGGGTCAATCGCGACTGGGTGCGCTCGGCCTTTGTGGATAACGCCGGGATCGTCAAATTCGATGAGCGCTTCGATTTGGCCTTCAAAGTCGAAACGCATAATCATCCCTCGGCGCTCGAACCGTTCGGCGGGTCGAATACCGGGGTGGGCGGGGTGGTGCGTGACATTCTCGGCGTGAGTGCGCGCCCGATTGCCAACACCGATGTGCTGTGCTTTGGCCTGCCGGATATGCCGTTTGACAGCGTGCCGGAAGGCGTGCTGCATCCGCGCCGCATTGCCGACGGGGTGATTCACGGCATCGAAGACTATGGCAACAAGATGGGCATTCCGACCGTCAACGGCGCGATCACCTATCATCCCGGCTACACCGCGAATCCGCTGGTGTTCTGCGGATGCTTGGGTTTGCTGCCGCACGGCACGCACCCGACCGACCCCCAACCCGGCGATCTGATCATCGTCGTGGGCGGGCGCACCGGGCGCGACGGTCTGCGCGGCGCGACCTTCTCCAGCATGGAGATGGATCAATCGACCAGCGCGATCGCCGGGAGTTCGGTGCAAATCGGCCATCCCATTCACGAGAAACAGACGCTGGAAGTCGTGCTCAAGGCGCGCGACGAGCAGCTCTACCACGCGATCACCGACTGCGGCGCGGGTGGGTTGTCGTCCGCCGTAGGCGAGCTCGGCGCGAAAACGGGCATCAGTGTGCAGTTGACCGATGTGCCGCTCAAGTACCCCGGTTTGCGACCGTGGGAAATCTGGCTGTCAGAAGCGCAGGAACGCATGGTGTTCGCCGTGCCGCCGGACAACTGGCCCCGGCTTAAGGCGATTGCCGACGAGCAGGACATCGAAGCGGTGTGTATTGGCACGTTTGCCGCGGACGGTCGACTTAATCTGGTCTACGGTGAGCAGGTGGTCGCGTCGATGGCGATGGACTTCCTGCACGACGGTATTCCGCGCCGCCATTTGCAGGCCGTGTGGCAGCCCGAAACCTCACCCCCCTACCCCCTCTCCCAGGGGCGAGGGGGCGAATCGCTCGCTGACGCGCTGCTGAAACTGCTGGCGCACCCGGACATTCGCAGTAAGGAAGACGTGATCCGCCGCTACGACCACGAGGTGCAGGGCGGCACGGCGATCAAGCCGCTGGGTGGCATCGACGAACACGGCCCCAACGACGCCAGCGTGATCGTCCCGCTGGGCACGGTGACAAGCGATACGGCCAGCGTCAAGGGCGCGGCGCTCTCGGCAGGCCTCTGTACGCCCTACGGCGAGCTTGACCCCTATGCGATGGCGTGGGCGGCGGTCGATGAGGCCTTTCGCAACGCGGTCGCGGTCGGCGCTGACCCCGATCAAATCGCGCTGCTCGATAACTTCTGCTGGGGCAACCCGCTCCTGCCCGACCGCCTCGGCTCGTTGGTGCGGGCGTCACAGGGTTGCTACGATGCGGCGGTCGCCTATAACGCGCCGTTTGTCAGCGGCAAGGACAGCCTCAATAACGAATACATGGGCGCGGATGGTCAGCGCCACGCTATCCCCGGCACGCTGTTGATCTCCGCGCTTGGCATTGTGCCGGATGTGACCAAAGCGGTCACGATGGACTTGAAAGCGGCGGGTAATCTGCTGTATGTCATCGGCGACACCCGTGCTGAATTGGGCGGCAGTCACTACCACCTGATCAACGGCCTGACGGGCGGGGTCGTGCCGCAGCCCGTGCCCGATGCGCTCCCGACGATGCGCGCCCTGCATCAGGCGATGCAGCACGGACTGGTCAAAGCCTGCCATGATGTGAGCGAAGGCGGGATCGCGGTGGCGCTGGCTGAAATGTGCATCGGCGGCAAGTTCGGTGCGGAAATCTCCCTCCAGAATCTCGACAGCTTCGTCGATGCGGAGCAGTACCCGGAATGCATTCTCTTCTCGCAGTCAAGCGGGCGCTTCATCGTCGAAGTTGCGCTCGAAGATCAGGCGGCGTTCGACGCCGCTCTGCATGACGTGCCGACGGCGATGATCGGGCGGGTGACGCTGTTCAACAGCCTGATTATGCGCTCGTCTATGTCTGAAGACGACGCGCGGCAGCTTGTGAGCGTGCGCCTTGATGACTTGGAACGGGCGTGGCGCGGTACGGTCGCAGCCGAACCGCTGGAACTGACGCGACCGCCAGTCTCAGCCCAGAGAAAATTTGAGCGCACGATCACCCCGCGCACAGCCAAACCGCGCGCGCTCATTCTGCACGCGACCGGGACAAATCGGGATCGGGATGCGGCACTGGCGTGCGAGCTCGCCGGTGCCGAGAGCCACATCGTCCACATGAACCGCATTCTGAAGGGGGACGAGCGTCTGCTCGATTACGATCTACTGATCATCCCCGGTGGTTTCTCCTACGGCGACGATCTCGGCGCGGGTAAACTGTGGGCGACTGACTTGCGTCACAGCCTCACCGAGCAACTCACGCAGTTTGTCGCCAGTGGCCGCCCCGTGATGGGCATCTGCAACGGCTTTCAGGTGCTGGTCAAAGCCGGGCTGCTGCCGGGCGCCGAACATGACGGATCGGTTACGCTGACGTACAACGCCAGCGGCCATTTCGAATGCCGCTGGGTGTATTTGCAGCCCAATCCGGCGAGTCCCTCGCTGTTCACCGACGGACTGACCGAGCCGATCTACTGCCCGGTGGCGCATGGTGAAGGGCGCGTGGCCGCGCGCGATCCAGCGGCGCTCGATACGCTGTGGACAGCCGGTCTGGCGCCGCTGACCTATGTCGATGGTCAGGGCGGCGTGGCCGGCTACCCGCACAACCCGAACGGGTCGACCTATGCCATTGCCGCGCTGACAAACCCCGCCGGGAACGTCTTCGGGCTAATGCCGCATCCGGAAGATCACATCTTTGGTTGGCAGCACCCGCGTTGGACGCGGGGCGAGGCGGGGATGCTCGGTTTACGCCTGTTCCAGAATGCAGTGAAGTTCGCATAACCGCGCAAACAGTGCTTGAGGGGCGGGCTAAGTCCCGCCTATGGCTGCGGACGGGCTCAGCCTCGTCCCCATACAACGGTCAATCAATATGGTGGAGAATCCATGCTCACCCACGATCAGATACTGGCGGGAGTTCCACACGTCCTTGATACGGTCAACCTTGACGGCTTTGGCGAAAAACGGGCGGGTAAAGTCCGCGATATGTATATGGCAGGCGGGGCGCGCATCCTCATCACAACGGATCGCATCTCGGCGTTTGACCGCGTAGTCGGCCTCGTCCCTTTTAAAGGGCAGGTACTCAACCAACTGAGCGCATGGTGGTTTGATCAGACGCGCGATCTGGTGAACAATCACGTGATCGACGTGCCCGACCCGAACGTGACCGTCGCTCGCGAAGCCGAGGCGCTCCCGGTCGAGGTGATCGTGCGCGGGTACATCACCGGCGTGACCAGCACCTCGCTGTGGACGCTGTATGCCGCCGGGGATCGCCAGCCGTACGGGATCACACTGCCGAATGGCCTGCAGAAGAATGACCCGCTGCCCACACCGATCATCACGCCGACAACCAAAGCGACAGGCGGCGCCCACGATGAACGCCTGACGCGTGACCAGATCATCAGCACGGGGTTGGTCGAACAGTCGTTGTGGGAGCAGGTCGAACGGACGGCGCTGGCCATCTTTGCCCGCGGACAGGCGATCGCGCAGAAAGCGGGCTTGCTGCTGGTCGATACCAAGTACGAATTCGGCCTGATTGGCGGGCAGCTCGCGCTGATCGATGAAATCCATACGCCCGACTCCAGTCGCTACTGGACTGCCGACTCATACGGGAAGGGCACAGAACCGGAGAACTACGACAAGGAATTTGTGCGCAAATGGTTTGTTGCGCAAGGGTATCGCGGGGATGGCGTGCAGCCCCCGCTCACGCCGGAATTTGTCGCGCAGGCCGCCAGCCTCTACATCGCCGCCTACGAGCGGCTGACCGGAAGCACATTCAGACCGGGGGATCAACCCGCCGCTGATCGTATCGCTCGCCATCTAACACCTTACCGGGAGAAGACCGTATGACCGCCATCGTCCCGATCATTATGGGATCTCGTGCTGATTTAGCTCAGGCGCAGGCCATCGCCGAAGCCCTGAAAACGTTTGGCCTCACGTCAGAAATTCGCGTTGGGTCGGCGCACAAGACACCCGCTCATGTCCTGGCCATTTTGCAGGCCTACGAAGCGGACCCGCGTCCCAAGGTCTACATCACGATTGCCGGGCGCTCGAACGCGCTCAGCGGGTTCATCGACGCGCAGGTCACCTCTCCGGTGATCGCGTGCCCGCCCGTATCGAACACGTTCGCCGGGGCGGATATTTACTCGTCGCTGCGCATGCCGAGCGGCGTCGCGCCGGCTGTCATCATCGAACCGACTGGTGCGGCCTTGCTGGCGGCCAAAATACTCGCTCTGGGCGATCCCGATTTGAAAGCGCGGATCGAAGCTTACCAGCGCAAGCTGGTCGATATCATTGTCAAGGATGATGAAGAGGTCAAGGGAAACGGATGACGTTTCACGAGGATCACCCCCGCGAAGCCTGCGGGGTGTTCGGCGTTTACGCGCCGGGGCGTGATGTCGCCCGCACAACGTTTTTTGGCTTGTACGCCTTGCAGCATCGCGGACAAGAGAGCGCGGGCATTGTCACCAGTGACGGACGGTCGGCCTATTCACATAAGGGCATGGGTCTGGTGGCGCAGGTCTTCAATGAGGAGAACCTCTCCCCGCTGAAGGGACATCTGGCGATTGGGCACACACGCTATTCGACCACCGGCTCGTCGCATATTCGCAACGCACAGCCGACCTTGATCGAGACGATGTACGGCCCGCTGGCGGTCGCGCACAATGGCAACCTGACCAACGCACTCCAACTGCGCCAACGGCTGCTAGAACGCGGCGTTGGCCTATCCTCCACGACGGACACCGAACTCGTAACGCAAATCCTTGCTGCGCCGCCCGAAGTGTGGGGCAGTGATATTTTTCAGCTCAACAGTGATGACCCGGTGCCGGATCGCTGGATGGTGCGCATCCGCGCCTTTCAGGAAATTGCGGAAGGCGCGTACTCGCTGGCGATCCTCACCGATGATGCGGTCTACGCCGTGCGCGATCCGTTGGGTCTGCGCCCGCTGTGCCTCGGCGAACTGGATGGCGGCGGGTATGTGATCGCGTCGGAGACGTGCGCGCTCATGACCATCGGCGCGCGCTTCATCCGCGAAATGGAACCCGGCGAAATCCTGCGCTTGGATCGTGAAGGCGTCTCCTCGGTGATGGGCAAGCAGTCGCCCAAGCAGGCGCTGTGCGTGTTCGAATATGTGTACTTTGCGCGGCCCGACTCGGTGATGGGCGGGGAGATGATCCATCTGGTACGCCAGCAGATGGGGCGGCAGTTGGCCATCGAAGCGCCCGCCGATGCGGATATCGTCGTCGGCGTACCGGACTCCGCGACGCCGCACGCCATCGGTTTCGCGCAGCAGAGCGGCTTGCCGTATACCGAAGGCTTGACCAAAAATCGCTACATCGGGCGCACGTTCATTCAGCCGGATGATAACCTGCGCAAGCAGGGCATCAACCTCAAGTACAATGGCTTGACCGCCAACCTCAAGGGCAAGCGGGTCATCTTGATCGACGACTCGATTGTGCGCGGCAACACGGCTGGCCCGATGGTGCAGTTGATGCGTGACAGCGGCGCGAGCGAAGTGCATCTGCGCGTCGCCTCGCCGCCCGTCAAACACCCGTGTTTCATGGGCGTGGATATGGCAACTTATCGCGAATTGATTGCCAACAAGTACGATATTCCGGCGATTTGCGCGAAGATCGGCGCTGACAGCCTCGATTACTTGAGCCTGCCGGGGATGATGAGCGCCATTCACAAGATGCTCGGTCAGGATGCTGGCCACTGTACGGCGTGTTTCTCCGGCGTCTACCCCATCACCATTCCGGACTGGTTGTTCACGGACGAACGTGACAAAACCATCTTTGAGGCGAAGCTGCACGTATGAAACGGGTACTCATCATCGGATCGGGCGGGCGCGAACATGCGCTGGCGTGGGCGTTGGCACGGTCAGCCGATCATGTCTACGTTGCTCCCGGCAATGCGGGGACGCAGTGGGCGGCGGCTGACGGCATCGCGCCGTGCGAAAACATCGCGCTGACCGACTTCACGGCGCTGATTGAGTTCGCGCGCGCCCAGCAGATCGATCTCACGGTGGTCGGGCCGGAAGTGGCCATCGCGCAGGGCATCGCCGATCAGTTTACGGCGGCGGGACTGCGCATCTTCGCCCCGACTCAGGCGGCGGGTGAATTGGAGTCGTCTAAGGCGTTCTCGAAGGACTTCATGCGGCGGCACACCATCCCCACCGCCGATTACGGCACGTTCAGCGACTACGAGTCGGCGCTGGCGTTCGTGCGTGCTTTAGGCAAACCGTTCGTCATCAAGGCGGATGGGTTGGCGGCGGGCAAGGGCGTGCTGCTGCCCGACACGGTCGACGAAGCCGCTTCGATTTTGTGGGAGATCTTCCACGGCGCGCTGTTTGGCGCGGCGGGCGAGAAAGTCATTATCGAAGAACGCCTGACGGGGCGCGAAGTCTCCCTGCTGGCGTTCAGCGACGGCGAGACGGTCGTGCCGATGCCGCCCGCCCGCGATCACAAGCGTATTCAGGATGGCGATCAGGGACCGAACACGGGTGGGATGGGCGCTTATGCCCCCGTCCCCGATGTGAGCGCTGACGATAGCGCCCGTTACACGCGCGATCTGCTTGAACCGACCGTGCGCGGGATGGCGGCGGAAGGTCGGCGTTACGTCGGCGTGCTCTACGCCGGATTGATGCTCACGCCGGATGGAGTGCGTGTGCTGGAATTCAACTGCCGCTTTGGTGACCCAGAAACCCAAGCTTTACTCCCGCTGCTCGAAACTCCGCTTTATGATGTGATGAGTGCCTGCGTGGAGGGGCAACTCAAGTCGTTGGATGTGCGCTGGAAAAGCGGCGCGTGTGCGACGGTTGTGCTGGCCTCCGGGGGGTATCCCGGCGACTACACCAAAGGCTTCCCGATCACGGGGCTGGCGGAGGTGCCGCAGGATATCCGCGTCTTCCACGCGGGGACGCAGCGCAGCGGTGATCAGGTTGTGACGGCGGGCGGGCGGGTGCTCGCGGTAACTGCCGTTGCCGACACGCTGGCGCTGGCGCTCAAACACGCTTACGCAGGCGTAGAGCGCATTCATTTCGACGGCATGCAGTTTCGACGCGACATTGGAGTGATGCGGGACATGACCGATCAAGACAACAAAGACAGCGCGGCCTTAACCCCCGTGCCGGAACCGGAAAGTCAATATCAGCAGGCCGGCGTCAACATCGATGCGGGCAACGACGTCGTCCAGAAGATCAAAGCCGCGCTGCGCTCCACCTTCACACCGAACGTGTTGTCGGATGTCGGCAACTTCGGCGGGCTGTTCGACGCCACCGCCCTCAAAGGGATGCAGTCGCCGGTGCTGGTCGCCTCGACCGACGGCGTCGGCACGAAGACCAAAGTCGCGGCCAAGCTGGGACGCTGGGATACCGTGGGCGCGGATCTTGTCAATCACTGCATCAACGACATTCTGGTGCAGGGCGCGCGCCCACTCTTCTTCCTTGATTATGTCGCTTCCGCGAAGATCCAGTCGAACATCATCGCGGCGGTCGTCAAGGGCATGACCGATGCCTGCCGGGAAGCGGGTATCGCCCTGATCGGTGGGGAAACCGCCGAAATGCCCGGCGTGTACGAAACAGGCGAAATCGACGTGGCCGGGACGATTATCGGCGCGGTCGAACGCGGCAAAGTGATCACGGGCAAGGCGATCAAAGTCGGCGATGTGCTGGTCGGCCTGCCCTCCAGCGGATTGCACACCAACGGCTATTCGCTGGCGCGCAAAGTGCTCGACAAAGAGGATTGGACTGCGCCACGTGATGACTTAACGGGCGCGACCATCGGCGATACACTGCTGGCGGTGCACCGCTCATACCTGGCCCAGGTCGCTGCGCTGTGGGAAGCAGGCATCGAAACGCACGGCCTCGCGCATATCACAGGCGGCGGGGTCGTTGAAAATCTACCGCGCATCTTCCTGCCGGGGATTGGCGCGCGCATCAACCGGGGTTCGTGGGACATTCCCCCGATCTTCGGCCTGATTCAGCGCAAAGGCACGATCCTCAGCCCGGAGATGTACCGCGTCTTCAACATGGGCCTCGGCATGATCCTGGTTATCCCCGCCGAGCAGGTGGACAAGGTGCTCGAGATCATCCCGACGGGTAAGCGCATCGGCGAGATCGTCGATGGCCGGGGTGTGCAGCTCGCATGAAGCGGATCGTCGTCCTGGTGTCCGGTTCAGGGACAAATTTGCAGGCGCTGATCGATGCGCGGGGCGATCTTCAGCTGGAGATCGCGCTGGTGGTGTCGAATCGAGCGGCCGCTTATGCGCTCGAACGGGCTCAAGCCGCGCAGATTCCGACGCTGTATTTCCCGCTGAAGGGGTATACTGAGCGCGGGCAGTATGATGCTGATCTGGCTGACCAGATCGCGCCCTATGCGCCCGATTTGATCGTGTTGGCCGGATGGATGCACATTTTGAGTCCCGCGTTTCTGAACCGCTTTCCGCACAAGGTGATCAACTTGCACCCCGCGCTGCCCGGCGCGTTTCCGGGTGTCGACGCGATTCAGCGCGCGTATGCTGCGTACCAGCGCGGCGAGATCGAGCGGACAGGCATCATGGTGCATTACGTGATTCCCGAAGTGGACGCGGGCGCGGTGATCGCCCAGACCCCGGTCGTGTTTCGACCGGGCGAGCCGCTCGACGAATTTGAGCGGCGGATGCATGGACATGAGCACGATCTTTTAGTTCGGGCGACCGGAATGGCTTTAGGTGTTTTTTCAGAGTGAATGAAAGCGGGGGCGTTTTCCCCGCTTTTTTTATGCCCAGTGCAAGGAGCAGTCATGATCCGCGAACAGAATGTTCAAACTTACAGCCCGCCGCTGATTGGTGGGGATTTTGTCGGCAAGCACATCGTCACCGTTGACCAATTCGCACGCAAAGATCTCGAAATCCTGTTCAACGCCACCGCCTCGCTGCGCAAGCGCGTGCGTCAGCATGACCGCGGGTTGACCGAATTGTGCGCGGGGCGCGTCATGGCGTCGCTGTTCTTCGAACCGAGTACGCGCACTGACCTGTCATTTCAGGCGGCGATGCGGCGGTTGGGCGGCGATGTGGTCGGCGCGAGCAACGGTGTGCAGTTCTCGTCCGTCTACAAAGGCGAAAATCTGGCGGATACCGTGCGCGCGGCGGGCTGCTACGCCGACCTGATCGTGATGCGCCATCCGCAGAAAGGCGCATCGTTTGAGGCCGCGTACTACCTCGACAAGCTCAATAAGCGCATCGACAACCCGACCGTGATGATCAGCGGCGGCGACGGCATCGGCGAACACCCGACGCAGGCGCTGCTCGACATGTTCACGATCTACGACAAGAAGAAAACCTTCGATAACCAGACGATCACCCTTGTCGGCGATCTGCTGAACGGCCGCACGGTGCATTCGCTGGCCAAGTTGATCGCCCGCTACGGCGTGACCGGGACGCGGTTGGCATTTGTTTCGCCGGAAGCGCTGCGGATGCCCGCGGAAATCATCGCCATGCTGGATGAACGCGGCATTTCCGCCTATCAGACGGATAATCTGATGGATGTGCTGACCGAAAGCGATGTGATTTACTGGACGCGGATTCAGGAAGAACGCTTCGAGAATCCTGCGGACTACGAGGCGATTAAAGACCGCTTCATCATGACCCCGCTGCTGCTGAATCAGGCGAAAGAGGACGCCATCCTCATGCATCCGCTGCCGCGCAAACATGAGATGGGTACCCAGGCCGATCACGACATCTTGGACGAAGATCCCCGCGCCGTTTACTTCGAGCAGATGGAAAACGGAATGTTCGTGCGTATGGCGCTGTTGGCGAAGGTACTGCGGGGGGTGTACGTGTAATGTCCGTGATCCGCATTGACGGCATGGTTGATCCGCATGTGCATCTGCGCGACCTCGCGTGGGCGCACAAAGCGACCTTCGCCAGCGAAACGGCGGCGGCGCTAGCGGGTGGTTACTGGGCGGTGCTGGATATGCCGAACACGCCGCCCTCGACGATCAACCGCACCGCGCTCGCCACCAAGCTGGAAAAAATCGCGGCGACCGCTCGCTGCGATTGGGGCGTGTACCTCGGCGCATCGCAGGCGGACAATACCGCCGAATTTGCGGGCGTGTTGGCGGACGTGTGCGGGTTGAAAATCTTCTGCAATGACACGACGGGCGATCTGCTGGTCGAAGATCAGGGCTTACGCGACCGGATGGTCGCGGCGTGGACGAGCTCCAAGCCGATCGCGGTGCATGCCGAAGGTGAAACGGTGCTGCAAATCCTCGAACTGGTGCGCAAACATCGGCGGCACACGCACTTTCTGCACATCAGCACCGCCGAGGAGATCGGGTTCTTGCGGGCAGCCAAAGCCGAAGGTTTGCCGATCAGCGTGGGCGTGTGCCCGCATCATCTGTTTTTGACCGAAGACGATGTGCCGACGCTCGGCGCCTTCGGCTGGATGAAGCCGATGCTCAAAACGAGCCGCGATGTCGACGCCCTGTGGGAGGCAGTGCAAGCGGGAGTTGTGGATGTGATCGAGTCGGATCACGCGCCGCACACCCGCGAAGAGAAGCTCTCGGCTAAGCCGCCGTATGGCGTGCCGGGACTCGAAACGACCCTGTCGCTCATGCTCACGGCGACACGCGACGGGCGCGTCACGCTGGAGCAGGTGATCGCCATGGTGTCCACCAATCCGCGCCGCCTGTGGGGGCTGACCTGCCCGCCGGACACCTACGCGCTGGTTGATCTGGATGTGGCGTATGCCATCAACCCGGCGCACTTGCATTCGGCGTGTGGCTGGTCACCGTATGCGGGTCTGCGCGTCACCGGCAAAGTGATCGAAACGCGCATTCGCGGCGTGCGTGCCTATGATGGGGAACATGTTCTGGCGGCAGAAGGGTTTGGTCAGCGTGTTGTACAGCACTGAGTGGTTGTATAGAGTCATGAAACCGCTGCTGTTCAGGCTCACGCCGATGCAGGCGCATGCGCTGGTGCTGCGGGCACTGGCGCTGGCCGATCGCTCGGTGGTGGCGTGCGCGGCGCTCAAGGGCGTGTATCGGTTGGTGTTTGCCCCTCACCCCCAACCCCTCTCCCACGTAAATGGGGAGAGGGGAGAAGTTGTTTCCCGCTGGCTCCCAAATTCAGGGAGGGGTCGATCTGTGACCGTCGGCGGGGTGGAGCTTGAGCATCCGCTGATTCTGGCGGCGGGCTTCGTCAAGGGGCATGGTTTCGCCAGCGAGGCCGAGGCGTTGGCGGCGGTCGAACGGGGCGAAGATATCATCCCCGGCTGGCGGTCAATGCCCGCGCTGGTCGGGCTGGTCGAGTTCGGCTCGTTCACGCGCTATCCCCGCGTCGGCAACGCTGGCGTGGTCATGTGGCGTGACCCGGCGACGCAATCGACGCAGAACCGCGTCGGGTTGAAGAACCCCGGCGCGCGGGCGGCGGCGGCGTTTTTAGCGCGGAACGCGGGCCATTTGCCTCGCGTGTATGGGGTTAATATTGCGGTGAGTCCGGGTGTCGAGGATCTTAATCAAGGGGAACGGGAAATCCGCGAGGCGCTGCGCTTCTTCCTCGATTTCGGCGTCGTACCCGCGTGGTTTACGCTCAATCTGAGCTGTCCGAACACCGAGGACGACCCCGGCGCGAACCAAACGGCGGAACTGGCGCGGCGCTACTGCGCGGCGGCCGTCGCTGAGCTTGGCGGCCGAGCGCCGCTGTGGGTCAAGCTGAGTCCGGCGCTCGCGCCCGAACAGTATGACTCACTTATGCAGGCGGCAGTGGAGACGGGCGTGCAAGCCATCATCGCGACGAACACACTGGCGCAGCCCACGCCCGATGATCCGCATATCTCGGCCGGGATGGCGGGCGGGCGGCTTTACGAATCGGCTGTCGAAGCTGTTACACATTTGTTACGCGCCCAGGCGCATGCAGGTTATACAATCGATGTCGTCGCGTGCGGGGGCATCCTCACCGGGGAGAACTTCGCCGCGTTTGGCACACCCGCCGGCCAGTATTGGTCAGCCCTGATTTATCGCGGGGCATTGGCGGCAGCACTCATTGAGAGGGAATATGAGCAACTCGGTCGCATGGACGTTACTGGAGATCGGCGCGGTCGGCTTCAGCCTGAGTCAACCGATCACGTTTAAGTCGGGTATTCTGTCGCCCGTCTACGTGGATAACCGCATCTTGCCGTATCACCCGGCGCAGTGGCATGTGGTGATCGAAGGCTTTAAGGCCTTGATCGCGGAGAAAAAGTTCGATTTCGAGGTGATCGCCGGGGTGGCAGTCGGCGGTGTGCCGCACAGCGCGGCGCTAGGCTATACGCTGGGCGTGCCCTCGGTCTTCGTGCGCAAAGAGTCGAAAGAACATGGCAAAGGGCAGCGCATCGAGGGTGGGGTCGTGGCGGGCAAACGCGTGCTGCTCATCGAAGATATGGTGACGACGGGCGGCAGCAGCCTCGACGCGGTGCAGGCGCTGCGCGCGGCCGGGGCGATCGTAACGGATGTGTGCGCTATCATCAGCTATGGCTTGCCCGAAGCGCAGGCCGCCTTTCCAGCGGCGGATGTCCGCTTGCATACGCTGACGACCTTTGATGCGATTTTGTTGTCCGCCGATATGATGGGTAAGCTGAATGCCGAGGAAGCGAATGTCGTGCGCCTCTGGATGCAGAATCCGCGCGGTTGGCCACCGCAGCCGTAAGGCAGATGACAGCTGCTGCGCTGAAGTAATCGATCCGTAAATCGTCAAATTTCCTTGTAAGGGCCAGGTGCGCCGGTAGCTCGGTAGAAGAGCGTGGAACGAGTTTTTAAATCAATTTGCGAGTTTTGTGGACGAGGCATGCCTCGTCCCTACGATAAAGATCATGTCTGTGTAGGGACGCCATTGATCGCGTTCGCTGCTGAGATGACCACCACATTGAAGGCCCCAACCGGCAAGTAGGGGCAGACACACCGGTCTGCCCCTACAGTCAAGCTGGGAGGAATTGTCGGAAAGAGCATGTAGCCTGCCTATTTAACTTGGGAGTACGACTAATGAACGCCGTTGAGAAATTCAACCTGCGCGCTGATGCGGTTAATTCGCTGGTGTGCGTGGGTCTGGACAGTGATCTGAAACGCCTGCCCGCAGCCTATCGTGCTGGCGAAGCACCGCAGTATAGCTTCAACTGCGCCATCATCGAGCAGACGCAGCCCTACGCCGCCGCCTATAAAATCAACATGGCGTTTTACGAAGCGCGTGGCGAAGCCGGGTGGCACGAAGTGCGCCAGACGATGCAGTATCTGCGCGAGCGGTACCCGGATATTCTGACGATTTGCGACGCCAAGCGCGGCGATATCGGCAGCACCAGCGACGCCTATGCAGAGGCGATCTTTGACGACCTTGGCTTTGACGCGGTGACGCTGTCGCCGTATCTCGGTCGGGAGGCGCTCATGCCCTTCATCACGCGGACCGATAAGTGCAGCATCATTTTGTGCCGCACATCCAACCCCGGTGCGGGAGAATTTCAAGATCTCGTCGTGGAAGGTCAGCCGCTGTATTGGCATGTTGCGGCGCGGGTCAGCCGCGAATGGAAGTGCAATTGTATGCTCGTCGTCGGTGCTACGTACCCGGACGAGATGCGTCAGATTCGCGCACTGGTCGGGGATATGACGTTTCTCGTCCCGGGCATTGGCGAGCAGGGTGGGGACGTGGCAACAACCGTCCGGGCGGGGGTGAACTCCGACCGCAAGGGCGTCATTATCAATTCGTCGCGCGCGCTCATTTTTAACGATGATCCGGCGGTGGCGGCGCGTGACCTGCGCGACGCGATCAACCGCGCCCGCTAAAACGTTAGGCGGAGGCCAGAATGCGTCCGCAGCTTTCACAATAGACGATCTTCGCGCCCATGCGCACTTGCTGGCTGATGATGGAAGTTTGCTCAACATGACAGTACGAGCAGCCATCGGGGCCGAGCACCGAGACGGGTACGCCCTTCATGCGCGAGCGCAGCCCATCATAAATCTTGATGGCGGCCGGGTCGATCTTCGCGGCGTGGTCGCGGCGCTTGGTTTCGACGGTGGCGATATCGGCTGTCACCTTCTCTTTCTCCGCCAGCAGATCCGTTTGGCGCTCTGATTTGCTGTCGTGGGCGGCTGTCAGCGCGGTTTCGGCAGCGGTGATGGCGTTGTTCGCGTCTTCAACCTGCTGCATGGTCGTCAGCAGCGCTTCCTGCAGGCTGATTTCGCGCCGCTTGAGGGCGTTGACCTCTTCCTGAAGTTCACGCAGCGTCTTCGGGTTGGACTGTTTACCGCTGTAGAGTTCGGTTTCGGTCTCGCTGATCTTGGCGGCGACGCTTTTGACTTCGAGATCCAGTTCGGTGGCACGGGCGTGCAGTGGTTTTTGCGCCGACTGTGTCGCCGCGACCTGGGCGGTCGCCTTGACGACTTCCTCATCATTCCCCAGCAAATCGTCAATTTGCTTGAGGCGGTTACGAAGCTTGGCGATGTTCAAATCGAGCGTCTGCAAGCGGTATAATTGTGCTGCTTGATTAACTTGCATGGTGATCCTTGTCACTGTTTCTGTCTTCACAGCAATGATTATACTTGGGGCGCGCCGGTCTTTCGAGGAATGAAGTGAAACTCATGATCATTCGTTCAGCAACACCATACGATTATGCCGGGATCGCGAATATCAACGTCCTCGCGTTTGAGGAACGAGCCGACGAGGCGCTCATCGTCGCGCTGCACCGCCATCGAACGCTGTTTGATCCTGAACTGTCGCTGGTCGCCGAAGACGAAGACGGCCAGTTGATCGGTCATGCGCTGTTTTCGCCTATGCTGCTGCGGATTTCCGGCGCAACGGTGCGCGCCGTGAATCTTGGCCCCATCGCCGTAAATCCAACGATTCAACGCCAGGGCGTAGGCGCGGCGTTGATTACGCGGGGGCATGAACTCGCGCGCGCTAAAGGCCATGTGTTGTGCTTCTTGCTCGGTCATCCAACCTATTACCCACGCTTTGGCTATGTCCCGCACGCCTTTGGCACCTCGTCATGTGAGATTCTGACGTACGCTCTGCCCGACAGCGATCTCGACACGCGCAAGCCGCAGGCGGTCGATGTGCCGCTGCTGCGCGACTTGTGGCGGCATGAAGAGGCCAATGTCGACTTTGCGGTTGATCCCGGTGACTGCCTACTTGACTGGCTGAGTCCGAATCCGCTGATCACCTCGTCGGTGTACGTGTTGAATGAGGAAGTGGTCGGCTACACGCGCATTCACCGCGACGAACCGCAGTCGCCCGGTGTATTCCTCTCCCGCGATGACGACAGTGCGCGCAAAATGGCGCGCATGATCGGCGGGGGGGCGCGCGTCGAACTACCACTGCATCCGGCGTCGGCCTCGGCAACCGCGTTCCCCGATGCGCACATCGCGGCCAAGTCGTGGGAACCGTCTATGGTCTGCGCCTTGGAGCCCAGCCCGTTTGATGCCTATTACGCTGAGGTCAACGCGGGACGGCGTCCACCCGGACGCCCGATCTGGCCAGTCGCTTTTGAGATCGCGTAAGAGTTACAGGCAATCACGACAGCTAAGTTTAACATCAGTTATGGACAAGCCTCATTCGCGTGTACCCCTCGCCCCCAACCCCGCTCCCACGCAAGCGGGGCGCGGGGCGCAAACAGCTTTTGTTGTCTCCCCTCCCTGAATTCGGTTGAAGGCGGGACAGTTTTAATATTGAGCAGCA
>CALKIA010000088.1 GCA_937988705.1 uncultured Chloroflexota bacterium | reverse complement strand
AGTAAACCGGAATACCACAGGATGAGCTTGCTGCGAATGGTCATGACGCATTATTCTTCTTCGCGCAGAACGTACCCGACTCCGCGCACCGTATGCACGAGGCGGGGTTCGGTATTTTGCTCCGTTTTCTGTCGTAGATAGCGCACGTAGACCTCAATAATGTTGCTTTCGCCGCCGAAGTCGTAGCCCCACACGCGGTCGAAGATCACATCGCGGGTGAGCACCTGCCGTGGATTGCGCATGAACAGTTCCAGCAGTTCATACTCTTTCGCCGTCAGGTCGATCGGGCGTTCGCCGCGGTAAGCCCGGTGCGTCCCGGTGTCGAGCGTGAGATCGGCAAAGCGCAGAATTTCGGGGCGCGAGGTCGGCGTTGAGCGGCGGAACAGCGCCCGCACGCGGGCCATCAGTTCGTCCACTGAGAACGGCTTGACCAGATAGTCATCCGCGCCCGCGTCCAGACCCTGCACGCGATCTTTGATGTCGTCTTTGGCCGTGAGCATAAGAATCGGCACGTCGCTGGCGGCGCGCAGTCGCTTGCAGACTTCCAAACCATCTAAACCGGGGAGCATCCAATCGAGAACTACGAGATCAGGTGGGTTATCACGTGCAATTGCCAGCCCATTCTGACCTTCCCGCGCCACACTGACACGGTAGCCTTCATAAATCAAGGCGCGTTCGACGAATTGGGCAATCCGTGCTTCGTCTTCGATCAACAGTATCCGTTCACCTGCCATTACATTTTCCTATGAGTCGATTGTCGCCATATGTTTAAGTATAGCTAAAAAAGATGAGTTTCTGAGATGGAGATCAGCAAAAACGCCGACGTTCACCAACTATTAAGCCTATACATCGGCGTCGCCATCGCCATCGAAGTCGAGCAGTTCATTCCCGAGCTCGTCATCTTCGTCACGGCGGCGGTCACTGGGCGGTCGCTTTGGATCGCTGGACAAGACCCGATGCCCGAAGCGCGGGGTCGGCGTGCTGGGTGGGAGCGGGTTGGGTGGGGCCGCCGACTGCGCGGTCGGAGCGATAAACGTGGGCGGCTGGGTGTGATACGACGGTTCGCTCTGGGCATCAAGCGTTCCCGGAACGTAGGGCGCATTCTGTGGGGTGATCGGCGGCGGTGGCGGTGGCTCTAGCTGCTTTTCGATCACCTGCTGGGCGAGCGCCGCATTGAAGTCGTGCTGCTGAGCGATCGAGCGCAGATCCGGATGTGCTTTTGTACTGTAGCGCCGCTCGTCTTCGGGGTCAGCTTCCGAGAATTGCTGACGGATCGACAGCAGCATGGGGATGATGCCGCGGCCCGTAATACGCATGAACAGCGCCGCGATGAAGATCACGATCAACAGGCAGATGAACGCCAGTATGATCAGCGACAGCACGATGATCAGGTTGTTGTCGAATGTCATGACACGCCTTTCCCCCAACGACTGCAATTCTCATTTTAAGCTACCGGGTCAAGATCGGCAACGGATCGCGCATGGATCGCGCGTAAATTTGCTGGGGTATGGGCGCGTGGGCGACGACCGCCCTGCTTAGGTTCGGCATAATTCGTACACAATGTATGATACATCATAGTCATTTTGATGACTCTTGGCGTTTTCAACGGGACGAATGTGCTAGATAATTTGTGAGCTTATTCCACACAGGATCGATTATGCGAAGCTTCATTTCGAACAGCGTCCAGAACATGAAACCCTCCGGCATCCGCCGGTATTTTGACATTGCAGCGACGATGGAAAACGTGATCACCCTGGGCATCGGTGAGCCGAACTTTACCACCCCGGAACACATCATGCGGGCGGGCATCGATTCGCTGATGGCGGGCAAAACGGCCTACACGTCCAACTCCGGCACAATTGAGCTGCGCCGCGCCATTTCCGCGCATATTGAACGGCTGTACGGGGTAGTCTATTCCCCTGACGATCAAGTGCTGGTGACGGTTGGCGTGAGTGAGGCGCTGTGGCTGGCGCTCAAGGCAGTCCTTGACCCCGGCGACGAAGTGCTCGTCGTGCAGCCGTGCTTCGTGGCCAACGCGGCGGCCGTCGAGATGGCGGGCGGCGTCCCGGTGATCGTCAACGCGCTGATCGAAGATGAATTTCAGGTGACGGGCGCACAGCTAGAGGCGGCCATTACGCCTAAGACCAAAGTGATCCTCATCAGCTACCCGAACAACCCGACTGGCGCGATCCTCGACCGTGAGCACATGCTGCAAGTTGCCGCCGTCGCGGAAAAATACGATTTGCTGGTCATCTCCGACGAGATTTATGAGCGGCTGGTCTACGGTTTTGAACACATCTGCTTCGCCGCGCTGCCGAACATGTACGAACGCACGATCCTGCTCAGCGGGATGAGCAAATCGTACGCGATGACCGGCTGGCGGATCGGCTATGCCACCTCCACCCCCGCCATCATGGACGCGATGCGCAAGCTGCATCAGTACCTGATCATGTCCGCGCCGACCATCGGTCAGCACGCGGCGCTGCAAGCGATCATCAACGGTGAAGACGATGTCGAATCGATGCGCCAGAATTACGACCGCCGCCGCCGCTTGATCGTCGATGGCTTCAACGGTCTCGGCCTGACGTGCTTTGAGCCGCGCGGCGCGTTCTATGCCTTCCCCAATATCGAAGCGACGGGCATGCAGGACGAGGAATTCTGTGAGCGTCTGCTCATGGAAGAACAGGTCGCCGTGGTGCCGGGGAGCGCCTTTGGCGAAAGCGGGCGCGGTTTCGTTCGGGCAAGTTATACCAACTCCTACGAGAACATCGAAGAGGCGCTGCACCGCATGGACCGGTTTATGCATCGTCACGGCTAGTCTGCTATCAGCAGCGATATGTGATATTTATACGGATTTACAAGTTTGATATTGTGCCTTGCGTCCCTTCGTGTTACCTTGAATGAGGAAGCACAGGGGGCGCTGAATGCTTGCAAATCTTTCGATACTGCTGGCTGATGAGGATCGCAGACAACGCTTAGCTTTTGCGGCGATCCTTGAGCATTGTCGTGTGACATCGGTCAGTAACGCCGAAGAGTGCCTGCTTCTCTTTGCCCACAGTGATCTTCTAATCCTGAGCCAATCACTCCCCGAATGGGAACAGATCGTCCAGAAAGTGGGCGACTCCGTTCCCATTTTGTTGATCGTTGCCAATGATGACACCAGCATCAAACACGCGCTGCGGGCGGGCGTCACCGACATGATCACCATGCCAGTGTCGGCGCTGCTGCTGCGCCATCGCGTCGAACTGCTCACCAATCACATGCACGCCATCCGGCGCAGCGACGAATACGAAAAACGCTGGTTGCAGACGTTTGAAACCAACCGCGCCATCAAACTGCTGATCGACCCCGTGGATGGGCGCATCGTGGAGGCGAACAGTGCCGCGGCGCAGTTCTACGGTTACAGTCGTGAACAGCTCTGCAAGCTGACGATTGCCGATCTCGACTCCCCGATCCCCGGTGAGACGCTCGGCAGCACCCCCAACTGGACGTTGTTCAACTTCCGTCATCGCAACCATGCGGGCGATATCCGCCACGTCAAAATCTTCTCCAGCCCGCTCGAGTATGAGGGGCGCGCGTTGATGTACATGATCCTGTTCGACATCACCAAGCGGCGCAAAGCTGAAGCCGCCGAACACGATCAGCGTATTCTGGCGGAAGCCCTGCGCAACACCGCCGCGGTGCTGTCCAGCACGCTCGAACTCGACGAGGTGATGGATCGCATTTTGCAGGAAGTGCAGCATGTCGTGCCGCATGAGCGCAGCAGCATCATGTTGATCGAAGGGTCGATGGCGCGGGTGGTGCGTTCGTGGGCGGCGGAGAACGTCCCCCTCAATGAAACGCACCGCAATCTGATCTTCTCGCTGCGGAATACGCCCACCCTCCAGTGGATGATCGTCAACCGCAATCCGCTGGTTATTCCCGATATTGAAGCGTATCCCGATTGGCAGCACGTGGACGATGAGCACCGTAAGTGGACGAAATCGTACCTCGGTGCGCCCATTCGAAATGGGAAATACGTAATCGGTTTCCTCAATCTGGACAGCCACTCGCTGAATCGCTTTGATCGGGTGGACGCCGAGCGTCTCCAATCATTTGCCGATCAGGCGGCGATCGCGCTCCGCAATGCCCGCCTGTTTGATCAGGTACGCGTGCAAGCCCATGAGTTGGAAAGCCGCATTGCCGAACGCACCAGCGAACTCGAACATGAGCGCCGCCAGCTCCGCACGATTATCGAGGGGATGAGCGAAGGTGTCGTCTATACCGAATACGGCGAAAATGGCTTCGAAACCCGATATGTCAACCGGGCGTTAGAACGTATGACGGGGTATTCGGCGGAAGACTGGAAAATGCTGTCTGTGCAGTTGTTCCGACCGCCGCGCATCAGTGCTGACTACTATGAGGAACGCCTGCTGCAGGCATTGTACGCGCTCAGGCAGTCCGGACACTGGTCATTCGACTATGATTTTGTGCGCAAGGATGGGGTGAAGTTCGCGGCTCATCTCAGCGTTACGCGGGTGGGCAATGGCGACGGGAAAAGCTTTGGGGCGGTGTGCGTGATGCGTGACGTGAGCGAGGAAAAAGCCCTCGCGCAGCAAAAAGCGCGCTTTGTCGCCCATGCTTCCCACGAACTGCGCACGCCGATCACCAACCTCAAGACGCGGGTGTACCTCGTCAAGCGGCAGCCCGAGCGACTGCACGAACATTTGCGGGTGCTGGAAGAAGTCAGCAGTCGGATGCAGCGCCTGGTCGAAGACTTGCTGGATGTGAGCCGCTTTGATCGCGGCATGATCCGCTTACAGGTGGCTCAGGTCAACTTGCAGCGGCTGATCTACAATGTTGTCACCGTGCAGACGCCGGAAGCTGAGCAGAAGAATTTGCTGTTGTCCGCTGAACTGCCCGACGAGCCGATCATTGTGAGCGCCGATCACGAACGCGTGACGCAGGTGATCACGAATCTGGTGACGAACGCGATCAACTACACCCCGCCCGAAGGCTCGATCACCGTGCGCACCCTGCCAGTCTACGATGATACGGGCACGCTGTGCTGCGCCCGCGTGGAAGTCGAGGACACAGGGATCGGCATCGCCGAGGAGAATCTGCCGCACATCTTTGATCCATTTTTCCGCGTGACCAGCAAGGTGATCGGCACC
Source organism: uncultured Chloroflexota bacterium (assembly GCA_937988705.1). GTDB lineage: Bacteria > Chloroflexota > Anaerolineae > Aggregatilineales > Phototrophicaceae > Flexifilum. The sequence goes on along the minus strand of CALKIA010000088.1, from coordinate 4,245 downwards.
GGTCTCGGCTTGAGCATCGCCAAAGAGATCGTCGAACTGCACGGTGGCAAAATCAGCGTGCAAAGCCAACCGGAGAGTGGCAGTCGCTTCAGCTTCTGGCTGCCGCTCTCCGAGCACATGTTCGTCCCCGCTTTCCTGATGGAGGCCGATTAAGTGACTTATACCGCGCTGCAGTTGGCCGAAGCGTATCTTGAAACCGGCGAACTGAATCTCGCCTTGGCGGCGCTGGATGAGCATTTGACCGCGTTTCCGCAGGATGATGGCGCACGTCGTTTGCGCGTGCAGGTGCTGCGTGATTTCCCTTCAGGCATGCGCACCGCTCTCGCCGATCTCGATGCGCTCGCTGCACCGAACGCGAGCGATTTTGGCGTGCGCGGCGCGATTCTGCTGCGGCAAGGTGATCGCGTAGGTGCGGCGGTGGCCTACGAACGGGCGTGGACGCTCAGCCCGGTCGGGTTTGCCGAAGCTTATTTCCGCGTGTTGAAGGACTTGGGTGAATATGAACGTGCGCTCGTCGTGTTGGAGTCGCTGCCGCAAGCGTGGCATTGGTATCAGGCGCACGGCGAGATCGACATGCTGCGCGGTGATTACCGGTTGGCGCTCGATCATTTCACGCGGGCCGTCGACCAACTGGCCGCGTTGATCGCCGTCGCGCGGGATCAACGCCTGCTGATCGCCATGCAGGCGAATCTGCTGCTCAAGCGGGCGGATGCCTACCGCCGTACCGGTCGCTTGGCCGAGGCGGACGCTGATTATCAGGCGGCGGAAGCGGCCGAACCGGGTGACGCGGCGATACCCTTCAATCGCGGGCTGACACGCTTCGAGCAGGGCGATCTGGACGGGGCAATTCGTCTGTGTCGTGACGGGTGGGCGCGCGCCAACGTCGACATGCGCGAGTCCATGCGCGCTGAATTGGCGGCTGATCTGCGGTATCGCCCGCTGCTGGAAGCCCTGAGCGGCGAAACCCGGTAGGGACACAATTTATCGCGTCCATTATCTGCTTGACGAGGCGAAACCCTTAAGCGGTCTGCGCGATCACGCGCACCCGCGTCCCTAACGCCTCCAAGAAGTCAGACAGCACACCCCACGTCAGCGGGAAGTCCGTCGTATCGCCTGCGCCCAAATAGCCGAGAATATCAAGGATGAGCGCCTCGTCAGGGATTTCTACCTCGGATTCGGACAGCGCCACGAAGCCATTTTCTGCCCACAGGACGAGATCGTGTTCGGAGATTTCGCCGTTCAAATAGGCGAGAATTTGCTGTACGATCCATTCTTTAGACATCATCTTCGCTCCTGCCGATCTCGATATGACCTGTGTCTTCGGGAAATTTCTGGTGAATTCCGACCAGATTTCCGGCATCATCGTAGATTTCTTGCACGATTTGCACGGTGTTTTCGTCCGCGTCGACTTCTTTTACGTAGCGGGCAGAGCCTTTCACGCGACCTTTGATGATGCGGTAGTAGCGTCGTCCGCCATTTGTGAGCTCATCCCAGTTTGGGAAGCGGCTTTCGTTACGTTGACGTCCGGTCACAATGTCATGCCCCGTAGTTTTCTCCATTATAGACTTACTTGTGTTAGAATCGTCAGCCTAAGCATGGACGAGGTCTGCCTCGTCCCTACAAGTTACAGGACGATGATTCATGAGCGATTGGAAGCCGATCATCGGCTTGGAAATCCATGCCGAACTCCTCACCCAGAGCAAAATGTTCAGCGCGTGTCCGGTCGTAGACAGTGTGACCGCGCCGCCGAACACCGCCGTTGACCCCGTGTCGCTCGGTCTACCGGGAACGCTTCCCGTGATTAATCTCGAAGCCATCGAAATGGCGATGATGGTCGGGCTGGCGCTCAACTGCGAAATCCCGACGATCAATCAGTTTGCGCGCAAAAGCTATTTCTATCCCGATCTACCCAAGGGCTACCAGATCAGTCAGTATGATCGCCCGCTGTCAGTGCGCGGCACGCTGGACATCGACCTGGCGGATGGCAGCACGCACACGATCCGCGTCCGCCGCGCCCACCTCGAAGAGGATACCGGCAAATCGGTGCATATCGATGGCTACAGCCTGATCGACTATAACCGGGCGGGCGTGCCGCTGCTGGAAATTGTCACCGAACCGGATATCCACAGCGCGGAAGCCGCCGAGGTTTTCGCTCGTAAGCTGCGCGCCATCCTGCAATACCTCGGCGTGAACGACGGTGACATGTCGAAGGGCGTGATGCGCGTCGAGCCGAATATCAGCGTGATGCACAAAGATGATACTGGCTACCGCACGCGCACCGAGGTCAAAAACCTGAACAGCATCCGCAGCCTGTTCCGCTCGATTGAGTATGAAGTCGCCCGCCAGATCAAAGCGTGGGAATCGGGTGAGGGCGTGCGCCAAGCGACGATGGGCTGGGATGAAGCGAAGCAGCGCACCATCGTGCAGCGCTACAAAGAGAGCGCCGACGAATACCGTTACTTCCCCGAACCTGATCTGCCCGTCGTAGAAGTCAGCCGCGAGTGGGTGGAGCGCGTGCGTGGTCGCCTACCGGAACTGCCCGACGCTAAGCGGGATCGCTTCATTACGGCCTTCGGCTTGAGCCGCTACGATGCGTCGGTGCTGACCGCCGAAAAAGCCGTCGCCGCCTACTATGAAGGCGTGATCGGCGCAGGCGCGAATCCTAAAGCCGCCGCCAATTGGATCACGGGTAATCTGTTCGGCCTGCTGAACCGGGACGGCCTTGAGCGCGAAAGCGCCGCCGAGAAGATCGCGCCCGAAAAGCTGGGCGCGCTCGTCAAGCTGGTGGACGAGGGCACGATCAACAAGGCGACAGGCGTCACCGTGCTCGCCGACATGTGGGAGACGGGGGGTTCGCCGGAGGAGATCGTCAAGGCCAAGGGACTGGGGCAAATCTCCGACACGGGCGCGATTGAAGCGGCCATGGCGAAGGTGCTGTCCGAAAACGCCCGTTTGGTCGAGGACTATATTGCGGGCAAGGACAAGGTCTTCGGCCCGCTGATGGGCAAAATCATGGCGGAACTGGGCGGGCGCGGTAATCCGGCGCTCGTCAAAGACACGCTTACGCGCGAACTTAACGCACGGCGTGGGTAACCATCAGCGCCTCTCCGTTGGGAGAGGGGGGCGCGTTTGATCGCGTCCGTTCATTTCCATCGAAAAACGGACGCCCTCGGGCGTCCCTATGAGGGCTCAGACTTATGGTTAACGTTCGCACTCTCATCCTGATCTGTGTCTTACTGGTAGCTGTTCCCGTTTTCGCGCAGGAGGATGCGACGCCGCAACCCGCTGCGGTCGCCTTCTCGGAGATTTTCGATCAAGGCGTAGCGCTGTTCGACGCGCAGCAGTTCGAGCAGGCGATCCTGCGCTTCGACCTGTTCCTGCTGTTCAACCCGACGGCGGGCGAAACCTATTACGCCACGGCGTTGAGCCACCTCAACCTCGGCGATCAGGCCGCAGCGCTGGTGGATTTCGAAAACGCGCTGGCGATTGACGCGCTGCCGCCCAATCTCGAAGCCGATATTTACCGCGTGCGCGCGGGTATTTATGGGCAGTCGGAGCGTCTGGACGACGCCATCAGCGATTACAGCGCCGCGTTGGAACTCGTGCCGGACGCGCAAACCTATTTCCGTCGGGCAATGGTCTACACCGCGTTGAACCAGGTCGGCGCGGCGCTGACCGATTTCGACTCCGCGCTGGAATTGGATGGGCAGAATCCGGTGTTGCATGTGTACCGGGGCTACGTGTATTCCACGAACGGCGATCTTGAATTGGCCGCTGAGGATTACTCCACTTACATCGACTTAATCCAGACGGAGCGCACCGAGGGGGCGCCGCTCGTATCGGGGGCAGCGGTGACGGCTCAGCTCGCACCGGGCACGGTGATTGCGTATCCGCTTTCGGTCAAAACGGGAACGTATTTCAGCGGTGTGGCGCTGTCCACCGACGCCGCTACGACCATTGATACATTGATGGTGCTGCTCGATGAAACGGGGAAGCCGCTTATCGCCGATGATGACAGCGGTAACAATGGCGCGGCGCTCGTGCTTAACTTCGAGATTCCGAGCGACGGCGACTATACGCTGCTCGTCGCCAATTCGACGGGCGGCGGCAGCGGACAAATCGCCGTGCAGATGTTCCTCAGCGAAGAACCGCTCACGAATTGAGTTCAAACTGACCCCACCCCCGACCCCTCCCCGAATTCAGGGAGGGGAGACAAAAGCTACTTTTTGGCAGAGGTGGATGCTG
>CALKIA010000087.1 GCA_937988705.1 uncultured Chloroflexota bacterium | reverse complement strand
CTGTGAAGCCCTTGACCGTGATGAGCCAGTCCCACGCGCCGAGCACGTCGCGGTATTCTTCACTCCCGCCGCCCCAACGTCCATTTTCGACCGTCGATTCACCATGTTCGCGCACATCGATCAGCAGCACATTGTAGCCATTGCGCTGCAGCATACCTGCCATCATGAGCGCGCGTGGATTGCGTTTGCAGTCACTGGCGCCGGCGCCTAAGCCATGCGTGATCAAGACGGCGGGGGCATCAGGTTCACTCGTCGGGACGAACCACGCGTTCAACGTGATTTCCGGGTCACGACTGGGAATGCTGACTGTCTCGTAGGAGGGCATCCAGTACGGCGAGGTATCCAGCCCCGGCTTGAGCGCTTCAGCACTGAACTGCGCGGGACTGTTGTCGGCGTAGGCGCCCCCACAATGCGCTTCGACCGTCGATAACCGGGTGTAGAGCACGGCGCTGATGCCGATGTAACCGGCGGCCATCACGACGAGAGTGACTGCGAGAATCAACCGCTTCATGATCTTTCCTCCCTACAGAACCTGCAGGAGCGCGTAGACCACGCCACCCATCAGCGCGAGCAGCACGACGAACGCGATCCCGGCCGCGATATCGTCCTCACGAATGCGCTTGAGCATGGGGAACAGCACGTATTTATTGAAATTGCCAAAGACGGAGCGGATCGGTGCAATCACGGCGTGCAGCGTTTCGAAGAACAAGCGAATGATCGAGAGCATGAGCGGCTTGCCGAAATTGATCAGGCCTTTGGCCAGAACCGAAATACCGCGCGCCATGATGACCAGTGGCAGCAGAATAATGCTGCCCGCCAGTGCCGTCCCGATATTCTGGAAGGCTTCGATCGTCGCCGCGAGAAACTTGCCTATGCTGGCGAGAGCGCGGTTGCCATAGTGACTTAAGCGGTAACGCAGACTCCGGGGATTGATCGGCTTGCCAACGGGCGGCTCCGGTTCCGGGTCGATCAATGGCTCGGGTTGGACTTCAACATTTTTAGAACTAAGCAGCGGATCCAGGTAAGTATTCATGGGGCACACTCCTTTTCTATGCCTCCACTCTAGGTGTGCCGCCGTCCCCACGTCATGAGTGGCCCGTCCTGATTTGCCGATAGGACGTGTCCCGACTTGGTCGGGACAACCGCCTCATGACGGCGGGATAGCGCAGGGTCTATCCTAAAGTTATGAATCGAAACGATCAGACGACGAGGTAATGTGGAAGCAATCGGGGAAATCATCATTTACCTTTTCGCGCAATTGTTTGGCTGGGCGATTGGCAAGATCGCCCGACCGCACGCCAGTGCCACCGCGCAGCGGGATTTTGGCTGTCTAGTACTGTTTGTTCTCGCGGTCGCAGTGTGTCTCGCCGTAAGCCTTCTGCTATACGTGGGCACCTCATGATGTTTGCGAGTAAGACTACAGGGGTTTATACTGATGTTAGGGATCATGGTCGTCGAATGCAGCAAGGATAAATATGCCTGCGCCTCGCGTTACCGCCCGAACGCTCCTTTTGTTGACGCTGCTATTGCTGTATGCTGTCACCCTCGGCTACATAGCTTTGCGCTTATCTTTTCCTTCAGATGGTGCCCGATTAGCTTTTCAAGCCCACGCCGATTATGGCGACTCGGTCAGTCTCTCGCCGCTGAGGGCTGGGGAAACGGCACTGCGACCGGGCGACTACGTTCTCCGCGTCGATGGTCATGCTATTTCGACCAATTTGCGCCAGATCTTCGATCCGACAAACGCCAGCCCGGGCTGGCAATTAGGACAAACCGTCAACTACACAGTGATCCGCGGGGGATCCATGCTTGACTTACGCGTGGCTCTCAACCTGTTCCCGCTCGGGGCTGTACTGCGTGAGAATCTTGCGGTGCTGGTAGTCCTGATCTTCCTTCAAGGTGAAGCCGCGTGGATCTGGTCACGCCGCCGCGACGAGCGCGCCCCTCAAGTCCTGCTTCTGGCGGTCAGCGCGTTCTGTATGTTCAGCGTCTGCTGGTACTTAGGCTCGGACATTCCCATGCTCGTCAATGCGCCGTGGTTAATCCTCGGGTACCGGGGTTTGACCTTCACATTGCTCATGGTGATGTGCTCGGCTATCCTCCACTTTTCCCTGATTCTGCCCCGTCGCAACGAACAGCCGCCGCTGCCTATTTACCTTATACCCGCTATCTATCTCACCCCATTCGTCGTATTTCCTGTGTTGATGGCGCTCCTCTATAGTCCATCGATCACCGAATTGATGCGGCGCTGGGAAATCAGCATGATCAGCCTGATTTTCGTGGCCTTCATCCTGGCATTGCTGGCGTTCCTTTACGGCTACCGGCATATCCGGCATCGCGTACCGCGCCTGCATGTCCGCATCATTGCCGTCGCTTTCGCCTTCGCCGCGGTTTTCGCCCTCATCTATGGCATTCCTATCATCTTAACCGGGCAATCGTCGATGGGCTGGAACGTACTGCCGCTGCTTTCGCTCCCCGTGGCATTTGGGCTGGCGATCGCCGTCATTTTTTACCGGTTATTCGACATTCTCGTGGTGATCCAGCGTACGCTGGTTTGGGGCGCGCTGACGGCCCTGATCGTCGGGATTTACGTCGTGATCGTCGGTTCGCTGAGCATTGTGTTTGATGTACGCGGCGACCCGGTTTTCTCGTTGATCGCGACAGGCGTCAGCGCTGTGATGTTTCAAAGCGCGCGGACGCGCCTACAAGCCTTGGTGAATCGACTCGTGTACGGCGGACGCGATACACCCTATGAAGTGGTCACGCGAATTACACAAGAGATTGAGGCGGTGGCGCCCGAGGAAGTGCTGCTGCGCTTTGTGCAGACGGTGGGGATGGCACTCAAACTGCCGTACAGCGCGCTGGAATTGTGGGATGATGGGCGCTATCAGTCGGTGGCGGCCTGGGGCAAAGCGACGGGAGAGCGGGTCGTATTCCCGCTAACATTTCATGGCAAACAGAGCGGTCGTCTGGTGGTGTCTTCCCGGGCGCTGGGTGAAGCGCTGACGGCCGGGGATCAGGATCTATTGCGTGGTGTAGCCGATCAGGCGGAACTGCTGATCGAAATGGGTCGCTTGAATAGTGAACTCCAGATGTCCCGCGAGAAATTGATGGTGACCCGGGAAGACGAACGCCGCCGGTTGCACAACGATCTGCACGATGGCTTGGGTCCGACGCTCGCGAGCATGACCCTGCAGATCGATGCGGCCCGTAACTGGGTTACGCGCGATCCCGACCAGGCCGAGGCTCTGCTCGTCGATCTCAAGGCTCAGGTCAAAGTGGCGGTGGCTGATGTTCGCCGGTTGGTTGATGATCTGCGGCCGTCGGTGCTGGACAATTTTGGCCTAGTGGGCGCAATCCGCGAGCAGGCGCATCAATTTGAGCGGGATGGAGCCCTCACCATCACGATCAACGCACCCGCTGTGCTACCCCCCTTATCCACTGCGCTGGAAGTTGCAGCCTATCGCATCGTCAGCGAGGCAATGACCAACGTGGTGCACCACGCCCAGGCGAAACACTGTATCGTCACGCTGGCACTCGGCACGGAATTAGTGATCAGTATTCAGGACAATGGGAGGGGTCTGCCGGAGTATCGCCGGGCTGGTGCGTCGGGCATCAACTCGATGTCAAGGCGCGCCGCCGAACTGGGCGGCACCTGTCGCGTCGAAAACCTGCCGGAAGGCGGCACAATGGTTTGCGCGCATCTCGGCTATATTCCACTGGAGCAACCGCAATGAACGAACCAATTCAAGTTATGATCGTTGACGATCACCCGATGTTTCGCAAAGGTCTGGTGATGCTGCTCACCTCGCTGCCCGGATTTGTGATCGTGGCGGAAGCCGAAGATGGCCAACAGGTACTGCCGCTGGCGCTGGAACATCAACCGGACATTATCTTGATGGATATCCAGATGCCCGAACTGGATGGTATCGAAGCTACCCGGCAGATTGTAAGCCGTAGTCCGCACATCCGCGTGCTCATTTTGACCATGTTCAACAACGACGAATTTGTGTTTGCGGCGATGAAAGCCGGTGCGCGCGGCTACTTGCTCAAAGGGGCGGATCAGGATGAGCTGCTGAACGCGATCCAGACTGTCAGCCTAGGTGGTGCGGTGTTCAGCCCGTCCATTGCCAACCGATTGATCAGCTACTTTGCCGATATTAAACCCATGCAGGCGGAACGCTTGTTCCCTGAACTGACCGAACGCGAAATCGAGGTATTGAGGTTGATTGCGCAGGGGCATAACAACAGCGAAATTGCCGCCGAGCTGGTACTTAGCGGAAAAACGGTTCGCAATCACGTCTCGAATATTCTGCATAAGTTGGAGCTGGCCGATCGTGGGCAGGCCATCGTGCGGGCTCACGCTGTTGGACTGATCTGACTCTGGGGCGATTCACTGCTCGTTAGCACCCATTGTGTGGGTTCATTGCTTCTGTACCTCGCCTCTATTACGACAGTGACTTATCGTGACAAAACTTGATCATGTGCTAGATGCGTTGTCCGCGTGCCATGTCGAGATCGAACGCCTCGAAAGCATTCCGCATCCTACGGATGATGAGCAGCAGCAGCTTAAGGCAGTGAAGCGGGAACGCCGTCTTTTGACGAGCGAGGCCAATGGGTATCAGCTAACCATATGGCCTATTTTCGCGGGGCAAAAGGACACAGGCGCGCCGCCAAGCAACTAACTGTGTCCAGTATCAGAGAACGCTCCTCAAAATCGAGGGGCGTTTTTGTTGTGTCCAAGTAGGTCGTTAAGCCGCCTTCTCCATACCGACTACAATAAGTACCTTTTCTCGGACTTATGTATTGGGTGATGTGGAGGGGCAGAAAATAGCTGCGAGTCGTTGGCTTCAGTTACCACAGTAATTAAGCTAATGCGACTTCTTGGTCCGAAGGAAACCGCTCCCCTCTACCCATATTTCACAGAAATGCGTTCGGGTTTCTCTAAAGGTAGTTAAAAGTATTTTCACAGGATGGCACTCTGCTTCTGGACTTTGTTGCAAAGTTGGATTTTTAGAGGAATCATTTATTTGTCTCCCTGCTCGACAACATCAGTGAGGAAAATCATTTTGATGCGAAAACAACGATTTCGGGTGTATATATTTACTCTGCTACTGCTATTTGCGTCCGCTATACAAGCTATTTCGCAAGAATTGCCTCCATTCACACATACAGCCTTCGTGGACGTTGGTGATCATCCTGCCGCAGTCATTGCCGGGGATTTTGACGGAGATGGTGATTTCGATGTGGTCGCCGCCAATGACGGGGATGGTGAGGGTCGAACAATCACGCTGCTTGCCAATGAGGGAGATGCGCATTTCGCAGTCTTGGCCACCATTGAGACCGGTCACGAACCGATAGCACTGGCTACTGCTGACTGGAATCAGGATGGTCATCTGGATTTAGCGGTTGCCAATCACAAAGGGGACGACATTACTATTCTCATCAATGCTGGTGATGGCGAACTTGCAGAATCATCGCGCGTCCCACTTTCCTCAAACAGTTATCCCTTTATGATGGCGCCTGGCGATTTTGACGGCGATAGTGATGAGGATTTGGCGCTGGTAAGCTATGAAGGAACCGGAGCTGTCATCATCCTCAGCAATGATGGCAGTGGCATGTTTGAGCAGACTGACACCGTCAGTATTTCTGGTAATCCGTATACAATTGTTTCGGGCGATTTTGATGGCGATGGCGACCTCGACTTAGCGGCAGCGAAATACGATCTCGCGGAAGTGGTTGTTCTGAGCAATGAAGATGGTGATTTCTCGGTGACGGCACAGCTTGGTGTCGGCGAAGAACCGTGGTCTTTGGCAAGTGGTGATTTTGATGGCGACGGCGACCTCGACCTTGCAAGTGCCAACGAAGGCTCTAACGATGTAAGCATTTTGTCGAATGACGGCCATGGAGGCTTTGCAGCTTCACATTCTATTCGTGTTGGCGATGAACCCTATTCGATAGCAGCAGGCGATGTTGACGGGGATGATGACATCGATCTGGTCGTCGCCAACGAAGAGTCGCACGATGTTTCGATATTGACCAATGACGGTTCGGGGACATTTGCTGTGTCAGGCACTATTCTTGTTGGGCAGGAACCTTGGTCGATTTACCTTAGCGATTTGGATGGAGACCGGGATTTAGACATCATTACCGCCAATGCCGATTCAGATAATGTTTCCATCGTCATCAATCATACTGATGCATAAAATCCATTTTTACATTGTCAAAATCATTGAGACACTTGAAGAGTGTAAGAGAAATGATTAGCTGTCACAGGAAATTTATCGTGCAGTTAAGAATGGCAGAACGCCGCACGCGAAAGATTGGGTAGCCCCTAACCCTCACCCGGTCTTTTGAACAGAGTCGCCCCTCACAAACGAGGGGCTAATTTATTGTGTCCAAGCGAGTCGCTAAGCCGCCTTCTCCATACCGACTACAATAAGTACCTTTTCTCGGAGTTGTCCCAGGTTGCGAGCAAGGCCGCGTAACATGGTCGAGAACAACAGCAAACTACTGTTTACTGTTCACAGCATTTGAGTTGTAATCCCGACCTCTTGCTCCTTAGAAAAACGTTTGCCATTTCGACTATAGATGTAGGGATCGTAGACCGGTCTATAGATAACAAGCAGAAATGACAATTCTAGAGGGCTTGCTTTACCAACAAGTAGATCTCTTCACCAACCTGCTCCAGTGGGAGTCGACTCTGACTCGTTCGACAGAGGATGACTCCTCCTTCAATAGCCGCAATGATGAGGGCAGCCATGCGATGTGCACGAAGGGCTTCAATTCCGCCTGCTGTGAGTTTTTCCACGAACGCTTCCTGCCATCCAGCATAAATTTGCTGACATTCTTGACGCAGCAAACTGCTGGTCGATGCCGTTTCCATCGCAATAGTGGTAATGGGACCACCCGCACGAAAACCCGATCGCTCTACATTCAGGGCGATATTCTTAATAAACGTGGAAATTGCTTCTGCACAGTCACTGATCTGTGCCAGATTTTCGTGGATACGCTGCAAAACAATCCTGCCAACATGGTTGACGGCTTCAACGGCAAGTTCTTCTTTACCACCGGGAAAATGATAGTAAAGCGATCCTTTCGGAGTACCACTCGCTTTGATTATCTGATTTAGCCCGGTCGCATGATACCCCTGTGCCTCTAGAAGGTCACATGTGGTTTCAATGATTTGCTCGCGTGTCGACACCATATAGTTATCCTCATTCGCCTTGTATTCTTGAGAGCGGTCTACCACTTCATCAATTGTAGGATGAAGCCTAGTTATTGGCACCGCCCCGATAGAGATCCGTTTTTGCGGTCATCAGAGTATCCCTTTTTACTTTATGGTTGCCAGCACGCCTGATAATCATGCGCAAACTGATCGAATGTAATCGGCGCACGTCCCAGAATGGCTTCAACATCCCGGGTTACCTCTTTGGCATTTCCAAACCGCGTAATGGTATAGAGTCCCGCAACCACCAGTGTGTACCCCAGTTTATGACCGCTGCGAAGTTGCCGCCATATGAACTGGACCACAGACGGATTGGTATAGCGGACAGGCCGTGCCAATGTGTCTGAAAGCTTGTGCGCGATCTGGTAGTAATCCAGCGCTTCCTGCCCTGTCAGAGTGTATTTCTGATTCTCATGGTGATTATCCGTGAGCGCGCAGACCGCCGCCGCCGCAATATCCCGCACATCGACAAAACTGGTTTTGGCATGACCAACGGGTAAGGCAATTTCGCTGTTTTCTCGAATCTCAGCTGCCTGGGTAGTCGAAAGATTTTGCATGAAAAAGCTGGCGCGCAAAAATGTATAGCGTACGCCAAGTCCCTCGATGAGTTTTTCGATTTTATGATGAGGAACGATGCGATTCTGCTCAACCCCCTGTAGCGATAAAAAGACAATATGCTCAACGCCACAAGCAACTGCTGTACGGACAGCCGGGGCGATATCACGTTGCACATTTGCCAAAGCGGGCGGCCTAACCAGAAATAGGTGCTTAATGCCTGTGAAAGCCGCCTCGTAGGTTTCGAGTTTCAAGAAGTCGAAAGGCACGATTTCCATATGGTCGTCAGGTTGAAAGTGAGCGGTGGCTACGTCAAATACACCAACACGGAAGTGAATGCCTTGCCCTTGTAGTCCACGAACAACCTCAGTGCCAACGTTGCCCGGCGCGCCGGTAATCAGAATGCGAGCAGTCATGTTTATTTCCATTGATACAGGCTAATCTCCGCCAGTATTATAGAGACTGGTCTACATACTTTCCAGAGGCAAATAGCGTGATGGAACTACAACACATTTATCTGTCAACTGATGGATTTCTCCGCGTTCAGGGTTAGCCTTGGCAATCTTCTAGAGACGAGGTTTTTCCACGTTCCAGGCAGAATTCGGTGTGGACGATTCGCCGACATGCCCGTAGTTTGCAGGGGAAGCACAGAATAGAATTTCAGTTATTTAGCTCAAGCTATCGCAGGGAGTTGGTCGAGATCTGCTCAGCTTGTTTCCCCCTGCGAATGGAGTAAACCGTTCTGCTTAAAGCAGAGCTTTCACGCTGATCTTCCCTGTCAAAATGCGTACGTAAATCCGCCAAGTTACTCCAATAAAAACGCTTCTCATGTGAGAAGCGTTGGTCATGCGGGCTGATGGCCCTCCTCCAGATTATGTCCAGGGTGACAGCAGGATATCAGCGTGAACCATTGGTGCAGGTGTTGTCGGCTTATTCACCGACCCTGAGCAGTGTGTAACCATAGTCCGACTGGCGGGGAGGAAAACAATCCTCGATGAGCGCGAGATTGAGCGCGACCGGCTGTCCGCCCACCAGGATCACGTGCACCAGATAGCGCCCCGATTGACATTCCGGAAGCGGGGTATATACGGTCGTCCACAGACCATCCTGATCAAAGCTGGAAGTGCCGGCGGGATACCCCTCGACCGAAGCCGCAGATGTACTTTCCGCGGTGTCGCCAGTCACCCATGTACCATCCGCGTTGAAGCGGAGGAAAGCCGGTTCGGCATTGAAGTAAACGGACCAAACACCGACCATATCTTCAGCGGTTGTTGCGATCCGGTCGCACACCATCGCGGCGGTGACCTCCGCCGGACAAGGCATCAGCGGTTCAACTGGGACGGGCGGTAAGACGGCAGGCGCGCTGAGTTCCGAGATGACCGACTGTCCTTCATACTGCAAACGATCCCGGTTGTAATCGAAATCGGTTCCAGCGCTCGGTTCTGGCGGGGCACCCTGCGCGAAAACGAGCCCGAAGCTCAAGCCCAGCGCGATAATCAGCAGAATAGCAACCAAAGAACATTTCTTCATCGCGAATTCCTTTTATAAGCCTCTGATACCTCCTATTGAACCTTCATGACTGCTTTTCACGAAGCACTTTGTGATACAG
>CALKIA010000086.1 GCA_937988705.1 uncultured Chloroflexota bacterium | reverse complement strand
CAACACAAGGGCGAATGGGGCTTCGGGTTCGCGGTACCACCTTGTTTTTCTGCGTCACCCAAGCACAGGAGAGCTTAGGCCGAGCAGAAATCTCTGACGCGATAACGGGCGTATCCCGGCGCTGTTTACTCTAGTTCAACAGCACAACTCGCGGGCGACCTTCGGATACTCTCTGCGAACAGGCTCTCAGCCGGTGACCTGTATTCTCTGGCGCAGCGGGGAGTAACCTACTCCTCCCGGTCATCGTTCTTAGGAACGTTGATTGTAATTGCCAGTATAGATCGACCAGTTGAGCAGCGTCAATCCCCGCTTGTCAGAGTTTGCGGACGCAGCAGCGCGCGAATGCGATCTGACACCATATCGATGGCGACCATATTGAAGCCGCCTTCCGGGATGATCACATCAGCATAACGCTTGCTCGGCTCAACAAATTCCAAATGCATGGGGCGCACGCTTTGCATATACTGGTTGATCACGGATTCGGCGGTGCGGGCACGCTCGGCAATATCGCGCTTGAGGCGGCGGATGAAACGTATGTCCGCGTCGGTATCCACAAAAATCTTGACATCGAATAATGGACGCAGCGTCGGTTCGGCAAGGATCAAAATGCCTTCGACGAGGATGATCGGTTGAGGTTCAACATGTTGTGTGTGCTGTGTGCGAGCATGCCTGGTGAAATCGTACACGGGTAGTTCCGCCGGCTGCCAGTTCTGGAGCGCCATGATGTGTTCCCGCATGAGGGGGGTATCCAGCGAATCCGGGTGGTCGAAGTTGATCAGGCCACGTTCAGCGACCGGAATGTTGATGAGTTCTTTGTAATAGGCATCGTGAGGGACATAAGCGATGTTGTGGCTGCCGACACGTTCAAGGATCGCGTTGGAGACGGTGGTTTTGCCAGAACCGGTTCCCCCGGCGACTGCGATCGTGACCGGACGCGGGCGCTCACTCATGCTCGAAGCTCCTTCAACAAAAAGCCCGCACAGGTGATATACCTAGCGGGCGAATCAGAGCCACCGAAGAGAGTTGAACTCTTAACCTCTCGCTTACGAAGCGAATGCTCTGCCATTGAGCTACGGTGGCGCTCATTGAGGTTAGTATAGCAGAACGGACTTTACCATGACAAGAGTCAAATTCTGAGATTTACGGGAGATAGGGCATGGTTTGGTCGCCATGCCCCACCCAGAATCAGTGTCTAAAGTGGCGGACGCCGGTGAAGACCATCGCCATATTGGCGGCATCCGCCGCCGCAATCACATCGTTGTCGCGAATTGAGCCACCGGGCTGAATGACCGCGGTTATGCCAGCCGCCGCCGCTGCTTCCACACCATCGGGGAAGGGGAAGAAAGCATCTGAGGCCATGACCGATCCGAAGGCGCGATTCTCGGCCTTCGCCACCGCCAACTTGACCGAATCGACGCGACTAGACAGGCCGCCGCCGACGCCGACGGTCGCGTTTTTGATGCCCAGTACAATCGCATTGGACTTGACATGCTGCACCGCTTTCCAGTTGAAGCGCAATGCCTCGATTTCATCAGCAGTGGGCTGACGTTTGGTCACAATCTTGAAGTTCGTGCCTTCAGGATCACCAAGATCAACGCTTTGCACTAGGAAACCGCGGAAGACGCTGCGAATCTCCAACTCGTTACCATCAAAGAGGGCCGGTACTTGCAGCAAGCGGCAGTTCTTACGCTTTTCGGAGAGGATAGCGGTCGCTTCTGGCGTAAAGCTAGGCGCGGCGATGGCTTCAACAAACAGCGAACCCAACACCGCGACAAAGGCCTCATCAACCGGACGATTGACGGCGATTACGCCGCCGAAGGCCGACACTGGGTCGGATTCGAGCGCCAATGGGAACGCGTTGCTGAGGTTGTCGGCAGTAGCAACGCCGCAGGGGGTCAGATGCTTGACGATGACGACGGTTGGGGTGTTGTAGCTACCGACTGCTCGCCACGCCGCGTCGAGATCCAAGATGTTGTTGTAGGACAACAACTTACCGCCGAGCACCGTCCCTCCCAGCGGACCAGCCCCGGCGACGCGGGTATAGTGCGCGGCGATCTGGTGTGGATTCTCGCCGTAACGCAGCATTTCCTCACGCTGAATGCCGAGCGATAAGTGCTGCGGCAGCGACTCATTGAGCAGGCTCACGGTAACATCCTGTGCAAGATAGCTGTGAATCGCCGTGTCGTAATCGCGCGTATGGGAAAAGGCTTTGACCGCCAGTTCCCGCCGCAGGGCCAACTCAGCGCCATCGGGCGCGGCCAGCGCCTCGGCGACGCGCGTGTAATCGGTTGGTGAACAAACAACAATTACATGGAAGAAATTCTTGGCTGCCGCACGCAGCAGCGTGACGCCGCCAATATCTATCTCTTCGATGGCATCTTGCAGGGAAATGCTCGACTTGGAGATCGTCTCTTGAAACGGATACAGATTGCACACGACCATATTGATGGGGGCGTAGTTCTGGCGTCTGAGGTCTTCAAGATCTTCGGCGCGATCCCGCGCGAGAATTCCAGCATGAATGGCCGGATGCAGCGTCTTGACGCGCCCGCCGAGCATTTCTGGAACCTGCGTGACCTGCTCCACCGGCGTCACCGGCAGCCCAGCGCCGATCAAAGCGCGCTCGGTGCCGCCGCTGGCGACCAGATCCCAACCTAACTGAATGAGTTTCGAGGCGAATTCCACTAAACCAGTCTTGTCATAGACGCTGAGTAGTGCGCGTGGCATGTCTAGTTATCCTTGAGGGTTTGGGCAATCGTGAATGCAAACTGACGAGCACGGGGAGCTGCATCGCCCAGATGAGCGGTAGCGTCCAAGAGTGCACGAATTGATTCAGGGGCAAGATAGGCGTTAAGAGTTGGGTTATTGGCAAGAGAATCGATTAGTGGGTTGGGCAGCCCAGCCGAGATCGCTTTCCACGCGGCGAGGCTTTCCTGACGCAGCAGTTCATGCATGACTTGACGATCCGCACCCGTCTTCGACGCCGCCATGAGTACACGCTCAACCGCCGAAAACACGCCAAAGCGAGCGAAATTACGCGCCGCCGCCTCGTGTCCAATCACCATGCCCGACAGAATGCGTTTAGCGACTCTGAGCATCTCATCCACGGCCAGAAAGGCGACCGGCAGAATCTCGCGGCGATTGGCCGAATCATCGAGTGTGCGTTCTAGCAGTGAATGGCTGGCATTGTTCCACGCCACATCGACCAGGGAGGCGACAAGCCGACCGAGACTATTCATTTTTTCGGCATTGATCGGGTTACGCTTGAACGGCATGGCCGACGAACCCACCTGTTTCGATCCGAACGGCTCGTGCCATTCGTCGATGACGGGCGACTGCAGCAGGCGCAGATCAAACGCGAACTTGTACAGACTGCCTGCGGCTCCTGCCAAGGCGCTGAGCACCTGCCAGTCCTGCTTCCGCGGATAGGTCTGTGAGGCGATAGGGTAGGCGGGAAGATTCAGGGCGCTCATGATCAGCCGCTCCAGATCACTCGGTGAAATGCCGGTTCCGTGCAGGAGTTCGGCGTAAGCCGCCCCCGTACCGACCGCACCTTTGAAGCCTTTACCACGCAGTTGTGTGCGTAAGGCCTTCAGGGCGAGATAGTCCTCGAGCAAATCCTGAGCGTACAGCGCGAGGCGATAGCCCATCGTCGTCGGTTCGGCAGGTTGAATGTGCGTGTAGGCCATGATCGGTTCGTCGGCAAGCGCATCGATCCTCTCGGCAAACACCGCGAGAAGTTCGCGCAGCGTGGTGAGGACGAGGTCAAGGCTATCGCGGATGCGCAGCACATCGGCATTATCTTCGATATCGGCGCTCGTCGCCCCGAGATGGATAATTCCGCCTCCGAGCGGGCATTGTTCCGCGAACGTCTGCACTTCAGCCATGAGATCGTGATGAATCTCGGCCTCAATTGCTTCGGCGCGCGCGATATTGATGTCTTCGGCATGCGCGGCGAGGTCAGCGACTTGCTCTGGCGTCACCAAACCCGCTGACTGTTCGGCACGCGCCAATGCCACCCACAAGCGCCGCCATAGCCGACGCTTGTGGACTTCACTCCACAGATGACGCATGGCAGGTGTGCCGTAGCGCCAGGTAAACGGAGATAGAAACGTATCGTGTTGAAAGGTGGTCATGTGGTCTTCCAGAATGATTACAACCGGATTATATCTCTATCCTCTGAGGGAGGCGAAAATACGACGAAAGTACAGGTAAGCGCGGCTGGTTATCTGATATAATGTGAATATCTTCACAAATCAGGATAAATTCCAATGTTGAAACGAGTCGTGATCATCGGCGCGGGTTTTGGCGGCTTGCATGCTGCCCGCGAACTTTCCAACCGGAATGTCGACGTACTCCTGATCGACCGCAACAACTACCACACGTTTACCCCGCTCCTGTATCAGGTGGCCACGAGCGGTCTCGATGCCAGCGAAATTGCGCATCCGGTGCGCCCGGTCTTTCATGGAGCCGGGAATATCGCCTTCCTTCACGGGGACGTCACCGCGATCAACACTACTGAGCAAATAGTCACGGTTCAAGCGGAAGATACTGCCCGCCACGAACGCTACGACTATCTCATTGTGGCGGCGGGCAGCGTGACGAATTTTTTCGGCAACCCGACGATCCAGCAGCACAGCTTTGAACTCAAGTCGCTGGAAGACTCACTGGCGCTGCGCAATCACATTCTGCGCCTGTTTGAGCGGGCGGTCTGGGCGAGCGATCCCGAAGTACGGACGGCGCTGACGACAATGGTGGTCGTTGGTGGAGGCGCGACGGGGCTGGAAATGGCCGGCGCGCTCTACGAACTCTTCGCGAAAGTGCTACAGCGCGAATTTGCCGGGCTCACGCCGCGCGTAGTATTGGTCGAAGCGACCGACAAAGTACTTGCGCCTTATCCGCCCGAGCTGCAGGTCGCCGCCCGTGAACAGTTAGAATCACTCGGGGTTGAGGTCATCCTCGGCAGTCCCGTACAAGAAATCACGGCGGATCACATCACATTGAAAGACGGACGCGTCATCGCCACTCATACTTTGATCTGGGCGGCAGGCGTCAAAGCGTCGCCGCTGGCACAGATGCTCGGCGTACCGCTGGAGCGTGGCAGCCGTGTGCGCATCTTGCCAACTACGGAAGCCGTGGGACTGAAGCAGGTGTACGTCGTGGGGGATATGGCGTATCTGGAAGACCAACACGGTCAGCCGTATCCGATGTTGATTCCGGTCGCCAAGCAGCAGGGGATGCTTGCGGCAAACAATATCCTGCGGCAAATTCAGGGGTGGAAACAGCATAACTTTCACTACATTGATCGCGGCATCATGGCGACTATCGGACGCAGTCGTGCGGTGGCCTATATTTTCAACCGC
>CALKIA010000085.1 GCA_937988705.1 uncultured Chloroflexota bacterium | reverse complement strand
TGCGCTTACCCTGAAGATTTCTTCCCATCGAATTTCAGTTCTCTATGAATTAGCCAATCGTCTCCCTGAAGCGGAACAAACTCTTGCCACAGAAGAAGGAATATCTCAAATTATAACATTTTCCTCAGAAGAAAAGCGACGATTCATGCGTCATCGCTCTAGACAAGCTCAAGTTGATAAGTTGCTCAAAACCAGTGGCGCATCTTCCCCATTGTTTTCGTATAGCGGTTTCTTGGACCAAACCATGTTTTCTGACACTGGATTTGATCCCAAGTATTTGGAACCGCTTGCGAAACAACTGTACGAAATCTGTCTCGACTGGGAATGGAGCTAAGTACCTTAAAGGGCTTAAAAAGATCCGTCTCTTGGATGACCTATCGGATGTGCTCAGTTGCAAAGATAGGTCGAGACCGTAAAATCAGTGGGCATGAGCCCAAAACGAGAGAGTAAGTACGTTCACTTCGCGCGTCTTGCCTATGGTGTCGCCCGAGCCAGTGTGGCCCGCTATGCGCATCCCAAAAGCCCGCAGCGGTTTACCCAACCGCAGATCGTTGTCTGTTTGCTGCTGACTCAGTACTTGAATCTGAGCTACCGCAACACAGAAGAGTGGTTGCTCGCCAGTGCGGAAATACGAGCAGTTTTGGAACTATCTGAAGTACCTGACCACACGACGATTGCCCGCATGCTCAAACGGTTGACATTACCGCGCCTCGAAGCCATGTTGGCCCACGTTCTCAACCGCTTGAGGGGAAGGAGGACGTCGTTGCCCTCGATGCAACCGGGTTTCGCTTCACCCAAGCCATTGCCTACTACACCACCCGTAGTGGACGAAAATACCGCGATTGGGTGAAAGGGGTTGATCTATCCCCCAAAAAACTAGTCCAAGTAGAGTGAGACTATCTGACATAGAATGCCATCAAGAGGAGGATAGTGTCATGGCAAGTAAAGGGACGCGGTACAGCGAAGAACAGATCATCCGGATTCTGAAAGAGGTAGAAACCGGAACGAGTGTCAGCGAGGTCTGCCGAAAGTATGGCGTGGCTGAGCAGACGGTCTACCGCTGGCGCAGCAAGTATGGGGGGTTGGACACGAGCGAGCTGCAGCGCTTGCGCGAGCTGGAAGCAGAAAATGCCCGACTGAAGAAGATCGTGGCGCAGCAGGTGCTGGACATCGACGCCCTGAAAGACCTGGTCGCAAAAAAGTGGTAACCCCTCGTGACCGCCGCCGAGCGGTCGAACGGTTGGTGACAGAACGAGGGCTGTCGCAACGACGGGCGTGTCAACTGGTCGACATCCAACGCTCAAGTGCGCGCTATGTGGCTCACCCGCGCATCGACGAGGCGGAGACGGTCGCGCTCATTCGCGCCTATGCGCATGAGCAGCCGATGTATGGCTACCGGATCATCACGGCGATGCTCAAACACGACGGTTTTCGCATCAACCGCAAACGGGTCTATCGCATCTGGCGACAGGAAGGCCTACAGTTGCCTCGTCGGAAAACAGGGAAACGACGCTTTGGGGACTCAACCGGGACGCTCCACCGTGCCAGCCACCCTAACGAGGTTTGGACATATGACTTTCTTGAGGCGCGTACTGAGCGAGGAGGCAAGCTGCGGATGTTGACGGTACTCGACGAGTATACGCGTGAGTGCCTGACGATTCATGTCGCCCGTTCCATTTCCTCGCGTCAGGTCATCCAGCAGCTGGAGTGGTTGTTTCTGCTTCGGGGCGCGCCGGGCTACCTGCGCAGCGATAATGGTCCAGAGTTCATTGCGTATGCCTTGCAACAGTGGCTGCGCGATCGCCATTGCCACACGTTATACATCAAACCCGGCAGTCCTTGGGAGAACCCCTTTATTGAGAGCTTCAACGGCACGTTCCGAGCAGACTGCTTAGATCGTTGGATTTTCGTCAACGGCCATGAAGCGCAGCTTGTGACGGAGGAGTGGCGACAGGAGTACAATCATCGGCGTCCACACAGCAGCCTCGGCTATCTGCCACCGGCTGTCTTTGCGGAACAGGCTCGGCTCTCACTCCCTCTGGGCTAGTTCATGGGGGCAGATCAGGGTCTATGCGGTCGGTACGGAGTCCCAGATGATTTTGGCGTGGGCGAGCGCGCATCATGTCGTACATGACACCCGCTTTCTCGCGCCCCTCAAACTGCGGATTGCCCGCTACGGCACCCAGCAGAACGGCAGACGTGCTTGGTTGCTCTTGGCAGATGCGGGCTTCGATACGCTAAAACTGACCACCCGTGACCTCGTGCCTCCCATCCGCCGCGGCGGCAAGCTGGTTGACCCGGAGCGTAAGGCACGCGCCGACTTGGTGGCTCAAGCACGCTTGGATGGTCTGTTTGGGCAGCGCTGGAAATGTGAAACGGTGCATTCCGTGATGAAACGCTTGTTTGGGGATGTCATCCGCTCGCGTTCGTGGCGACTTCAGCGTCGGGAACCGATGCTCAAAGCACTGGTCTACAACTTGCACCGTTAACTGCTCAAACTATCTTTGCAACTGAGCATATCGGATGCTGCAACTCCGTTTTTAAAGAAGTTTATAATAATTATTGAGCAGAAATTCATCAAGGAGACCCAAGTATGATATTGACATCCTGCCAAGCAGGAAGTAACCAAGAATAAATGCGAGTGCATTCGCGTATAACCTTCACAAATAATCCTGCTTCGACCTGCTCAAAATATGAAGCCCACTCCGAGATAAGTTGGAGATATTGATAGGCTAGTCGGATTTCGGGTACTGATAATGCCGAGCTAAATTGCCTAATCTGAGCATACTTTGTGGCAACTTTTCTCAATCTTGAAAATCGGTCACCATCTTCGGCAAGCCCTCTTGCTGCTGATAGTTCAAGCCAGATTTCTTCAAGGCTCGTTAATTCTGTATAGAGCTGCTCGACGTTTCGTGTTTCCATTAGTTCATTTTGTTCGGCGGTTTCAATCTCATCAAATTGAATCCTCTGAAGTTGCTTGTCACGAATTGTCTCAGTAACTATCCTAGCATTTTGAAAGTCACTTATTTCAATAAGCGCTAATGCGATCCCATATACAGTCGCCTCTCGGTTCACGTTATATGGAACGCCCCATATCAGCTGATTTGACGCTTTCCAAATTTCCTCTGCCTCCGTTATCAGATCCTTATGGGCTAAAGCAAAGGCAATGTGCCTCAAGGCAGACTGCTTCAAGGACGGTGTTTTAATTTCTTCCACAAGATTTTTCGCCTCTGAAAACCGCTTGCAGGTGGCCAGAGTCGCAACGAACCGCATTCGCCTGAAATCTCTCCAGTCATCATTCAGAAAGGTTTCCAAAATTGCATGAGCGTCATCAATAGCAACTTGACATTCCTCAGTGCTTTCTTTCTCACTAAGCATGACAGCAACTTGGCAAATGGCATCAAAGCGGTAGTGCGGGTCTTCAATCTGTTTGGCGAGGTCTTTTACCCGCTCGTAGCCGACCGACGTGGATAAAGCAACCGCAATATGAGTGAATGCAGCGTCCCTCGAACGAGTATTGGTTATGGTGACTGCTTTCTCTTGGGCAAACGCGAACAATCGATTTCCCTCTGCCTCTCTTCCAAGCTTAGCCATCAGGGTTACGATTCCAGTTTGGGCAACTGTATATTCCAAGGGGTCACTTAGACTTGCGGCGATATTTTGCGCTGCCTCTATCAGTGGAATAGCTTCTTCTAATTTGTCCGCAGAAATGAGAATAGCTGCAACCGACACCAATGCAGAGGTGCGTGGTCCGTCTTTTAAAATTGATTGGACTAACTCTCGTGCTCCTTGTAAATTTCCGTTTGCTGCGTATTCGACTGCTAATTCGGAAAATGCTGCCTGTTGTTTCTCATCGTCTCGTATTTGATTCGCCACCTGTCGCACTTCTTCAAGCAACTGGTTATCATGAACACCGATTTCTCGAAGCGTTCGACAAATGGCCATCAAGCCCGAGTACTTTCCGGGGTAGAACTTGGTATCTGCGTCTCTTAGACGCGCATGTCTTTCTGCCTGTTCGCGGTGTCCAAGCAAAACTAAAATCTCAAGGTCCTTGTCTTCGTAGTGAGCTTCACGCTCATGTACAAGGTGGCGTGCAGCATGAAGTTGAACGACTTTCAAAATCTGTTCCGGTGTGAGGGGATCAACCAAACTCGTTAATGCCAGTTCCAACTCGTCAACGTAAAGTGAGTCATCCCCGAATCTGTCAAACTTTGCATCTAGCCAACGATTGCTACCAATCAACAGCTGAAACAGGCGAGCTAACTGATGTGATTCGTGTAAATGGAAGGCTAAATGAAGTAGCGTATATTCACTAATTGTCTTGACATCATTTCCTGCTGAAGGCAGATTGAAAGCCATTGTTTGGTCTACCCCCAGTTTAATGGCTCATCCGCACATTGTGTGAAGTCAGGGAGGATGAATGACGCGAAGACGAAGCAAGTCGAACTTCGCGCG
>CALKIA010000084.1 GCA_937988705.1 uncultured Chloroflexota bacterium | reverse complement strand
ATCAAGGAAGCAGCACACGGCCTCGAAGGCCACATGATCAACTTCTAATTCACACGTCGGTGTGGCAGTGACATTAAAGAGGACGGGGCAGCAGCCTCGTCCTTTTTGTTCCAGAAATTAGCTCTGGGTGCGGTCAGCCACGCCCGACATCAACCGGATTTTGTAGGGACAGGGCCTGCCCTGTCCGCGTTGAGGAGTCTCAATGCCCGAACCGAAGAAACGCGCCATTGACGATTACGAACTCGTCTACCCGCAAACCCGCGCCGACTGGCGTGCGTGGCTGACCGCCAATCACGATAAGTCGCCGGGGATCTGGCTGGTGCGCTACAAAGTCAGCGCCAGGCAGCCGACCATCACCTATGACGAACTGGTCGAAGAGGCGCTGTGCTTCGGCTGGATTGATGGCCTCGCGCGCGCCCTCGATGCTGAACGCCATTTACAGCTGCTGACGCCGCGCAAGCCCAAAAGCGTGTGGTCGAAGATCAACAAGGAGCGCATCGAGCGCCTGCTTGCCGCTAACTTGATCGCGCCGCCGGGCTTGAAAGCCATCGAGATCGCGCAGGCTAATGGCGCGTGGACATCAATCGATGAAGCCGAAGCGCTCATCGTCCCACCTGATCTCGCTGCGGCTCTCGCGCAGAACGAAGCGGCGAGCACGTTTTTCTACGGGCTGGCCAAGAGCCAGAAGAAGTTCATTCTCCAGTGGCTGCTCAGCGCCAAGCGACCCGAAACGCGCCAGAAACGCATCAACGACACGGTCGCCAAAGCCGCGGTCGGCAAGAAAGCGAACTATCCCGGCGAATAAGGACATAAAACGGCATATCCACAGCACACAGTTCAGTTAGCTCTAGGCTGTGGGTTCATTCATTTGTTTTGGGCAATGAGGAGCAGAAATTGAACACAGTCACATCGAAAGACGGGACGCGGATCGCCTTTGATCAGTACGGAGCCGGAGCGCCGATCATACTGGTGCTGGGTGCGTTCAACGAGCGACCGACCGGAGTCCCGCTCAGTCAAGCACTTGCAGCGCATTTCACCGTGTTCAACTATGATCGTCGAGGGCGAGGAGAGAGCAGCGATACACAACCCTATTCGATTGAGCGTGAGATCGAAGACCTTGACGCCCTGATCACGCAAGCCGGTGGATCAGCTTGCGTATTCGGTTATTCGTCCGGTGCGATTTTGGCCTTAAGAGCCGCGGCTCACGGGCTCGCTATTTCCCAGCTTGCGTTATACGATCCGCCGCCAACGGGAGCCAAAGCGGGAACGCTCGTTCCCCAGCTCACGGAACTCATGTCAGCGGATCGCCGGGGTGACGCTGTCGAGCTTTTCCAGACCGAGGCGGTCGGTATCCCCGCCGAAATCGTTGCTCGGCTGCGTCATGCGCCTTTCCGACCAGCCCTTGAAAACATGGCCCACACCCTCGTCTACGAATCGACGATTCTCAGGGCGCTGCCGGATGGGTTAGTGGCTTCCGTCCAAACCCCCTGCCTCGTAATCGATGCCGAAAAGAATCCTGATGTGATGCATCAGGCGGCCCAATCCTTAGCCGAGGCGCTGCCCAACGGTCGCTATCGCCTGTTGGAAGGGCAAACGCATGATCTTGTCCCGGCGGTCGTCGCGCCTGTGTTGGAGGCGTTCTTTCTAAGCCGTTAGCTCGGATGGCGATTCAATTGTATTTTCTCCCCTCTCCGAGCGGAGAGGGGTTGGGGGTGAGGTGGATCACTTGCACACCGGAAAACTCGATTCCTGCCGCTTGTAGACCGCTTCGCTGGCAAAGCCCCGCCACGCATACGCCTGTGCCGCATCATTGAGCGTGAACGTCGCCATGACGCGGCGCAGCGCTGGCCCCTCATTGAGGAAATACAGCGACTGCACGGGCAGTTCCGGCGCGAACCACGGATCGCAGACCGTCATCCGCGCGTTGACGATCACATGCCCGCCGCGAAACGCCAGCGCCGTACCGGACGTGAGAATCCCCTCCGGCTCACCCAGCAGCGTGATCACAGCGCCGAGCGTCACATCCGGGCACAACGTCAGCGCCAGCAGCGTGACCGTGCGGCCAGAATAGTTCATATTGACGCGGCAGTCGGTCAAATCGGCGGGATCGTACACGATGAAGCGAAAGCGCGTGTCGTGCATGAATTCGTGGTAGCCCTGCGCGAGGAGAATGTTGAGCGCAGCGGTGAGTTCCGTCGAGCGCGGCGAAATGTTTGACCAGCACGGCAAACCGCATGCGTCGAGATCGGTCATGACGGCGGGGAGTGGCTGGCTCGTCCCAAGCTGCATCACGCCTAAGCTGATCATCGTCAGCAAGGCGGACAGGAAGAGGGGCAGCACCAGCAGTCCACGCATGAAGTCGCTCACAGTTGGGTTGTGGATGCTGTTGATTGTCTACAGATCAGGGAGGGGTGTCAACCAGATGGGATGTTAGGCGTTGCTGTAGCTTGAAAGGGCACAAACTGCCAACGGCGAGGACAAGATGCCGCTTCTTTAGACCAGCGTCCCATCTGTCTCCCCTCCCTGAATTCGGGGAGGGGTCGGGGGTGGGGTCAACTAGCGACCCTTTCCAACATCCTTATGCCGCGTCCTAAATTCCCGGCCTTATGGTTGATTCCGCTGGCGCGATCCTTCAAACATCAGGATGCCCGCTGCGACCGCCGCGTTGAGTGACTCGCTTTCGGACGCCATCGGGATGTACACGCGCGCGGTCGCCATCGACACCGCCTCGGGACTCGCGCCGTCGGCTTCGCTGCCAATGATCAGCGCGTGCTGCACACGCCAGTCGACCACATCATAGGCGACATCGCCCGTCATATCCGCAAGGTAGACCGGCGCATCGCCGACATACTCGCGCATTTCCAACCAGGACTGTTCGACAATCGACAGGCGGAAGTGCGCGCCCATGGCGCCGCGCAGCACTTTGTCGTTGTACTGATCGACACAGCCGGGCGCAAGCAGCACCACATCGACGCCCGCGGCCGCCGCTGTGCGCAGAATCGTGCCGAGGTTGCCGGGGTCGCGTAAATGATCGAGGATCAGGATTTGCTGAGGCTTCGCAGGCAGCTTGGAGACCGGCATCGGGAAGATGCCGATGATACCCTGCGGCTGTTCGGTCGCGCTCACATGCTTGATGACTTCCGTCGACGCTTCATACAATTGATTAGTCAGCGGTTGCAATGCCTGTACATTGACTTGCTTGGGATCGTAGAGGATGAAATCGGGCGTATAGCCGCCGCGTTCAATCGCATCGCGGATCAGGCGCACGCCTTCCAGCGCGATCTTGCCCTCTTTGCGCCGGTTCTTCGCCCCGGTCAGCAGCGCGTTGGCCAGTTTGACGCGGTCGTTTTGTACGCTCGTGATCATCGTAACCCGCTTTTAACACTAGATAACTGAGTTGTGGATAACGCTTCTCTCACCTCTCCTCGAATTCGGGGAGCCAACCAGAGCTGTTTTGCTCCCCGCTCCACGCTTGCGTGGGAGAGGGGCTGGAGGTGAGGGGTACGCGCAAATGAGACTTATTCATAACTGACGTTAGGGTTCAGAAACAAAACAGGACAAGGCAGGCCTTGTCCTTACACCATCAGTTTTCGGTGAGACGAGGCAGGCCTCATCCACGAATCTGCGTCAAACGTCTATTGATTTTGCAGCGCGAGGGCGGCAATCTTCTGGAAGGTCGAAGCATCACGCACGGCGATGTCCGCCAGAATCTTGCGATCCAGTTCGATGCCCGCCTTCTTCAGGCCGTGAATCAAACGGCTGTAGCTCAGGCCATTCAGGCGCGAGGCCGCATTGATACGAATGATCCACAGACGGCGCAGGTCGCCACGACGAGCGCGACGGTCGCGGTACGAATAAAACAGGCTTTTCAGCATCGCTTCATTCGCGCGGCGGAATAAGCGACTCCGTGTACCCCACTGGCCCTTGGTTAGGCCCAGGACTTTCTTGTGACGACGGCGCCGGACGATACCGGTCTTAACACGAGCCATGTCAACTCTACTCCTGACAGAAAAGACCCGGAGTTTGCTTGCGCCCCGGGTCGGATATGCAATGAATGCCGCTTAGTGTACGCGGACAGATGCTGATTGTACAGATGGAACTAATCAGCCGGGGGGATTCTGCTTGTACAGACCCAGGTACGGTGCGAGAATCTTGATGCGGCGATACATCTTGAGACTCGTCACAGTGATCGTCTTGTTGAGCATGTTCTTGGCGCGCTGCGAGCGTCGGCGGCGGAAGTGGGTCTTGCCCCCCTTCGTGCGCACGAGCAGGCCGCTGCCAGTCTGGCGAAAGCGTTTTGCTGTCGCTTTGTGGGTTTTGAGTTTGTATTTCTTTACTTTTGTCTTAGCCACTTGATACTCCACTTTCGCTTCGTTTATTCGCCCTGCCCGGATCGCAAAGCGCTATGTACTGGAAATAGAGCCCTATTTCTTCTGCTTGTCCGGTGCCGGAGCGAGTACCATCAGCATCGTCGTACCTTCCATGCTGGGGTGCTGCTCAACCACCGAGACATCATTCAATTCAGCTGCAATTGCCGCCAGTCGCTCGCGCCCAATATCCGCATGCGTGATCTCACGTCCACGAAACCGAATACGAACGCGCACTTTCATGCCTTCGAGCAACCAGCCCCGCGCGTCACGAACTTTAAACGACAGATGATGATCGTCCGTTTTCGGGTTGAGGCGAATTTCCTTCACCTCGATCACTTTCTGTTGTTTCTTGGCTTTGCGCTCTTTACGCGCCCGTTCATACTGGAATTTGCCGAAATCCATGATCCGGCAGACGGGCGGGTCGGCATTTGGCGACACCTCGACCAGGTCCATATTCTTGGACTCCGCCAATTCCAATGCGCGCATCAAAGTCACAACGCCAATATTTTCGTTCGTGTCGGTGATTAAGCGGACTTCACGCGCACGGATTTCTCGATTAATTCGGAGCGAGTCTGGGGAGCTTATATTACAGGTCCTCTCTAAACAAATGCAGCAGCGCGGGCATAGGCCGCGGTCAGCTAGTATAGCATAGCGATTCTTTAACACGCAAGGGACGGCTTGACGGGTCTTTTCAGGCGAAGTAGTACTCCAGTTGACGGACAAAAGATGTAGGGTCAATCGGCTTGGGAAAATACGCCTTGAAACCCGCCTGTATCGCCTTCATTGCCACATCGGACGAATGGAACGCTGTGACCGCCACGCAGGGCATCGCCGATCCACTGCTTTGAATGATGTTCAGCAGATCCCAACCGCTGAGACCCGGCAGTGCCAGGTCGACCACCGCACAGTTGTAATGATTTGTTCTTAGCAGGTTGATCGCCGCTTCAGCGTCACCCGCAATATCCGTGTGAATATTGTGATAGCGCAGAATACTGGCGACCACTTCCTGCCCATCAACTTCATCTTCGACCACGAGCACCGACCAGTTTGTCATAGTATTACTCCTTGAAGTTCATCAACGAAGCTCGGAAGATCGATGAGCAGTTTGAGCAAGTCCTGAATGAAAGTCATCGGTGCGAGCGGCTTGGTGAGGTAATTGTGATACCCTGCCCGCATGACCCGCTCACGATCCCCCACCATCGCGTGCGCAGTGAGCGCGATCATGGGGATGTCTTTAGTGCGCGGTTCGTTCTTCACGGTGTAGACCAGTTGCCAGCCATCCATGACGGGCATCGAGATATCCGAAAGTATAAACCGGGGATGAAACGTCAGCAGCAGGTCCAGCGCTTCCTGACCATTGGCGGCAGTTTTCACTTCAGCCCCATAAAATGCCAGGAGTGTTTGGGCCACTTCCAGACTATCTGGTTCGTCATCGACAACCAGTATTTTCCACCCTTTGAGTATGGTGCGCGATATCATGCGGTTACAATCTCCAGACTTGATCAGGCAAGTGTGGGTTGAGCTTCATTCACGGGTTTGAGCGGCAGCGTCACGGTGAACACGCTCCCAACGCCTAAATCACTTTGCACTTGAACGGTACCATACATCGTCCGGGCCAGTTTCCTGACGATCGCCAAGCCTAAACCCGTTCCACCATAGGCGCGACTGTAGGTGCCATCGACTTGACGGAACTCGTCAAAAATGTAATTGATGGCGTGCGGCGGAATGCCAACGCCGGTATCCGTCACCTGAATGATCCATTGATCATTCGAACGTTTGACGATCAATCTGACACTCCCCTGCCGGGTAAACTTAAAGGCGTTGGAGAGCAGGTTGGTGGTAATCTGCGACAACCGGGCTTCATCACCCAGAATGCGCTCCGGCAGCGTTTCATCAAACTCCACCTCAAATCCCAGGCCATTCTGTGTACCGAGCACACTCATCTGGTTTTGCCAGGCCTTCACCAGTGCGCGTGGAGCAATGGGCATTTCGACGACTTCCATGCGTCCCGCTTCAATTTTAGCGAGGTCGAGGACATCATTGATCAACCCTAACAGCCGCTTCGAATTCGCCTCAATGCGCTCGATCATGTGATGCGCATCCTCATCGATTTCCCCACGCATGCCCATGAGGAGAATGCCCGTAAAGCCGATCATGGCGTTGAGCGGCGTGCGCAGCTCATGGGACATCGTGGCGAGGAATTCCGACTTCAAACGTGAGCTTTCCGTCGCCAGCCATTGCGCGGTCACCGCTTCATCACGCGCCGTCTTCAGTTCGGCGGTGCGTTCGACCACGATCTGGTCGAGCGATTGGTTCAGGGATTCCAGATCAGACTGGCGCTTCTGAATGTCGTTCGCCATGTTGTTGAAGGCTTGCCCGAGCTGACCGATCTCATCTTCACCCCGCAGTGTAACCCGTTCATCGTACTGACCTTGGGCCAAACGGGCTGAGGTTTGCTGCAAAGCCGAGATACGCTGCGTGATATTCGAGCGTACGAGGAGCACGATCAGCCCGATAATCCCGACCGCCAGCACAACAATCGTCACGGTTGAATTGGCGAGGAGCGCGCGCTGAAAAGCGACAATCTGCTGTGTATTCACGCGAACGGCCAGCACGGCTGTGGACGAACGATCATCCAGACCACGCACCGGCAGGTAAGCTTCGGTGTGCGAAATCCCGGCCTGCGAAAAGATCGTTTGCGGATTGATCGCCACTGTGCCGGCCAGCGCCGTATCAACCAATGCTTGCTGAAGCGTAAACACTTGCCCCTCGTTAGGCGACGAATCCGTTTCTTGACTGCTGCTTTGTGCCGCGATTTGATTGTCTACGATCAAACTCAGCTCAACGCCGGCGCGACCGAAGTTGAGGCCATTCAGAAACTCGTCATCGAGCACCTGTACCAGCACGAAACCGCCCACCTGCGTGCCGTCATTATTGCGCAGTGGGCGTGCCGAGATCAGAAGTACCGTGTGTGTGTCACCGCTGACTTGTTTGATCAGGGTCGTGCGCTGAATCCCGAGCAGAGTCTGCGCGATGATCGGGGCTTCTTCACTTTCATAAGGCGACGTGGAAGTGACCGAATCGAGCAGGCGCGTACCGTTTTCATCGAAGACATCAAAATCGTCGACCTGCAGGGAGGGTACCGCCCCCAAGGTGAGGGAGCGGATGGCATCGAGATCGGCCGCATCCACCGCGGTCACCAGACCGGGCGTATTACGGAAGAGGTTGGCAGCGGTATTGAGCGACTGCTGAATCTCAGCCAAGCGCTGCTCGATCAGGAGCGTTTCCTGCTCGATACGAGACTGCCCTAACTCACTCGTAAGTGAGTTAGAGGCCACCACTTCCACGCCCAGAATCGCCATGGCCAGCAAGCCCAAGGCCAGCATAATGATCAGGTTCAGCTTGATACTGAGAGACAGATCTGCAAACCGCTTCATAGTCAATGTCCTGTGCGTCATTCGGATGCGGCGGGCCTTACGCCGATCGCCTGCAGCGCAGCTTGTCCGTCTTCAGATACCAGCCAGTCAACCAGGGGAAGAACTTCGCTGGCACGTGTGCTGAGATAACCTACGCCCATGTAAGCGGTCATCGTTTCCGGCGGGTTCTCCACGCCCAGTCCGTCCACAATCACATTCGTCACATTGGCATTGTTGGCGACGACCGTCGCCCAGGTGGCATAGCCGAAGGCCCCAGCGACGCTGCTCACAACATTTTGCATGTCGGTTTGGCTGGTCATGACCACCGCGGTCGCCGCAAATTCTGCTTCGCCAATGTAGGTATCGCGAATATCGCCCGTGTTGCCTTCTTCGGGTTCACGAATATACAGGGTAATGGGCAAATCGCCGCCACCCACCTCGGACCAATTCGTGATGCTGCCCGTTAGAATACCGCTGACCTGTTCGCTGGTCAGTTCGCTCACACCGACCTCTGAATGGGTGATAATGGCCGTAGAACTGGTGCCAAACTGTACAGAGACAATCCCCTGTTCCGTTTCACTGGCGTTGGCCGGGCGTGATAGCGCCGCCAGATCGAGCGTCCCCTCAATCGTGCCCGTCACCCCACCCCCGGTACCTGAACCCGGCAGCACTTCGAGGATATAACCCGGATTCGCCGCCTCAAACTCATCGGCTACGGCCGTGAGAATCGCCGATGTACTGCCAGATCCGGAGATTTGCAGCGTGATTGCGGGTGGCGCGCTAGTAGGAGTGGGAGTGGGTGCAGGTTGCGGTGCACAGGCAACCAGTGCAGTCAGCAGGCTAATGAGAACAATGATGAGAGCAGAGAATTTCACGCTATGACTCCTTGATACAGACATGAGTATGGAAAAGGTTGAAGATGAACCAAACCGCCGGGGCAGGTGGTAGCTAAGCTGGTAAAGCAGTGATCTTCCGATCAATCGACGCGGAGAGAGTGTCTGGAACTAATGAGAATACATCATCGATAAACCTTTGACTTGACCAGAGCGCTGCTGAAGTTTGACGAAAGTCGCTCATCACCAATCAGGATGGGATGACATCGTCGGACGCGAAATGATTCTCATGTTTTAGAATACCATGACATTATGGGATCATTAGGAAGGTTTTCTTAATTGTTCTGTCACTCAAGATGTATGCAGCAGCGTACATCTGCTGTCCAGCGGGTTTCGGGCGGATTTATGAAGCGGGGCGGCTTTCGTACTCTGTCACGCAAGTTCTAAAGAATTCGTTGCAAGAACGTGATACATCGCATCTGCGATCAACAAACCAAACGGACGCCACGCATGGCGTCCCTCTCAGGCACAAACTGAATGCACTGCGCGTGCGGATCAGTCATACACCAATATTCACCCGCGGATGATTACGCGCGTACAACCGAACTTCATAGAGAGACTGCTCAAATAACTCGATTAATTCTTCGTCATTGCCC